>NZ_JARVHQ010000001.1:4860000-4875000 GCF_040459645.1 Bacillus cereus group sp. RP43
GCAAAGAACTTGAACTATTAAAATTCTTTACTTCAAACCCAGGACAAGTATTTACAAAAACACAGCTCTTCCGAAATGTGTGGGACGACAATTATATAGAAGATGACAATACCGTTATGGTACATATTCGAAAACTTAGAAAGAAAATAGAGATTGATCCTTCCAATCCAAAATTCATTCAAACTATATGGGGAATTGGTTATAAGTTTGTAGGTGAAAAGCTTGAAGACTGATAAAACCCTCTTCCTTATTTCATTACAACTTATCATTTGCGGGCTTTTAAATATACACATGGGCCCAAAAGTAAAAATGTCTTTATTTATTACTCTTATCTTAATTACAATATATCTCTTCTTTTCAAGAATACAATTCATTCAAAATCGCAAATCAATGAGTACTAAATTAAGTCGTGCACTACAAGGAAATTTACAAACAAGATTATTCACAAACAATGACCGCTCCTTACATAATATCGTTTTTTCAATAAACGAACTAATAGCTGAATTAGAAACGGTTCAGATCGAGGCAAAAAGATCCGAGGAATCTAGAAAACAACTTTTATCTAGTATCTCGCACGATATCCGAACACCACTCACTTCTATTATTGGATATATTGATGCTTTAAAAGACGGGGTCGCTGCTTCTGAAATAGAAAAGCAAGAATACCTTAAAATACTTTATATGAAATCAAATAACTTAAAGCACCTAGTTGATGAAATATTCAATATGGCAAAGCTAGACGCTAATGAATTTCCACTAAAAGAAGAAGAACTCGACTTTT
This sequence comes from Bacillus cereus group sp. RP43, assembly GCF_040459645.1. Lineage (NCBI taxonomy): Bacteria > Bacillati > Bacillota > Bacilli > Caryophanales > Bacillaceae > Bacillus > Bacillus cereus group sp. RP43. The sequence goes on from NZ_JARVHQ010000001.1 coordinate 4,860,782, forward strand.
CTGAGGTTACTAGAGAAGTTTTGATTGAGTTTTTACCTGAGCTCTCAAAACATAATATTGAACTACAAGTTCTCATACCAGAATCTACTTGTCCTATCATCGCAGACCATCTGAGCCTTATGCGGATTATAGGTAATTTAATGAAAAATGCCATTTATTACGGAAAGGATGGGAAAACAGTAGGAGTCGAACTACTAGAAACCGATGCAGAATATGAACTTCTTATTTGGGACAAAGGACCTGGTATTCCAAAATATGATTTACAAAACGTATTTGAGCGAATGTACCGGAGCGAACAATCAAGGAACTCCTCGTTTGGTGGTAGCGGTCTCGGGCTTTCTATTTCTAAAGCGCTCGTTGAAAAAAATGGTGGGCATATATGGGTTGAAAGTACTCCATGGAAACGAACTACTTTTGGTTTTTCTGTCCCAAAGCACACTACTTTTAAGAAATAGTTAAGAAATGATTAATATGCAGTTAAGCCTTTCTTTTTATCATGTAATTAAGAACTTATAGAAAGTAGGTGTCTCCTATAAATACAATTATAAAAACGACTAATCTTACTAAAGTGTATGGCACTCAAAAATCAGTAGATAATCTAAATATGAATGTACGGCAAGGAGAGATTTATGGATTCATAGGGCGTAACGGTGCTGGTAAAACAACTACAATCCGCATGTTGCTTAGTCTTATAAAACCTACAAGTGGAAATATAGAAATATTCGGTGGGGATTTACATCGGAATCAAAAAGATATTTTAAGAAGAATTGGTTCTATCGTTGAAGTTCCTGGGTTTTATGAAAACTTAAATGCAAGAGAGAACTTATTAATTAATGCAAAGATAATTGGAGTTCACAAAAGGAATGCAATTGAAGAAGCATTAGAAATTGTAGGCTTGCAGCACGAAACAAAAAAATTAGTAGGAAAATACTCTTTAGGAATGAAGCAACGCTTAGGAATTGCACGTGCTCTTCTCCATTATCCTGAACTACTCATACTAGATGAACCAACTAACGGGCTAGATCCAATCGGTATTAAAGAAATGCGAAAACTCATTAAATCTTTAGCTCAAGAAAGAAATATAACGATACTCATTTCTAGTCATATATTAGCTGAGGTGGAACAACTAGTTGATCGTATGGGAATTATTCATGAAGGAAGGTTATTAGAAGAAGTTTCTCTTGATACACTGCGTAAAGCCAATCGTAAGTACATAGAATTCCAAGTAAATAATGATAATAAAGCTGCGATGCTATTAGAAAATCATTTTCAAATTTTTGATTATGAGGTACATGATGAAGGAAATATTCGCGTTTATTCTCACTTTGGACAGCAAGGACACATTAATAGAACATTAGTTCGTAACGGTATTGAAGTATTAAAAATTGTGATGAGCGAAGATAGACTAGAAGATTATTTCACCAAACTAGTTGGGGGTGGCAAAATTGGTTAATCTGCTTTATACAGAACTATTAAAATTGAAACGATCCAATATGTTTTTGATTAGTATTATCGGAGCAGGTGTCGCGCCATTTTTAGTGGTTGTAGCTTCTTATATACACATGAAGACAAAGCAGCCTACTCCAACTATTTTATTTGGTCAACTGTTCACTGAAGTTAACCTATACACTACTTTAATTATAGGATTCCCCTTATATGGAGTTGTAATCGCTTATCTATTTACCCGTGAATACACGGAAGATACATTAAAAAACTTGCTAACTATCCCAGTATCACGTATTAGCTTTATTATAAGTAAGTTTATCCTTCTATTCCTTTGGATCATGATGCTAACTTTAGTTGCTTGGGCGCTAACTTTATTATTAGGGCTAATAGGTAGCTTCCCTGGGTTTAGTATCACCTTACTTTTAGGCTCTCTCATAAAATTTTTAATATGTGGTGGACTTCTCTTTCTTTTGTCTTCACCTATTGTACTACTAACTCTTGTAATGAAGACCTATGTACCGCCTATTATATTAACAATCATTATTACAATGACTAACCTTATGATCGTAAATTCAAAACATAAAGACCTATTCCCATGGACCGCTACTCTAGATATAGCAAATAACGAATTACAACCGACTTATCCACCAGAGTATTCTTATATCATCATTGCAGTAACAGCTATTCTCGGATTTATTACAACACTATTCTATTTTAAAAGAGTAGATATTCATTAATTTATAGGAGTGAAACTATGAGCGATCTTATCATTGCCTTTATACTTGGCATTGTAGAAGGGTTAGCTGAATTTTTACCTATCTCTTCTACTGGCCATCTTATATTAGTCGGACATTTATTAGGTTTTGAAGGAGAAAGGGCAAAAACGTTTGAAATTGTCATACAGTTAGGGGCAATTTTAGCTATCGCAATTTTATATCATAAACGCCTTGTTTCTTTATGTAATATTAAACCCCTTTTACGGAAAGAGAAAAAATTCAACGCATTACATGTTTTTCTCGGTGTATTCCCAGCAGTAGTTGTTGGCTTATTATTACATGATGTTATTAAAACATACTTATTCCAGCCGCATACTGTCGTAATCGGACTTGTAGCAGGAGCAATTCTTATGATTTTTGCAGAAGTAAAAAAGGCAGAGGCAATCGCTTTTTCACTAGATGATTTAACATACCGTCAAGCATTAACAATTGGATTATTTCAATGCTTAGCAGTATATCCTGGCTTCTCTAGAGCTGGCTCTACTATTTCTGGAGGGCTATTAGCGAAAGTAAATTATAAGGCTGCATCTGAGTTCTCTTTTCTCATCGCCCTTCCTGTAATGGTTGGAGCTACAGGGTTAGACTTATTAAAAAGTTGGAAGTATTTAAGTGTAGATGACATTCCTATGTTTACTGTAGGATTCATTACCTCTTTTATAGTAGCAATGCTAGCAGTAGTAACTTTCCTAAAGCTTTTAGAAAAGATAGGTTTAAAACCTTTTGCATATTATCGTATTTTGTTAGCCATCTTATTTACACTATTCGTATCGGTATAGCTTCATATAAGCCACATATTATTAAACCGATATTCAAGGAATATCGGTTTTTTATCTATTTCAACTCTAGTATTACTCACTTCAATATGGCATAGTTTGTAATAGATTAATATTAGTAATCAGAATATTCTTTACTATCGATCAACACTTCATTAAAATACATAACGTTAAAAGCTATATTTGAAATCCGGACCTAGTAATAGCATTTCTTCTTTAAACACATATACTGAATTAAAAATAAACACCTCAATTGATTGAATATGCCCATTACACCACTATAGAACAAGTGTTCCGCACCGCTACTTCCTTGTATTTAAGTAATCGTACTATAGTTTTTTCACTTGCACTTACCTTCTCCATGAAAGACTCCCCATTATAAGATTTAAGGAAGTTTCATCCTATGTCTATATACAAATAACTGCAAGCTTTACCATTAGAAAAGGAAATCGAATTACTTACAAAGGCATTTAGTTTCATTTCAATAGTATTAACGGCACCAGTGGCAAGGTCAGTATTATAGATGAACTATATAGTATTTTAAAAAGCACTCTGAACACGTATGGATTCAACATGTACCTCATGATACAATAGGTAGAAAAAATGTATTTGCATTTTTAAAAGAAAAAACGCCTCCCCCCTCTACTATCATTTATCATTCACACCTAGATACAGTCAGCATTGAAGGTTTCGGATCGTTAAAAGAACATGCTTTCTCTCCCGAAACACTAAAACAATATTTTCAAACCTACAAAAGTGATACAAATGTTTAAGCCGACGCAAAATCTGGAGAGTGGTTGTTTGGCTGTGGTTCTCTTAATATGAACAGCGGTGCTGCCATTCATCTAGCCAATATACTATACTTCTCAGAACATATGCATTTACTCAAAGGAAATCTACTACTCTTATTCATTGGAGATGAAGAAGGAGAACATCGTGGGATTATCTCTGCCTTAACCGAATTCGAAAGACTAAAGCAAGAAAAACAATTACAGTATCGTTTGGCTATTCACAATGATTTTATAACACTTTTATATGATGGAGATACTCAGCGCTACATTTATACAGGTACTGCTAACAAGCTTCTTCCTTGTTTCTATATTTACGGAAGAGAAGCACACGTAGGCGATACATTGTCTGGCATTAACCCTAATTTTATTGCAGCACAAATCACAAATAGACTACATAACAACTATATCCATTACCATATGAAATAATCCGCAAATTAAACATCCCGTCTATTACTATGGGCGTCTACGAGAATGATGGCCATAAATGGACAGAACGTGTTTACAAACCCTATTCATTCAGCGTATCACCTTTATTAATCCGTAATACAACAATCCAAACTTTAAATGACTACAAAGCTATTACAAATAAGCAAATTTCCCAGGGTTTATAAAGAAAATCAACTTTAGCTAAAGTGAGGTGAAAATACAAATGAATCCATTAGCACAAACATATTGGGATACTTATTGGGGGAACAATGAAAAACCGAAATCTGTTACAGCTTGGCAATTTGGTGATTCTCCTGATTATCTCGCTAAACTAGTCATTGATGGTGTGAAAACCGCAACATGCTCCGGCCATATTTTTTATGAATTAGAAAACGAACCGCTACCAACAACCAATGATTATAGTATTGTACTCAATAGTCAAGATGAACCTGTAGCTATCATTAAAACAATAGAAGTAACTGTAACACCAATGAATGAAGTAACTGAAGAATTCGCTATCGCTGAAGGTGAAGGCGATCGTACCTATAGTTACTGGAGAGACACCCATATTCAGTTCTTTACAGGGGAACTAAACGAGCTTGGGCTTAGTTTTTCTGAAGATATGCTGCTCGTTTGCGAACGTTTTGAGCTTATCAATGTAAAAAGCAAAGTGAAGCTATAATGAATAACAATTTTATATAAATACACTTACCTTTAAACAAATAAGCTTGTTATCAATAGGCTTCTTGAACCTAGATAACAAGCTTATTTCATTAAATACGAAAAAAGACGAGTCATTCTGACTCGTCTTAAAGTTGCTTGGCGACGTCCTACTCTCACAGGGACAAGGTCCCAACTACCATCGGCGCTAGAGAGCTTAACTTCCGTGTTCGGTATGGGAACGGGTGTGACCTCTCTGCCATCATCACCAAACTGATGAAGGTATATTCCTTCAAAACTAGATAACATTGCTTCATATTATATGGTTAAGTCCTCGATCTATTAGTATTCGTCAGCTCCACATGTCACCATGCTTCCACCTCGAACCTATCAACCTGATCATCTTTCAGGGATCTTACTAGCTTACGCTATGGGAAATCTCATCTTGAGGGGGGCTTCATGCTTAGATGCTTTCAGCACTTATCCCTTCCGCACATAGCTACCCAGCTATGCCCTTGGCAGAACAACTGGTACACCAGCGGTGCGTCCATCCCGGTCCTCTCGTACTAAGGACAGCTCCTCTCAAATTTCCTACGCCCACGACGGATAGGGACCGAACTGTCTCACGACGTTCTGAACCCAGCTCGCGTACCGCTTTAATGGGCGAACAGCCCAACCCTTGGGACCGACTACAGCCCCAGGATGCGATGAGCCGACATCGAGGTGCCAAACCTCCCCGTCGATGTGGACTCTTGGGGGAGATAAGCCTGTTATCCCCGGGGTAGCTTTTATCCGTTGAGCGATGGCCCTTCCATGCGGAACCACCGGATCACTAAGCCCGACTTTCGTCCCTGCTCGACTTGTAGGTCTCGCAGTCAAGCTCCCTTATGCCTTTGCACTCTACGAATGATTTCCAACCATTCTGAGGGAACCTTTGGGCGCCTCCGTTACACTTTAGGAGGCGACCGCCCCAGTCAAACTGCCCACCTGACACTGTCTCCCGGGTCGATAAGACCCGTAGGTTAGAATTTCAATACAGTCAGGGCGGTATCCCACCAGCGCCTCCACCGAAGCTAGCGCTCCGGTTTCAATGGCTCCCGCCTATCCTGTACAAACTGTACCAAAATTCAATATCAGGCTACAGTAAAGCTCCACGGGGTCTTTCCGTCCTGTCGCGGGTAACCTGCATCTTCACAGGTACTATAATTTCACCGAGTCTCTGGTTGAGACAGTGCCCAAATCGTTACACCTTTCGTGCGGGTCGGAACTTACCCGACAAGGAATTTCGCTACCTTAGGACCGTTATAGTTACGGCCGCCGTTTACTGGGGCTTCAGTTCAGAGCTTCGCTTACGCTAACCCCTCTCCTTAACCTTCCAGCACCGGGCAGGTGTCAGCCCCTATACTTCGCCTTACGGCTTCGCAGAGACCTGTGTTTTTGCTAAACAGTCGCTTGGGCCTATTCACTGCGGCTTTCCGTTAAGAAAGCACCCCTTCTCCCGAAGTTACGGGGTCATTTTGCCGAGTTCCTTAACCAGAGTTCTCTCGCACACCTTAGGATTCTCTCCTCGCCTACCTGTGTCGGTTTGCGGTACAGGCACCTTTTATCTCGCTAGAAGCTTTTCTTGGCAGCGGGGAATCAAAGACTTCGCTCCATAAGGAGCTTCCCCATCACAGCTCAGCCTTCACGATAAGCGGATTTGCCTACTTATCAGCCTAACTGCTTGGACGTGCACAACCAATCGCACGCTTCTTCTATCCTTCTGCGTCCCTCCATTGCTCAAACGATAAAGAGGTGGTACAGGAATATCAACCTGTTGTCCATCGCCTACGCCTGTCGGCCTCGGCTTAGGTCCTGACTAACCCTGAGCGGACGAGCCTTCCTCAGGAAACCTTAGGCATTCGGTGGACGGGATTCTCACCCGTCTTTCGCTACTCATACCGGCATTCTCACTTCTAAGCGCTCCACCAGTCCTTCCGGTCTGACTTCACTGCACTTAGAACGCTCCCCTACCACTGATACCATTGGTATCAATTCGCAGCTTCGGTGGTGTATTTAGCCCCGGTACATTTTCGGCGCAGAGTCACTCGACTAGTGAGCTATTACGCACTCTTTAAATGGTGGCTGCTTCTGAGCCAACATCCTAGTTGTCTAAGCAACTCCACATCCTTTTCCACTTAATACACACTTTGGGACCTTAGCTGGCGATCTGGGCTGTTTCCCTCTTGACTACGGATCTTATCACTCGCAGTCTGACTCCTAAGGATAAGTCATTGGCATTCGGAGTTTGACTGAATTCGGTAATCCGATGAGGACCCCTAGTTCAATCAGTGCTCTACCTCCAAGACTCTTACACTTAAGGCTAGCCCTAAAGCTATTTCGGGGAGAACCAGCTATCTCCAGGTTCGATTGGAATTTCTCCGCTACCCACACCTCATCCCCGCACTTTTCAACGTGCGTGGGTTCGGGCCTCCATTCAGTGTTACCTGAACTTCACCCTGGACATGGGTAGATCACCTGGTTTCGGGTCTACGACCACGTACTAAACGCCCTATTCAGACTCGCTTTCGCTGCGGCTCCGCCTCTTCAGCTTAACCTCGCACGGGATCGTAACTCGCCGGTTCATTCTACAAAAGGCACGCCATCACCCATTAACGGGCTCTGACTATTTGTAGGCACACGGTTTCAGGATCTCTTTCACTCCCCTTCCGGGGTGCTTTTCACCTTTCCCTCACGGTACTGGTTCACTATCGATCACTAGGGAGTATTTAGCCTTGGGAGATGGTCCTCCCAGATTCCGACGGAATTTCACGTGTTCCGCCGTACTCAGGATACATTCAAGAGAGAACGAAGTTTCGACTACGGGGTTGTTACCCTCTGTGACGGACCTTTCCAGGTCGCTTCGTCTACCTCGTTCCTTTGTAACTCCGTATAGAATGTCCTACAACCCCAAGAGGCAAGCCTCTTGGTTTGGGCTAGATTCCGTTTCGCTCGCCGCTACTCAGGAAATCGCATTTGCTTTCTCTTCCTCCAGGTACTTAGATGTTTCAGTTCCCTGGGTCTGTCTTCCATACCCTATGTATTCAGGTAAGGATACCATACCATTACGTATAGTGGGTTTCCCCATTCGGAAATCTTCGGATCAAAGCTTACTTACAGCTCCCCGAAGCATATCGGCGTTAGTCCCGTCCTTCATCGACTCCTAGTGTCAAGGCATCCACCGTGCGCCCTTTCTAACTTAACCAAACTAAAATTAAAAAAATATGAGCTACACTGTTATCTAGTTTTCAAAGAACATACATTTAAACTTGAGAGATAGTTCTCTCAAAACTGAACGAAACGAAACAAGTCAACGTTTATTGATGAACTGCGTTCATCAATTCTCCATAGAAAGGAGGTGATCCAGCCGCACCTTCCGATACGGCTACCTTGTTACGACTTCACCCCAATCATCTGTCCCACCTTAGGCGGCTGGCTCCATAAAGGTTACCCCACCGACTTCGGGTGTTACAAACTCTCGTGGTGTGACGGGCGGTGTGTACAAGGCCCGGGAACGTATTCACCGCGGCATGCTGATCCGCGATTACTAGCGATTCCAGCTTCATGTAGGCGAGTTGCAGCCTACAATCCGAACTGAGAACGGTTTTATGAGATTAGCTCCACCTCGCGGTCTTGCAGCTCTTTGTACCGTCCATTGTAGCACGTGTGTAGCCCAGGTCATAAGGGGCATGATGATTTGACGTCATCCCCACCTTCCTCCGGTTTGTCACCGGCAGTCACCTTAGAGTGCCCAACTTAATGATGGCAACTAAGATCAAGGGTTGCGCTCGTTGCGGGACTTAACCCAACATCTCACGACACGAGCTGACGACAACCATGCACCACCTGTCACTCTGCTCCCGAAGGAGAAGTCCTATCTCTAGGATTTTCAGAGGATGTCAAGACCTGGTAAGGTTCTTCGCGTTGCTTCGAATTAAACCACATGCTCCACCGCTTGTGCGGGCCCCCGTCAATTCCTTTGAGTTTCAGCCTTGCGGCCGTACTCCCCAGGCGGAGTGCTTAATGCGTTAACTTCAGCACTAAAGGGCGGAAACCCTCTAACACTTAGCACTCATCGTTTACGGCGTGGACTACCAGGGTATCTAATCCTGTTTGCTCCCCACGCTTTCGCGCCTCAGTGTCAGTTACAGACCAGAAAGTCGCCTTCGCCACTGGTGTTCCTCCATATCTCTACGCATTTCACCGCTACACATGGAATTCCACTTTCCTCTTCTGCACTCAAGTCTCCCAGTTTCCAATGACCCTCCACGGTTGAGCCGTGGGCTTTCACATCAGACTTAAGAAACCACCTGCGCGCGCTTTACGCCCAATAATTCCGGATAACGCTTGCCACCTACGTATTACCGCGGCTGCTGGCACGTAGTTAGCCGTGGCTTTCTGGTTAGGTACCGTCAAGGTGCCAGCTTATTCAACTAGCACTTGTTCTTCCCTAACAACAGAGTTTTACGACCCGAAAGCCTTCATCACTCACGCGGCGTTGCTCCGTCAGACTTTCGTCCATTGCGGAAGATTCCCTACTGCTGCCTCCCGTAGGAGTCTGGGCCGTGTCTCAGTCCCAGTGTGGCCGATCACCCTCTCAGGTCGGCTACGCATCGTTGCCTTGGTGAGCCGTTACCTCACCAACTAGCTAATGCGACGCGGGTCCATCCATAAGTGACAGCCGAAGCCGCCTTTCAATTTCGAACCATGCAGTTCAAAATATTATCCGGTATTAGCCCCGGTTTCCCGGAGTTATCCCAGTCTTATGGGCAGGTTACCCACGTGTTACTCACCCGTCCGCCGCTAACTTCATAAGAGCAAGCTCTTAATCCATTCGCTCGACTTGCATGTATTAGGCACGCCGCCAGCGTTCATCCTGAGCCAGGATCAAACTCTCCAATAAAGTTAGTTTGTCTAGCATCTAAAAATAAAAATTGACGTTCACGTTGTTTGTTTCGTTCAGTTTTCAAAGAACTACTTGGTCGCTCATTTGCGACTTCCTTATGTTAACATTTCCAATTTGTAATGTCAACTAAGTCTTTTTATTTCGTTTGTCGCTTTCTGCGTTATTGCACCGGCGACTTGTTCTATATTACACCTCTATAGGCTAATCGTCAACACCTTTTTATAAAGATATTTAATTTAATATGTTCACACCTTTTTATCCTACTATTTATAGACAGTAAGATCCCCCACCTCTAAGTTCAGCTGGAGCAAAGAAGTTAGTAGTGAGCCTGCCGATCCATAAAAGCCCGATTAGTGAAGGTTACATAAGAATCCACAAAAATTTTACTAAATAGCTCTCATTGTCTACCTCTATCTACTAATCTCTCCTAACAACCCTCTCTATTTCAAGAGGGTTATCTCCATACATTACTGGGTTCCAAAAGAAATTCTTTTCTAGCAACTTCATTTACTCTTCTTATCTTAATTACAATATCTCTTTCTAACAGTGCGCACACTCTACTTCACTATCCTGAACCATTCATAATAAAATGAACAAACTAATAGACTAGATCCAATTAATATTAAAAATTATGATGAGTAAAGACCAATCAGTAGATTATTTCATAAAACCAGTTGGAGATAGAATAATTGGTTCGTTTACAGATTTCACGATACTTTCATAGAAAAACGCTTATTGTTTTGCTGCACTTCAACTATAGACAAAAACAAGAAGCTAAAACATATGAACACGCAACTGTCATAGTACCGTAGCTCACGAGCCTATACGGTCTATCGTGCGAGTGGTGATGGCACAATCTTGCACGTCAGCGATACCAAAAATGGACTTCTCGCCTTTAATAGCAAGAATCACACTGATGTTAGTCAGCTGGCCCCTTTAGTAGTGAGAGTGTCAATAAATCCAATATTAATAATTGAAATATACTTTACTGAAGAAGCACTTGACTAAAGTATGTAAAGTTACAAGCTATACTGGAAACTCGAGCCTAGTAAGGCAGCTCTTCTTTAAACACATATGTCCAATAGAAAATAAGCGCCTCAATTGATTGAGTATGCCCATTACACTGCCTAGGGAACGAACGTTCTCTCACCTTGTTATACACCACTACTTCCTTGCATTTAAGTAATCACACTATAATTTCTCACTTATACTTATCTTCTATATAAAAGCTCCAAAATTATAAAATTTAAAGAGTTGTATCCTATATCTATATATAGAAAACAGTAAGCTTTTCCGTTAGAAGAGCAAATAGCATTGCTAACAAAGCATATAGTTTCATTATTGCCAACCAAATTACAAATAGAGTATACAAGAAAATAAACTACCTTAATTTACTCCTGATGAACTCATTCTTCCTCCAACTTATTTATATCAACGTGATAATAAAGATAAATATGCTGTTCAAATAACAATCAGTGGTCAATTATACTTTAGTTACCTTATTTATAAGGCTACACAAAAAAGATTCTTATCCAACTACTAGAGGAAACAAGTAAAACTCATAAAGAAGCTGAACACTATGTGCAAGAGCAATTCAAATATTACTACTCATAACTGATCTTTCCGCCCGAAAATCATCTTGGGAATCTCGTGTAATAAACTATACAAAAGATTATAGAGTCTAAACATTACTCCGCACATCGTTATCCAAAATGTTATATGTGAAAGTAACACACAAGACTTGCAAGAACTATATTTTGAAATTATCGCCGCTCTTCAACAGCCAAATTCAGAAAAAAGAACACGAGCTATTATCTTTTTAACTCCACCGCTTTCACCATATAACTACTTAAAACAAACAAATGAAGAAAATAGCCTGTTACAATGAACTTTTTTTCACGTACCACTATTTGGGTTCACTTCAATTTAACATGTGTTAGCTTTTTTTCTATTCACGAATTAAAGCCATTATCATACGAAACAATTCAGAGATTAAACATCCCGTCATTAAAGGTGCCTAAGAAAAAGATGCTCATAAATGGATTGAACTTGTTTAAAAGCCATATTTATTCCATTTATTATCTTCATTGATCCGTGAATTTCAAATAACTACAAAGCTATTACAAATAAACAATATACTACTTGCTCATGAACGTTTTGAGCCTATTACTGTAAAAAAGTAATACTATAGTAAACAAAATAAATGTACTTATTTTATTAAACACAAAAAAGACGAGTCATTCTGACTCGTCTTAAAGTTGCTTGGCGACGTCCTACTCTCACAGGGACAAGGTCCCAACTACCATCGGCGCTAGAGAGCTTAACTTCCGTGTTCGGTATGGGAACGGGTGTGACCTCTCTGCCATCATCACCAAACTGATGAAGGTATATTCCTTCAAAACTAGATAACATTGCTTCATATTATATGGTTAAGTCCTCGATCTATTAGTATTCGTCAGCTCCACATGTCACCATGCTTCCACCTCGAACCTATCAACCTGATCATCTTTCAGGGATCTTACTAGCTTACGCTATGGGAAATCTCATCTTGAGGGGGGCTTCATGCTTAGATGCTTTCAGCACTTATCCCTTCCGCACATAGCTACCCAGCTATGCCCTTGGCAGAACAACTGGTACACCAGCGGTGCGTCCATCCCGGTCCTCTCGTACTAAGGACAGCTCCTCTCAAATTTCCTACGCCCACGACGGATAGGGACCGAACTGTCTCACGACGTTCTGAACCCAGCTCGCGTACCGCTTTAATGGGCGAACAGCCCAACCCTTGGGACCGACTACAGCCCCAGGATGCGATGAGCCGACATCGAGGTGCCAAACCTCCCCGTCGATGTGGACTCTTGGGGGAGATAAGCCTGTTATCCCCGGGGTAGCTTTTATCCGTTGAGCGATGGCCCTTCCATGCGGAACCACCGGATCACTAAGCCCGACTTTCGTCCCTGCTCGACTTGTAGGTCTCGCAGTCAAGCTCCCTTATGCCTTTGCACTCTACGAATGATTTCCAACCATTCTGAGGGAACCTTTGGGCGCCTCCGTTACACTTTAGGAGGCGACCGCCCCAGTCAAACTGCCCACCTGACACTGTCTCCCGGGTCGATAAGACCCGTAGGTTAGAATTTCAATACAGTCAGGGCGGTATCCCACCAGCGCCTCCACCGAAGCTAGCGCTCCGGTTTCAATGGCTCCCGCCTATCCTGTACAAACTGTACCAAAATTCAATATCAGGCTACAGTAAAGCTCCACGGGGTCTTTCCGTCCTGTCGCGGGTAACCTGCATCTTCACAGGTACTATAATTTCACCGAGTCTCTGGTTGAGACAGTGCCCAAATCGTTACACCTTTCGTGCGGGTCGGAACTTACCCGACAAGGAATTTCGCTACCTTAGGACCGTTATAGTTACGGCCGCCGTTTACTGGGGCTTCAGTTCAGAGCTTCGCTTACGCTAACCCCTCTCCTTAACCTTCCAGCACCGGGCAGGTGTCAGCCCCTATACTTCGCCTTACGGCTTCGCAGAGACCTGTGTTTTTGCTAAACAGTCGCTTGGGCCTATTCACTGCGGCTTTCCGTTAAGAAAGCACCCCTTCTCCCGAAGTTACGGGGTCATTTTGCCGAGTTCCTTAACCAGAGTTCTCTCGCACACCTTAGGATTCTCTCCTCGCCTACCTGTGTCGGTTTGCGGTACAGGCACCTTTTATCTCGCTAGAAGCTTTTCTTGGCAGCGGGGAATCAAAGACTTCGCTCCATAAGGAGCTTCCCCATCACAGCTCAGCCTTCACGATAAGCGGATTTGCCTACTTATCAGCCTAACTGCTTGGACGTGCACAACCAATCGCACGCTTCTTCTATCCTTCTGCGTCCCTCCATTGCTCAAACGATAAAGAGGTGGTACAGGAATATCAACCTGTTGTCCATCGCCTACGCCTGTCGGCCTCGGCTTAGGTCCTGACTAACCCTGAGCGGACGAGCCTTCCTCAGGAAACCTTAGGCATTCGGTGGACGGGATTCTCACCCGTCTTTCGCTACTCATACCGGCATTCTCACTTCTAAGCGCTCCACCAGTCCTTCCGGTCTGACTTCACTGCACTTAGAACGCTCCCCTACCACTGATACCATTGGTATCAATTCGCAGCTTCGGTGGTGTATTTAGCCCCGGTACATTTTCGGCGCAGAGTCACTCGACTAGTGAGCTATTACGCACTCTTTAAATGGTGGCTGCTTCTGAGCCAACATCCTAGTTGTCTAAGCAACTCCACATCCTTTTCCACTTAATACACACTTTGGGACCTTAGCTGGCGATCTGGGCTGTTTCCCTCTTGACTACGGATCTTATCACTCGCAGTCTGACTCCTAAGGATAAGTCATTGGCATTCGGAGTTTGACTGAATTC
>NZ_JARVHQ010000001.1:4877500-4882500 GCF_040459645.1 Bacillus cereus group sp. RP43
GTCTTATGGGCAGGTTACCCACGTGTTACTCACCCGTCCGCCGCTAACTTCATAAGAGCAAGCTCTTAATCCATTCGCTCGACTTGCATGTATTAGGCACGCCGCCAGCGTTCATCCTGAGCCAGGATCAAACTCTCCAATAAAGTTAGTTTGTCTAGCATCTAAAAATAAAAATTGACGTTCACGTTGTTTGTTTCGTTCAGTTTTCAAAGAACTTGTTTGCCGCTCATTTGCGACTCCCTTATGTTAACATTTTCATATTTCAATGTCAACTAAGTTTTTTATTTCGTTTGTCGCTTTCTGCGTTGTTGCTATCGGCGACTTGTTCTATATTACACCTGTGTATGTTAATCGTCAATAGTTTTAAATAAGTTTTTTATAAAAATATGAATTAACTCTACCAACAAGCCATTAGCACAATAATACTACACTTGAATGTAACTCCCCCAAAACAAACTAAATACGAATAACCTATAAGAGTTGCAGTAGGTTATTCGTATTTAGAGGTCATTAATATACATTTAACATTTAAAATTTATCCCCTCAGTACATCATGTACAACACAATAGAAAGAATTAAATATTATTCCTTTGGAGGTATCGAGCAACTACCATCTGTACAATAAGTATCTGTTGTACTATTTATTGAAAGATCCTGAAGTTCGGGCTTAGGATTCTCTTCTTCCCACACCTGCTGAAGTGCACCAACGAAGGTTTCAAGTGGTTGCGCACCTGAAATAGCATACTTTTGATTAACAATAAAATAAGGTACCCCCGTAATTTTATACTGTTGGGCAATTGCTTCATCAATTCTAACTTCATTCGCATACGCATTTTTATTATTAATAACATTTAAAGCTTCTTGCTTATCTAAACCTGAAGCTTCAGCGATAGCAGCGAGCGTCTCCGCATCACTTAAGTTTCTCGATTCAGTGAAATATGCAAAAAGTAAATTTTCTGTAATCTCCTTTTCCTTCCCCTGATCCTTTGCAAATTTCGCCAAACGGTGTGCATCAAAAGTATTTGTTGGCTTCATCTCTTCAAAATTGAAACTTAAACCCATACTAGCTGCATGATTGCCTAGTTGTATATTATTACGATCAGCTTCTTCAATACTAATCCCATACTTCGATGCAAGTACTTCATTAATACCCGTTCCAGAGTAGATCGGAGCATTTTGATCTAATTCAAAACTTTTAAACTCAACTTCAACATCATCCCTATGCGGGAATTGTTCTAAAGCCATCTCTAATCTACGCTTTCCAATATAACAAAATGGACATACAAAATCTGACCATACTTCAATTTTCATATTAGCACCTCATTAACATTTAGTTTTCAATTATTGTAGCACTGGCACTGAGTAATTCAAAAGTTTATGCCTCAAGAGGTTACGACTACTAATCAAAGAATCTTTCGTACCCATATATACACTTCAATTGCAAATGAGCTCCTTGTTCACCATTCCTATACCTCACTACATATTTAGCCATAATATAGCCGTTCTCATAATAGTTGAAAAGCACCTGTATTATTTTCATAGATTACGTACTACTTCCCTATACTTAATCACACCCCCTCAAAACACTACTATTATAAGAATAAAAAATTAAACATGCCCGTCTATATAATTGTATTTTATATAGACGGGCATGTTTAATAGATTGAGCAAACTGCAAATTCAAAGGAAGCAATTATACAAATCTATATTATTGAAATTATGAACGGAGTTGTTTTCAAAAGCATATTAGTGAAGAAGAAGTGCTTGCCGGCAGAAATACCTCTAATGTTTATTAGTTAAGGGATACTGTATACAGAATTTTAAGGGGAAATAGTTATACAATTCATAAACCATTAAATCATTTAGAGTATAGAAGCTTCAATTATGTGCCAAGTTTTTAGAAATTAATTATAAAAGAAGTGAGATTCCCTCTTATATTGAAGATATGAACCGTAATGATCCTATAGTGAAATACATATAGTTTAATGAATGCTTACTAAAAATAACGAAAGCACTTCGCCTTTATCATGATCCTGCAAATAATTTTTCATCTGGTATGGTTTAGTAATCAATATTTCCACTCTTGTTTCTAACGAAACAAATATACAAAAAAACACAAGTCAAAAGACTTGTGTTTTTATCTTGCTTGGCGACGTCCTACTCTCACAGGGACAAGGTCCCAACTACCATCGGCGCTAGAGAGCTTAACTTCCGTGTTCGGTATGGGAACGGGTGTGACCTCTCTGCCATCATCACCAAACTGATGAAGGTATATTCCTTCAAAACTAGATAACATTTGCTTCATATTATATGGTTAAGTCCTCGATCTATTAGTATTCGTCAGCTCCACATGTCACCATGCTTCCACCTCGAACCTATCAACCTGATCATCTTTCAGGGATCTTACTAGCTTACGCTATGGGAAATCTCATCTTGAGGGGGGCTTCATGCTTAGATGCTTTCAGCACTTATCCCTTCCGCACATAGCTACCCAGCTATGCCCTTGGCAGAACAACTGGTACACCAGCGGTGCGTCCATCCCGGTCCTCTCGTACTAAGGACAGCTCCTCTCAAATTTCCTACGCCCACGACGGATAGGGACCGAACTGTCTCACGACGTTCTGAACCCAGCTCGCGTACCGCTTTAATGGGCGAACAGCCCAACCCTTGGGACCGACTACAGCCCCAGGATGCGATGAGCCGACATCGAGGTGCCAAACCTCCCCGTCGATGTGGACTCTTGGGGGAGATAAGCCTGTTATCCCCGGGGTAGCTTTTATCCGTTGAGCGATGGCCCTTCCATGCGGAACCACCGGATCACTAAGCCCGACTTTCGTCCCTGCTCGACTTGTAGGTCTCGCAGTCAAGCTCCCTTATGCCTTTGCACTCTACGAATGATTTCCAACCATTCTGAGGGAACCTTTGGGCGCCTCCGTTACACTTTAGGAGGCGACCGCCCCAGTCAAACTGCCCACCTGACACTGTCTCCCGGGTCGATAAGACCCGTAGGTTAGAATTTCAATACAGTCAGGGCGGTATCCCACCAGCGCCTCCACCGAAGCTAGCGCTCCGGTTTCAATGGCTCCCGCCTATCCTGTACAAACTGTACCAAAATTCAATATCAGGCTACAGTAAAGCTCCACGGGGTCTTTCCGTCCTGTCGCGGGTAACCTGCATCTTCACAGGTACTATAATTTCACCGAGTCTCTGGTTGAGACAGTGCCCAAATCGTTACACCTTTCGTGCGGGTCGGAACTTACCCGACAAGGAATTTCGCTACCTTAGGACCGTTATAGTTACGGCCGCCGTTTACTGGGGCTTCAGTTCAGAGCTTCGCTTACGCTAACCCCTCTCCTTAACCTTCCAGCACCGGGCAGGTGTCAGCCCCTATACTTCGCCTTACGGCTTCGCAGAGACCTGTGTTTTTGCTAAACAGTCGCTTGGGCCTATTCACTGCGGCTTTCCGTTAAGAAAGCACCCCTTCTCCCGAAGTTACGGGGTCATTTTGCCGAGTTCCTTAACCAGAGTTCTCTCGCACACCTTAGGATTCTCTCCTCGCCTACCTGTGTCGGTTTGCGGTACAGGCACCTTTTATCTCGCTAGAAGCTTTTCTTGGCAGCGGGGAATCAAAGACTTCGCTCCATAAGGAGCTTCCCCATCACAGCTCAGCCTTCACGATAAGCGGATTTGCCTACTTATCAGCCTAACTGCTTGGACGTGCACAACCAATCGCACGCTTCTTCTATCCTTCTGCGTCCCTCCATTGCTCAAACGATAAAGAGGTGGTACAGGAATATCAACCTGTTGTCCATCGCCTACGCCTGTCGGCCTCGGCTTAGGTCCTGACTAACCCTGAGCGGACGAGCCTTCCTCAGGAAACCTTAGGCATTCGGTGGACGGGATTCTCACCCGTCTTTCGCTACTCATACCGGCATTCTCACTTCTAAGCGCTCCACCAGTCCTTCCGGTCTGACTTCACTGCACTTAGAACGCTCCCCTACCACTGATACCATTGGTATCAATTCGCAGCTTCGGTGGTGTATTTAGCCCCGGTACATTTTCGGCGCAGAGTCACTCGACTAGTGAGCTATTACGCACTCTTTAAATGGTGGCTGCTTCTGAGCCAACATCCTAGTTGTCTAAGCAACTCCACATCCTTTTCCACTTAATACACACTTTGGGACCTTAGCTGGCGATCTGGGCTGTTTCCCTCTTGACTACGGATCTTATCACTCGCAGTCTGACTCCTAAGGATAAGTCATTGGCATTCGGAGTTTGACTGAATTCGGTAATCCGATGAGGACCCCTAGTTCAATCAGTGCTCTACCTCCAAGACTCTTACACTTAAGGCTAGCCCTAAAGCTATTTCGGGGAGAACCAGCTATCTCCAGGTTCGATTGGAATTTCTCCGCTACCCACACCTCATCCCCGCACTTTTCAACGTGCGTGGGTTCGGGCCTCCATTCAGTGTTACCTGAACTTCACCCTGGACATGGGTAGATCACCTGGTTTCGGGTCTACGACCACGTACTAAACGCCCTATTCAGACTCGCTTTCGCTGCGGCTCCGCCTCTTCAGCTTAACCTCGCACGGGATCGTAACTCGCCGGTTCATTCTACAAAAGGCACGCCATCACCCATTAACGGGCTCTGACTATTTGTAGGCACACGGTTTCAGGATCTCTTTCACTCCCCTTCCGGGGTGCTTTTCACCTTTCCCTCACGGTACTGGTTCACTATCGATCACTAGGGAGTATTTAGCCTTGGGAGATGGTCCTCCCAGATTCCGACGGAATTTCACGTGTTCCGCCGTACTCAGGATACATTCAAGAGAGAACGAAGTTTCGACTACGGGGTTGTTACCCTCTGTGACGGACCTTTCCAGGTCGCTTCGTCTACCTCGTTCCTTTGTAACTCCGTATAGAATGTCCTACAACCCCAAGAGGCAAGCCTCTTGGTTTGGGCTAGATTCCGTTTCGCTCGCCGCTACTCAGGAAATCG
>NZ_JARVHQ010000001.1:4885000-5065000 GCF_040459645.1 Bacillus cereus group sp. RP43
CTTTACTATACTTAATCGCATTCATTAGTAAATTATCAAATACACGAACCATCTTTTCCGAATCAATCGATGCATATGCACGTTCCTCAGGAAATCTCTTAACAAACGCAAGCCCATGCTCTTCCGCCTGTGGTACTAACTCTTCTATTAATTGCTCAAGTAACTCATTTATACATACTTCTTGTTTTTCTAATACAACTTGCTCATTTGTTAACTTCGTATACTCAAATAAATCTTCTATTAAATTCTTTAACTGCTCCGACTTTACAAAAGCAATTCTCGTATATTCATCATGTTGTTCTTTATTTTCATATTTAGAGTCTCGAAGTAATCTCAAGTAACCCATAATAGAAGTAAGTGGTGTACGTAAATCATGAGATACATTCGTAATAAGCTCGTTCTTTTGCTTTTCTAATTTACGTTCCTTTTCTATATTATTCATAAGCTCTTCTGCCATATTGTTAATATTCTCAGTTAGTGCAGCGATCTCATCCTCACCTTTCTTCTCAATACGATAAGCTAAGTTCCCTCTTTCTATTTCCTTTACCCCTTGCGCCATCGCTTCAATCTGCTTCATCTTTCTCTTTGTTATATAGAAGAAAGAGAAAATGAATACGAGTACACCTATTAGAAATGGAAACGGTCCTTCCACTTTATAATAGACTACCTCCCCTTGAGGAATTCCGCTCACAAACATATATAAGTTCTTACCTTCAATTGTAATAGGTGAAAATGTAATAAACTCTTTTCTTGATCTTTCAATATCATTATTATTCGAATAATTGATAGCAAATGAAGTCGCATTACGAATTGTGTTATGCAAATTGATTTGCTCTTCTTGCGCCTGCTTCGTTTTATACAGAACCTTACCATTTTCATCGGTAACTAATATTTTAAAAGCATCATGCCCCTGCGCTAAGTTTTCATTTTCTAGTTCTATCATATTTCGCACAGCATCTAACTTATTTTCATCAACCATCATTTCCGCTGTACTTTGAGCTTTACGATTAATTTGCTCCATACCATCTTTATAATTAATCTCAGCATGTCGACTAGCATCCTCAAAAATAGGTGCTACTATCTTCGTTGATACAAAGAGACCTAATAACGCACATGCAGTAAACGCAGTAATAAGTTGAATTCTTATACTCCGCTTCACACTCTGTACTACCTTTTTAGCTAACCTTCTAGTTTTCTTATACACATAAGTAAAAGGGCTAAATATCTTTTTCAATCTTATACCCCACTCCCCATACCGTTTTTATATATCTTGGCTTCCTCGGATTCTCCTCGATCTTTTCACGCACTTTCCGAATATGTACCATTACAGTGTTATCAGACTGGAAAGATCTTTCGTTCCAAACCTTTTCATAAATTTGCTCAGCGCTAAAGACCATACCTGGATTACGAGCTAGCAATTCTAAAATTGAGAATTCCCTTGGAGTTAGTTTGACTTCTTCTCCCTCTACAATGACTTTATGGGTCGAGATGTTAATTTTCATATCACCTATTTCTAGCTCGTCCTCATCTTGAATAGCAAAACCATTCATTTTCATATAGCGACGTAGCTGCGATTTAATTCTTGCGATTAGCTCTAACGGATTAAATGGTTTCGTTACATAATCATCTGCACCTGTTGTTAATCCTAAAATTTTATCCATGTCCTGCGTTTTTGCCGAAAGCATAATAATTGGCATCTCTTTCGCCTCCCTTACTTTCATACACATATGAATACCATCTACTTTCGGCATCATAATATCTAATACAACTAAGTGCACTTCATTTTCTTCTAATATACGTAATCCTTCTTCTCCGTCCCCTGCTTGCAGTACTTTATATCCTTCGTTCTTTAAATAAATTGTAATAAGATTCCTAATTTCTTTTTCATCATCTACGACAAGTATTGTTTCCCCAGCCATAATATCTCCCCCATCAGTTTTTAATCCCTAACTTCTATTATAAGAAAACTTCTGAAGAAAAACGCTCGGAAATCCTTAAGATTTTCTGAAGACGCAAAAAAGGTCTAGACTCCCCTTAAGTCTAGACCTTTCAAAAAACCCCTTTTATTTACGAACGTAGATAAAATATAGTACGAATAAAACTCCCATAACATACATAATTGGATGAATCTCTTTACGACGACCACTCACAACCATTGTAATTGGATAGAAGATAAAACCGATTGCAATTCCTGTTGCGATACTATACGTAAGTGGCATTGAAATGATAGTAAAGAATGCTGGTACTGCAATCTCGAATTTCTTCCAATCAATTTCGCCTAAAGATGAAACCATCAAGATCCCTACAATAATTAATGCTGGTGCTGTTACAGCTGGTGTCACAACACTTAATAGTGGTGAGAAGAATAGCGCTAGCAAGAAGAACCCTGCTGTTACAACTGCTGTAAATCCAGAACGTCCACCCGCTGCTACCCCTGCAGAAGATTCAATATAAGACGTTGTTGTTGATGTACCTAAAATCGCACCGATTACAGTTGCAATTGCATCTGCGAATAAAGCTTTTCCTGCACGTGGTAATTTATTGTTCTTCATTAATCCCGCTTGATTTGCAACGGCTACAAGCGTACCTGCTGTATCAAAGAAATCGATAAAGAAGAACGTTATAATAACAATCGCCATTTGAACAGTGAAAATATCTCCAAAGTGAGTTAACGCCATACCGAACGTCGGTTCTAGACTCGGTATTGCTCCTACTACAGCTTTCGGAGTATCAATTAATCCCGTTGCTACTCCTAAGATTGCTGTAAGAATCATACCGTAAAATACTGCACCATTGACTTTCTTAATCATGAAGATGATTGTAGTAACAACTCCGAAGATTGCTAGTAACGTTGTGCCCTTTGTTAAATCCCCCAATCCAACAAGAACAGCATCATTTTTCACGATAATTCCGGCATTTTGGAATCCAAGGAAGGCAATGAATAATCCGATACCCGCCGCTACTGCAAACTTTAACTCTACTGGAATTGCATTAATGATTTTTTCACGAATACCTGAAGCAGTAAGAATAATAAAGATAATACCTGACATTAATGTTCCAGCAATCGCCGTTTGCCACGGAATTCCCATCGTTAACACCGCTGTATAAGCAAAGAACGCGTTTATTCCCATACCTGGCGCTAAAGCAATCGGATACTTCGCAAATATCCCCATAATTAACGAACCAATCGCCGCTGCTAATGCTGTAGCAACGAATACTGCACCTGGATCCATTCCTGTACCTGCCGGTAATCCTTTAACATTCCCAAGCGACAGCGTAGCAGGATTGACAAATAGTACGTAAGCCATAGATAGAAATGTCGTTAAACCTGCTATGAACTCTGTTTTATAATTTGTGCCGAGTTCATCAAACTGAAAATAGCGTTTCATCTTACGTTTCCCCCGTTATATGATTACTCGCCGTATTTCACCCTAGCCCTCTTTTATCTCGAAAAATAAAAAAGGCTTCCATTGCATATACATGGAAGCGTTCTATAAACAAAGACAAGTTTCCCCTTATCTTTATACAAACGCCTCGTAGTCAAGCCATTTACGGTAGCTAGGTAGAAACTTTCGGGCCATATCCCCGATATTATACGACGGCATAATATTCACTTTTCGTTTGAATTACATACTCATATTAACTCGATGATGGGCTTTTGTCAATTTAAAAACGAACATTTTTATAAACTTTTATATTTTCGTTCGTATTAAGAAGAAAAACAAAAAGATCCATCTATACATAAACGATAGATGGATCTTTTTTATTACAATACTATTCCCACTCGATAGTTGCTGGTGGCTTACTCGTTATATCATACACGATACGGTTAACGTGTTTTACTTCGTTTACGATACGTACAGAGATTTTCTCTAATACATCCCAAGGGATACGTGCCCAGTCAGCTGTCATACCGTCGATAGATGTTACTGCACGGATACCTACTGTGTAATCGTAAGTACGCTCGTCACCCATAACACCTACACTACGCATACCAGGAAGCGCAGTGAAGTATTGCCAAACTTCGCGGTCTAATCCTGCTTTTATAATTTCTTCACGTAAAATCGCATCAGATTCACGAACGATTTCTAATTTCTCTTCTGTAATTTCACCTAATACACGAATACCAAGTCCTGGACCTGGGAACGGTTGACGCCATACGATTTCATCAGGAATTCCTAGTTCTGATCCTAATACACGTACTTCGTCTTTAAATAAAGTGTTTAAAGGCTCAATTAATTTGAACTGCATGTCTTCTGGAAGTCCACCAACGTTATGGTGAGACTTAATTGTTTGTGCAGTTGCTGTACCACTTTCAACGATGTCTGTGTAAAGTGTACCTTGCGCTAGGAAGTCCATTCCTTGTAATTTAGAAGCTTCATCATCAAATACGTAAATGAATTCATTACCAATGATTTTACGTTTTTGTTCTGGATCTTCTACACCTTTTAACTTGTTCATGAAGCGTTCTTTTGCATCCACTTTAATAACGTTCATATGGAAGCCTTCGCTAAATGTTTTCATAACACCTTCTGCTTCATCTTTACGAAGTAAACCGTGGTCCACGAAAATACATGTTAGTTGATCACCGATTGCTTTATGAATTAATACTGCTACAACAGAAGAATCTACACCGCCACTAAGTGCGCATAGTACTTTTTTGTCTCCAACAGTTTCACGGATCTTCTCTAATTCTACTTCAATAAAGTTCTCCATGTTCCATCCTTCAGAACAACCACATACGCCGAATACGAAGTTTTTAATTAAATCGTTACCGTGCTCAGAGTGACGTACTTCTGGGTGGAATTGTACACCGTATAAGTTTTTCGCTTCATTGCTCATACCAGCAATTGGACAAGACTCACTTGTTGCATCTACTACGAATCCTTCAGGTAAACCAGTTACTAAGTCACCATGGCTCATCCATACAACTTGCTCTTCTGGAAGGTTCGTATATAATTTTGATTCGTTCTCTACTTTAAGAACAGCTTTTCCATACTCACGGTGGTTTGCACGTTCTACTTTACCACCGAACTGTTGCGTCATAAGTTGCATACCGTAACAAATACCGAAGATCGGTAGACCTAATTCAAAGATTTTTTCATCACAATGTAATGCACCTTCACCATATACACTATTTGGTCCACCAGAGAAAATGATCCCTTTTGGATTCATTGCTTTAATTTCTTCTGCAGTAATTGTATGCGGATGAAGTTCACTGTATACACCGAACTCACGAATTCGACGTGCTATTAACTGATTGTACTGACTCCCAAAATCTAAAACGATAATTGTATCATGCTGCTTCTTCAAAATAATCACCCCAACGTTAGTTCTCGTATATAAATATTTTCACCAATTTGGCGAAAAGCATTACTAATATAATAAAAAAAGCCAGTCCTCCGCCTCTAGTCTCATAACAAAGAAAAGGCAGGGGTCTGGCTTTATAAAGAAAGATAGTCTCCGCTCTTTATAAATATAAGACACACTGCCTTCATAGTCAGGTTGTTTACGGTAACCCGGTAGAGACTCTCAAACCATATCATTGAGGATATATGAAGGATCGTTTTATATTATCTTCCTAGATTCTAACAATGAAGTATCAATATGGTCAAGAGAGAAAGCGACAAAATTCTACAGAAATTAATTTCCTGCGCTCAAAAACACAAAAAAACATCCACTTCTATATAAAAGTGGATGTTTTTCGGGCAAACGGAATTACATCATTCCGCCCATACCGCCCATGCCCATGCCGCCCATGTCAGGCATTCCAGCAGCACCAGCTGGTTCTGGCTTGTCAGCAACTACAGCTTCAGTCGTTAAGAACATAGCTGCAACAGATGCTGCGTTTTGAAGTGCAGAACGAGTTACTTTAGCTGGATCTACGATACCAGACTCAAGCATGTTAACCCATTCGCCAGTAGCTGCGTTGAAACCAACGCCTACTTTTTCGCCTTTTAGACGCTCTACAACTACAGATCCTTCTAGACCAGCGTTGATTGCGATTTGACGAACTGGCTCTTCTAGTGCGCGAAGTACGATGTTGATACCTGTTGCTTCGTCGCCTTCAGCTACGATAGAAGCTACTTTTGTGTATACGTTCATAAGTGAAGTACCACCACCTGCAACGATACCTTCTTCTACTGCTGCACGAGTTGAGTTAAGTGCATCTTCAATGCGAAGTTTGCGCTCTTTTAACTCAGTTTCAGTTGCTGCACCTACTTTAATTACTGCTACGCCGCCCGCAAGTTTTGCAAGACGCTCTTGTAATTTTTCACGATCGAATTCAGAAGTAGTTTCTTCTAATTGCGCGCGGATTTGACCGATGCGAGCTTCGATTTGTTGTGAATTTCCAATACCTTCAACTACAGTTGTGTTTTCTTTCGTTACAACAATTTTACCAGCGCGTCCTAAAGATTCCACTGTAGCAGATTTTAAGTCACGTCCTAGTTCTTCAGTAATTACTTCGCCACCAGTTAAGATTGCGATATCTTCTAGCATTGCTTTACGACGGTCACCAAATCCAGGAGCTTTAACAGCTACTACATTGAATGTACCACGAAGTTTGTTCACTACTAATGTAGCTAACGCTTCGCCTTCTACATCTTCAGCAATGATAAGAAGTGGTTTACCTTGTTGTACCACTTGCTCTAATACTGGTAAGATTTCTTGGATGTTAGAAATCTTCTTATCAGTAATTAAGATATATGGGTTATCAAGAACTGCTTCCATTTTGTCAGAATCAGTAATCATGTAAGGAGATGCATATCCACGATCAAATTGCATACCTTCTACTACGTCTAATTCTGTTGTGAATCCTTTAGATTCTTCTAAAGTAATAACGCCGTCGTTACCAACGCGCTCCATTGCTTCAGCGATTAATTGACCAACTTCTTCGTCAGCCGCAGAAATAGCAGCTACTTGCGCGATAGAAGATTTACCTTCGATTGGTTTAGAAATCGCTTTTAATTCTCCAATTGCAGCAGTAACAGCTTTTTCGATACCTTTACGAAGACCCATTGGGTTTGCACCAGCTGTTACGTTTTTTAAACCTTCACGAATCATAGCTTGCGCTAATACAGTTGCAGTTGTCGTTCCGTCACCAGCTACATCGTTTGTTTTGCTAGCAACTTCTGCTACTAATTTCGCACCCATGTTTTCGAATGCATCTTCTAATTCGATTTCTTTTGCAATTGTTACACCGTCATTTGTAATAAGTGGTGAACCGAATTTTTTCTCAAGTACAACGTTACGACCTTTTGGTCCAAGCGTTACTTTTACTGCGTTTGCAAGAGTGTCGACACCGCGAAGCATCGAACGACGTGCTTCTTCACTAAATTTAATATCTTTTGCCATAATAATTGACCCCCTTGAATTTTTAAATGTATATAATTAACCGATAATTGCTAAAATGTCACTTTCACGTAAAATCAAGTAGTCTGTACCTTCGTATTTCACTTCAGTACCTGCATATTTTGAGAAGATGATAAGATCACCTGCTGCTACCTCTAAAGCAACACGCTCTCCATTTTCAAGCACTCGGCCAGTACCTACTGCAATAACTTTACCCTCTTGTGGTTTTTCTTTTGCAGTGTCTGGTAATACAATACCACTTGCTGTTTTTTCTTCTGCTTGAACAAGTTCAATTACAACGCGATCACCTAATGGCTTTAGCATGAACAATAACCTCCTCATTTTGTTATGTAAATTTTATTTATTAGCACTCAAGTCACACGAGTGCTAACACACTTCTAATAATAAATAATCTCAATTTTTTTTGCAAGTAAAAAAATCATAATTTTTTCGCAAATTACTTTATACACTTTCCTATATAGCATTACTTCTTCTACTGCCTTTACTATATGAATCGTTGTTCCCACTTCTTGTATGTTACAATATGAAAGACACCCTAAGTTGTTTTCGCTAAACGTACAACTTTTTCCTGTCTCCTATTTTATTTTCAAATACTTATTTACAAAAAAAATATAATTCAAATGAAAGTTTATATCGTAGGTAGCATATTTACATGTTATCCTACCTTATCTCATACACTAGCGTTAGAAAGGATGGTTAAACCATTTGAAAAAACAATATTGGTGGATTATCGTTACATACATTTTAATGCAGTTATCAGGCATTGCCGGGTTACCGCTTCTCCTGAAAACTGGACTATACGATAATAGGGGATTTACTAGAGAGGAAAAAATTCAGCTCATAACTGGTCATTGGGCTATCATTAGCTTTTTCATTGCATTATGCGTTGTACTTTGGTTACTCAGAACAGACATTCGTGACAGGCATTTAGATAAAATGCGCTCTACTGTTCCAGCTACAATTGGGTGGATTTTTATTGGTTTCTTCTTAGCACTGTTCTCACAAAGCATTGCCGGTATGATCGAAATGCGTTTATTAGGGATTACACCGGGATCTGAAAATACAGCAAGACTTATGGACATCGCAAGAACGACACCTTGGTTCCTTATCGTCATATCTATAATAGGACCTATTTTGGAAGAAATCGTATTTAGAAAAATTTTATTCGGTACACTTTATAAGAAGTTTAACTTCTTTATTGCCGCTATTATTAGTTCACTTGTATTCGCGGCGATTCATTTTGATTTTACTCACTTATTGGTATACACTTCAATGGGGCTCGTATTCGCCTTTTTATACGTAAAAACGAAACGAATTATCGTTCCTATTGCAGCTCATGTTGCAATGAATACATTAGTTGCAGTCGCTCAAGTTGTAGTAAGTAATGAGCAAATTCAAGAAATGATTAAAGAAGCTGAAAAAATGCAAGGCTTTATCGGAGGATTTTTAGTATGAGAAACTCACCATTGTTCATGGCTGCATTATACTTTCTTCTTGGATGTATCTTTACACGCTTCGCTATTACGAACGTAACAGATACAATCTGGAATATGTGGACAATACTATTTGCAGTTATGGCAACAATTGATTTTAATTTGGCACTTCGCCTTATCTTAGTCAAATTCACAAAGAAAAAACAATAATAAAACGCAGAGGTCATCTCCTCTGCGTTTTATTGTGGATAATTCTTCAAAAAGTAAACAAGCGTTTGTAACTCTACAGCTAAATCAATGTGATGAATTCTTATATTCTCTGACACATTTAAGCGTGCTGGTGTGAAATTTAAAATACCATGCACGTCCGTTTCTGCCAATCTATCTGCCACAGATTGCGCTACTGTAGCGGGTACCGTTAATATTGCCACTTGTATATCAGTTGATAAACGTTCTTCTAATTCATCCAAATGATATACAGGAATTCCTCCGATTTCTGTTCCAACTTTCTCTTCACTAACATCAAATGCCATTTCAATTTTTGTATTATTGTTTTTCGTGAAATTATAATGTAAGAAAGCGGTCCCTAAATTACCTACTCCAATAAGTGCTACACGTGTTATATCATCTTGGTCGAGTGTTTCACGGAAAAATGATAATAAATAATTTACGTTATATCCATATCCTTTTTTCCCTAACGCTCCAAAATATGAAAAATCTCTTCGAATAGTTGCGGAATCAACCTTTACCGCTTCACTCAATTCGGCTGATGAAACACGTTGCTTACCAGAAAGAGATAAGTTTTGGATAAATCGATAGTATAGAGGCAATCGTTTGGCAGTGGCCTGTGGAATTTTTTGCTGATCCATATAACCTCTCCTCTCTTCCTATCTTTATTCTTATACTTGAATCAAATACAGAAGTTTAGTACTCATGAATTTCCTTGTATAATAAAAAGAAGAAGTATTCTCTCTTTATTTTAAACTATACACTATTTTTAGTATGATTGAGAAATATAAACATGGCAAAGTTAAGAAATTATTTGAGGTGAAAACATTGATATTATTACAAGTGAATGGGCTTTCGAAATTATACGGTGCAGAAACGATTCTTGCAAACATAAAATTGGAAGTTCAAACAAAAGATCGTATCGCATTAGTCGGACGAAATGGAGCCGGAAAATCTACATTATTAAAAATAATAGCTGGTGAGTTATCTCATGATGGTGGTGAAATTATAAAGCCGAAAGATGTCTCAATGGGGTATTTAGCTCAAAATACCGGATTAGAAACGTCTTTAACAATTTGGGATGAAATGTTAACCGTCTTTACACACTTGCAGCAGATGGAGACAAAACTTCGAAGGCTAGAGCAAGAGATGGGAAAAGAAGAAAACTTTTCAAATGCGACTATATACGAGAAATTATTAGCTGATTATGACCAATTACAATTAGATTATAAAGATCAAGGCGGCTATCAGTACGAAGCGGATATACGCTCGATTTTAAGCGGTCTTGGCTTCCCTGTTGAAACGCACCAGACGACAATTTCTACATTAAGTGGTGGACAAAAGACTCGATTAGCTCTTGGGAAATTATTATTAACTAGACCAGACTTACTTATTTTAGACGAACCTACAAACCATTTGGACATTGAGACACTAACATGGCTTGAACAATACTTACAAGGCTATCCTGGTGCGATTTTAATCGTTTCCCATGACCGTTATTTCTTAGATAAACTCGTTACACAAGTATACGAAATTTCTAATAAGGAAAGCCGACGATTTGTTGGTAACTACAGTAAATATTTAGACTTAAAATCAGCTCTATACGAGCAAGAGATGAAGCGTTATGAAAAACAACAAGATGAAATCGCTAAACTGGAAGACTTTGTGCAAAAAAATATAGCTCGCGCATCTACGACAAAACGTGCTCAAAGTCGCCGTAAACAATTAGACAGAATGGACGTATTAACTAGACCATTAGGCGATTCTAAATCAGCTTCCTTCCACTTCGATATTGAAAAACAAAGTGGAAATGATGTTTTACAAGTAAAAGATGTAACTATTGGCTATGAACAGGAACCGATTATTGAACATGTAAATATGCGCTTAACTCGTGGTGATAGTGTTGCCTTAGTTGGGCCGAACGGAATTGGAAAATCTACATTATTAAAATCCATTGTGAATAAGTTACAGCTATTACATGGAAACGTTGCTTTTGGATCAAATGTATCTGTTGGTTATTATGATCAAGAACAAGCCAATTTAACATCTTCGAAACGAGTTTTAAATGAACTATGGGATGAATATCCCCTGCAACCTGAAAAAGAAATTCGCACTATACTAGGCAACTTTTTATTCACAGGGGATGATGTATTAAAACCAGTATCTTCTCTTAGTGGTGGACAAAAGGCTCGACTAGCTCTTGCAAAACTTATGATGCAAAAATCCAATTTATTAATTCTTGATGAGCCAACAAACCATCTTGATTTAAATAGTAAAGAGATTTTGGAGAATGCTTTAATTGATTACCCAGGTACTCTTCTATTCGTCTCTCATGACCGCTACTTCATTAATCGCGTAACGACAACGGTTGTTGAGTTATCAACAGAAGGTGCACAAGAATATTTAGGTGATTACGATTATTACGTTGAAAAGAAAAATGAAATGATTGAACGTGCGGAATTTGAGCAGCAAGAAGATGAAGTACCTGTTCAAAAAGTGGTGGCACAAGAAAAATTAAATTATCTCGAAGAAAAAGAACGTAAACAGTTAGAACGTCAACGCACTCGAAAAATTGAAGAACTGGAACAAAATATCGTAGGCTTAGAAGAAGAAATTGCTACATTAGAAGATCAGCTTTGCTTACCAGAAATATATGCAGATTATGAAAAGGCTAGTGAAATTACAACTAAAAAACAAACACTGCAAGAACTGCTTGAAGCTTGTATGGCAGAATGGGAAGAACTGCATATATAAGAGAATTTAAAAGAGGAGGATGTCTCATAAGTCAGGCTTTTTGACGAGATGACCTCTTTTTTATTTTCTTTTTTGAATCAATACCATAGTAAATGAAATTATATAAACAATTCGACAAGGATTGACAATAGTAGCACCTTATATAATAAGAGGATGATGTTTCAAAATGTTTTTTTGGACATCTCCTTATTTTTATTTCCCAAAAATGAATTTCTTCAAAGGTCAGACTTCACCTACGTTATCCACAAGGTTATGCACATATCCACCTTTATAATATAAACTTCCAA
Source organism: Bacillus cereus group sp. RP43 (assembly GCF_040459645.1). Lineage (NCBI taxonomy): Bacteria > Bacillati > Bacillota > Bacilli > Caryophanales > Bacillaceae > Bacillus > Bacillus cereus group sp. RP43. Next base: position 4,897,077 of record NZ_JARVHQ010000001.1, read on the forward strand.
ATAACTTTTCCACATTATCCACAACTAAATAAAAAGTTATACACATTTCATGTACACAAAAAAACCCATATTATCAACAGATAATTTGGGTTTTATCCACAAGCTGTGGTTAATTTTGTGTATAACTATGCTTCAATATCTAATCCTGGATTTGCATTTAAAGCTAATGTAGCGCGTTTTCCTTGTTCGTATGCAATTGTACCTGCAGCTGCAATCATCGCTGCATTATCTGTGCATAAAGATAGAGGAGGAATAATTAGCTCTATATTTTCTTTTTGTGCAAATTCTGCTTCTAAACGTGCACGAAGCCCTTTATTGGCAGCTACTCCACCAGCAAGAAGCACTTGTTTTACATTATAAGCATCTGCTGCACGAGACGCTTTCGTTACAAGTACATCTATTACACTTTCTTGGAAACTTGCTGCTAAATCTTCTGGTGCAATTTCTATACCGCGTTGTTTTGCGTTATGCACAGTGTTGATAACTGCTGACTTCAATCCACTAAAACTAAAATCATACGAATCAGGTTCTAGCCACGCACGAGGCAAATCAATTGTTGGTTTTCCTTCATGCGCAAGGCGATCAATATGAGGACCACCTGGATAAGGCATTGATAATGTACGAGCTACTTTATCGTAAGCTTCTCCTGCCGCATCATCTCGCGTTTCACCAATCACTTCAAATGAACCATGCTCTTTCATATAAACAAGCTCCGTATGCCCACCGGATACAACAAGCGATAGTAACGGGAATTGTACGTCTTTTACTAAACGGTTCGCATAAATATGACCGGCAATATGATGAACACCAACTAAAGGGATATCATGAGCAAAAGCCACAGCCTTCGCTGCATTTACACCTATTAAAAGTGCTCCAACTAAACCTGGGCCTTCTGTTACAGCAATTGCATCAATATCCTCAAAAGTGATATTCGCTTCTTTTAAAGCTTCTTCTAACACAACTGTGATTTCTTCTACATGATGACGGGATGCAATCTCTGGTACAACTCCGCCAAAACGCTTATGACTTTCAATTTGTGATGCAACGACATTCGCAATGATTTCCGTTCCATTTTTAACAACTGCTACAGCTGTTTCATCACAGCTTGTTTCAATACCAAGTATAATCGTATTTTTTTCCATTATATATTCACCCACATTACAAGACCATCTTCCTGATTGTCCGCATAGTATCGTTTACGAATCCCACCATTTTGAAATCCGTATTTTCTGTATAACTGCTTTGCTACTTCATTTGACACGCGTACTTCAAGTGTCATTGTTTTTACTCCTAACCCTTTCGCCTCGGAAATGACTTCTTTCAATAAGGCATCCCCTAGCTTTTTGCCTCTGTATTCTGGCAGGATAGCTATATTTGTTACATGTGATTCATCAAGAATTATCCACAATCCACAATATCCAATTACGAGACCATCTTTTTCTAGCACGACATAATGTGCATGTTCATTCATCTCTAATTCGCGGTGAAAGGCATCTGCAGTCCAAGGGGTTGAAAAAGATGCTTCTTCAATAGCTACAATTTGATCAATATCATCGAGTGCCATCTTTCTAAATATCATATCCATCTTCTGCAAGGCCCCTACTTGTTTTGACTTTCTAACCATTTTGTTTCAGCTTCAGCTAAACGAAGATAGCTAGGAACAAACGTATGCACGTCTTGTTCTTCTTTTTGTAATCCTAAAAATGCTAATTCACTTGGCCTTGGGTTATTCTTAGTGAACGGAGCAAATACAGCTTGTTCACCTAAATATTCTACAATTGTTTCTTTATGCAATTTAACATCGTTACCGATAAATAAAACAAGCTGTCCTTTATCTTTTAACATTTGCAACCAGTCTACAATAAGAATAATTCGATCTTCTTCTATTGAAGTTAACTGCTCTCCTTCATATGTATATAACCCAGTATAAATTTGTCCACGTCTTCCATCAAATAAAGGACAAATTAGTCCACTAAAGTTAGCACCATTTGCAGCTAACACTTCTAAACTGGATACACCTACAATTGGTATTTGAAGTGACCAAGCTAATGTTTTTGCAGCTGTCACACCTATACGAACACCTGTATATGATCCTGGTCCAGCTGCTACAACAATTTTAGTCAATTCTTTCGGTTTTACACCGCATTCTTTTAAAAGTTTCTCTACAGCTGGCATAAGACGTACAGAATGGTTTTTTGTTAAATTTGTAATGATTTCCCCAATCACGTTCCCTTCCTCAATAAGGGATACACCCATTACGTAATTTGAAGTATCAATTGCTAGTACTTTCATCTTGTAATAGCTCCTCACATAATCTAATATAGCGATCTCCAATTGGCTCGAGTAGAATTTTTCGTGTATCATCTCCAGCATGGAATAAACTAATTTGTAACTTCTCATTCGGTAAATATGCTTCTATTAAATGAGCCCATTCTACTACTGTAATCCCTTCACCATAGAAATACTCATCAAATCCTAAATCTTCTTCACTTTCCGCTAAACGATACACATCCATATGATATAGCGGTAATCTTCCTTTATATTCTTTAATAATATTGAAGGTAGGACTATTTACGACTCTTTTCACTCCAAGACCTTTTGCTAGTCCTTTTGTAAAAGTCGTCTTGCCAGCTCCAAGATCACCTTCTAAAATAATTACATCTTTTTCCTTTACAAGTCCCCCTAATTTTTCTGATAATCGTTGGGTTTCTTCGGAAGATTTTGTTGTTATTTCATATTTACTCACAGACTTCACCTACTTTACTCACAATGTTCTCTGCTCTTTATTATACAGGTTTTAAATATATAAAAAAGTCCTTAGGAGTTTTCCTAAGGATAGTTTGACTGTCTTTATTAGTTTTTTGTTAAAACAAATAAAAAAATACGAAACAACTTGTTTCGTTCTTTTCTTTATATAAAATGGCGGTCCCGACCGGGGTCGAACCGGCGATCTCCTGCGTGACAGGCAGGCATGTTAACCACTACACCACGGGACCATTTGGTTGCGGGGACAGGATTTGAACCTGCGACCTTCGGGTTATGAGCCCGACGAGCTACCGTACTGCTCCACCCCGCGATGATATAAATAGCCTGGCAACGTCCTACTCTCACAGGGACAAGGTCCCAACTACCATCGGCGCTAGAGAGCTTAACTTCCGTGTTCGGTATGGGAACGGGTGTGACCTCTCTGCCATCATTACCAGACTGTATTCATTTAAGACAAGAATCATCATAACTCATTCGACATTTAAAGTCAACAAGTTTTTTATATTCTTTCAAAACTAGATAACATCGCTTCATATTATATGGTTAAGTCCTCGATCTATTAGTATTCGTCAGCTCCACATGTCACCATGCTTCCACCTCGAACCTATCAACCTGATCATCTTTCAGGGATCTTACTAGCTTACGCTATGGGAAATCTCATCTTGAGGGGGGCTTCATGCTTAGATGCTTTCAGCACTTATCCCTTCCGCACATAGCTACCCAGCTATGCCCTTGGCAGAACAACTGGTACACCAGCGGTGCGTCCATCCCGGTCCTCTCGTACTAAGGACAGCTCCTCTCAAATTTCCTACGCCCACGACGGATAGGGACCGAACTGTCTCACGACGTTCTGAACCCAGCTCGCGTACCGCTTTAATGGGCGAACAGCCCAACCCTTGGGACCGACTACAGCCCCAGGATGCGATGAGCCGACATCGAGGTGCCAAACCTCCCCGTCGATGTGGACTCTTGGGGGAGATAAGCCTGTTATCCCCGGGGTAGCTTTTATCCGTTGAGCGATGGCCCTTCCATGCGGAACCACCGGATCACTAAGCCCGACTTTCGTCCCTGCTCGACTTGTAGGTCTCGCAGTCAAGCTCCCTTATGCCTTTGCACTCTACGAATGATTTCCAACCATTCTGAGGGAACCTTTGGGCGCCTCCGTTACACTTTAGGAGGCGACCGCCCCAGTCAAACTGCCCACCTGACACTGTCTCCCGGGTCGATAAGACCCGTAGGTTAGAATTTCAATACAGTCAGGGCGGTATCCCACCAGCGCCTCCACCGAAGCTAGCGCTCCGGTTTCAATGGCTCCCGCCTATCCTGTACAAACTGTACCAAAATTCAATATCAGGCTACAGTAAAGCTCCACGGGGTCTTTCCGTCCTGTCGCGGGTAACCTGCATCTTCACAGGTACTATAATTTCACCGAGTCTCTGGTTGAGACAGTGCCCAAATCGTTACACCTTTCGTGCGGGTCGGAACTTACCCGACAAGGAATTTCGCTACCTTAGGACCGTTATAGTTACGGCCGCCGTTTACTGGGGCTTCAGTTCAGAGCTTCGCTTACGCTAACCCCTCTCCTTAACCTTCCAGCACCGGGCAGGTGTCAGCCCCTATACTTCGCCTTACGGCTTCGCAGAGACCTGTGTTTTTGCTAAACAGTCGCTTGGGCCTATTCACTGCGGCTTTCCGTTAAGAAAGCACCCCTTCTCCCGAAGTTACGGGGTCATTTTGCCGAGTTCCTTAACCAGAGTTCTCTCGCACACCTTAGGATTCTCTCCTCGCCTACCTGTGTCGGTTTGCGGTACAGGCACCTTTTATCTCGCTAGAAGCTTTTCTTGGCAGCGGGGAATCAAAGACTTCGCTCCATAAGGAGCTTCCCCATCACAGCTCAGCCTTCACGATAAGCGGATTTGCCTACTTATCAGCCTAACTGCTTGGACGTGCACAACCAATCGCACGCTTCTTCTATCCTTCTGCGTCCCTCCATTGCTCAAACGATAAAGAGGTGGTACAGGAATATCAACCTGTTGTCCATCGCCTACGCCTGTCGGCCTCGGCTTAGGTCCTGACTAACCCTGAGCGGACGAGCCTTCCTCAGGAAACCTTAGGCATTCGGTGGACGGGATTCTCACCCGTCTTTCGCTACTCATACCGGCATTCTCACTTCTAAGCGCTCCACCAGTCCTTCCGGTCTGACTTCACTGCACTTAGAACGCTCCCCTACCACTGATACCATTGGTATCAATTCGCAGCTTCGGTGGTGTATTTAGCCCCGGTACATTTTCGGCGCAGAGTCACTCGACTAGTGAGCTATTACGCACTCTTTAAATGGTGGCTGCTTCTGAGCCAACATCCTAGTTGTCTAAGCAACTCCACATCCTTTTCCACTTAATACACACTTTGGGACCTTAGCTGGCGATCTGGGCTGTTTCCCTCTTGACTACGGATCTTATCACTCGCAGTCTGACTCCTAAGGATAAGTCATTGGCATTCGGAGTTTGACTGAATTCGGTAATCCGATGAGGACCCCTAGTTCAATCAGTGCTCTACCTCCAAGACTCTTACACTTAAGGCTAGCCCTAAAGCTATTTCGGGGAGAACCAGCTATCTCCAGGTTCGATTGGAATTTCTCCGCTACCCACACCTCATCCCCGCACTTTTCAACGTGCGTGGGTTCGGGCCTCCATTCAGTGTTACCTGAACTTCACCCTGGACATGGGTAGATCACCTGGTTTCGGGTCTACGACCACGTACTAAACGCCCTATTCAGACTCGCTTTCGCTGCGGCTCCGCCTCTTCAGCTTAACCTTGCACGGGATCGTAACTCGCCGGTTCATTCTACAAAAGGCACGCCATCACCCATTAACGGGCTCTGACTATTTGTAGGCACACGGTTTCAGGATCTCTTTCACTCCCCTTCCGGGGTGCTTTTCACCTTTCCCTCACGGTACTGGTTCACTATCGATCACTAGGGAGTATTTAGCCTTGGGAGATGGTCCTCCCAGATTCCGACGGAATTTCACGTGTTCCGCCGTACTCAGGATACATTCAAGAGAGAACGAAGTTTCGACTACGGGGTTGTTACCCTCTGTGACGGACCTTTCCAGGTCGCTTCGTCTACCTCGTTCCTTTGTAACTCCGTATAGAATGTCCTACAACCCCAAGAGGCAAGCCTCTTGGTTTGGGCTAGATTCCGTTTCGCTCGCCGCTACTCAGGAAATCGCATTTGCTTTCTCTTCCTCCAGGTACTTAGATGTTTCAGTTCCCTGGGTCTGTCTTCCATACCCTATGTATTCAGGTAAGGATACCATACCATTACGTATAGTGGGTTTCCCCATTCGGAAATCTTCGGATCAAAGCTTACTTACAGCTCCCCGAAGCATATCGGCGTTAGTCCCGTCCTTCATCGACTCCTAGTGTCAAGGCATCCACCGTGCGCCCTTTCTAACTTAACCAAACTAAAATTAAAAAAATATGAGCTACACTGTTATCTAGTTTTCAAAGAACATACATTTAAACTTGAGAGATAGTTCTCTCAAAACTGAACGAAACGAAACAAGTCAACGTTTATTGATGAACTGCGTTCATCAATTCTCCATAGAAAGGAGGTGATCCAGCCGCACCTTCCGATACGGCTACCTTGTTACGACTTCACCCCAATCATCTGTCCCACCTTAGGCGGCTGGCTCCATAAAGGTTACCCCACCGACTTCGGGTGTTACAAACTCTCGTGGTGTGACGGGCGGTGTGTACAAGGCCCGGGAACGTATTCACCGCGGCATGCTGATCCGCGATTACTAGCGATTCCAGCTTCATGTAGGCGAGTTGCAGCCTACAATCCGAACTGAGAACGGTTTTATGAGATTAGCTCCACCTCGCGGTCTTGCAGCTCTTTGTACCGTCCATTGTAGCACGTGTGTAGCCCAGGTCATAAGGGGCATGATGATTTGACGTCATCCCCACCTTCCTCCGGTTTGTCACCGGCAGTCACCTTAGAGTGCCCAACTTAATGATGGCAACTAAGATCAAGGGTTGCGCTCGTTGCGGGACTTAACCCAACATCTCACGACACGAGCTGACGACAACCATGCACCACCTGTCACTCTGCTCCCGAAGGAGAAGTCCTATCTCTAGGATTTTCAGAGGATGTCAAGACCTGGTAAGGTTCTTCGCGTTGCTTCGAATTAAACCACATGCTCCACCGCTTGTGCGGGCCCCCGTCAATTCCTTTGAGTTTCAGCCTTGCGGCCGTACTCCCCAGGCGGAGTGCTTAATGCGTTAACTTCAGCACTAAAGGGCGGAAACCCTCTAACACTTAGCACTCATCGTTTACGGCGTGGACTACCAGGGTATCTAATCCTGTTTGCTCCCCACGCTTTCGCGCCTCAGTGTCAGTTACAGACCAGAAAGTCGCCTTCGCCACTGGTGTTCCTCCATATCTCTACGCATTTCACCGCTACACATGGAATTCCACTTTCCTCTTCTGCACTCAAGTCTCCCAGTTTCCAATGACCCTCCACGGTTGAGCCGTGGGCTTTCACATCAGACTTAAGAAACCACCTGCGCGCGCTTTACGCCCAATAATTCCGGATAACGCTTGCCACCTACGTATTACCGCGGCTGCTGGCACGTAGTTAGCCGTGGCTTTCTGGTTAGGTACCGTCAAGGTGCCAGCTTATTCAACTAGCACTTGTTCTTCCCTAACAACAGAGTTTTACGACCCGAAAGCCTTCATCACTCACGCGGCGTTGCTCCGTCAGACTTTCGTCCATTGCGGAAGATTCCCTACTGCTGCCTCCCGTAGGAGTCTGGGCCGTGTCTCAGTCCCAGTGTGGCCGATCACCCTCTCAGGTCGGCTACGCATCGTTGCCTTGGTGAGCCGTTACCTCACCAACTAGCTAATGCGACGCGGGTCCATCCATAAGTGACAGCCGAAGCCGCCTTTCAATTTCGAACCATGCAGTTCAAAATATTATCCGGTATTAGCCCCGGTTTCCCGGAGTTATCCCAGTCTTATGGGCAGGTTACCCACGTGTTACTCACCCGTCCGCCGCTAACTTCATAAGAGCAAGCTCTTAATCCATTCGCTCGACTTGCATGTATTAGGCACGCCGCCAGCGTTCATCCTGAGCCAGGATCAAACTCTCCAATAAAGTTAGTTTGTCTAGCATCTAAAAATAAAAATTGACGTTCACGTTGTTTGTTTCGTTCAGTTTTCAAAGAACTAAAAGCGGGTGAAGAGAATCGAACTCTCGACCAGAGCTTGGAAGGCTCTTGTTTTACCACTAAACTACACCCGCGTGGTCGGGAAGACAGGATTTGAACCTGCGACCCCCTGGTCCCAAACCAGGTGCTCTACCAAGCTGAGCCACTTCCCGTTATGGCGCGCCCGAGAGGAGTCGAACCCCTAACCTCTTGATCCGTAGTCAAACGCTCTATCCAATTGAGCTACGGGCGCTTATTCATGATGTTTTTTCGTCGTTGTATTTTGGCGACTCAATTATCTTATCATACTACATTTTCAAATACAAGTACTTTTTTAAAAAGATTTTTTGATGCGGCCGAGAGGACTTGAACCTCCACGGGGTTTCCCCCACTAGGCCCTCAACCTAGCGCGTCTGCCGTTCCGCCACGACCGCGCGGAAAAAACAAAAGTGAGCCATGAAGGATTCGAACCTTCGACCCTCTGATTAAAAGTCAGATGCTCTACCAACTGAGCTAATGGCTCGTAAATGGCTGGGCTAGCTGGATTCGAACCAGCGCATGACGGAGTCAAAGTCCGTTGCCTTACCGCTTGGCTATAGCCCATCGAAATAGTTATCTTCTTTTCAAAGACAAATGTTATTGTACCATAATGACCAATAAAAAACAACTGCTATATAGCAGAAGTTAAAATGGCGGTCCCGACCGGGGTCGAACCGGCGATCTCCTGCGTGACAGGCAGGCATGTTAACCACTACACCACGGGACCATTTGGTTGCGGGGACAGGATTTGAACCTGCGACCTTCGGGTTATGAGCCCGACGAGCTACCGTACTGCTCCACCCCGCGATAATATTATTTATATAATTTATATGGTGGAGGATGACGGGATCGAACCGCCGACCCCCTGCTTGTAAGGCAGGTGCTCTCCCAGCTGAGCTAATCCTCCGAAGTGGTGACCCGTACGGGATTCGAACCCGTGTTACCGCCGTGAAAGGGCGGTGTCTTAACCACTTGACCAACGGGCCAATATATATGGCAGAGAAGAAGGGATTCGAACCCTCGCACCGCGTTAGCGATCTACTCCCTTAGCAGGGGAGCCCCTTGAGCCACTTGGGTACTTCTCTGTATATGGCTCCGCAGGTAGGACTCGAACCTACGACCGATCGGTTAACAGCCGATAGCTCTACCACTGAGCTACTGCGGAATAATAAAGACAATTTGTATCTTATAAAATTTCTCATCGTAAGTCAAGAAGTTTTTTTACAACGTCTTGCGCAAACGGGACATGTTTATAATATACTGGATTGCGTTTTCACTGTCAAGATGTTTTCACTACCAGTTTTAGTTGTCCTTTGCACTTTCCACATACATATCTTTGTGTATTTATTTTACGTCTTCTTACATATTGAAACGAACAACCTATACATTCATACGTATAAACTTTCGTTTCCTCCTCACTAATCATTCGTTTACAAAAACGTGGTGCACCTACTTTCTTTAATAACTCACGAAAATCTCTATCTCGGTGCTTATACCCTTTTCCTGTGATATGTAAGTGATAATGACAAAGTTCATGTTTAACAATCCCGACTAACTCTTCTTTACCATATATTTCGTAATATCGATAATTCAATTCTATATTATGATTCTTCAATAGATAGCGCCCACCCGTTGTACGTAACCTACTATTAAACATCGCTTTATGTAAAAACGGCATTCCAAAGCATTGTAACGATACCTCTTCCACTAACCTCTGAATTTCTTGCTCATCCATTCTCATTCCTCCTAAACAAAAAATATTTTTACACTTTTCTCCCTTCCTATACATATATTAAATAGTACATATACCCATCCTCATTCAAGAAGCGTGATTTCTAAAAATGCAGCATTGATAGAAATCCACTCACCAACCTCTCATCAATATTTCTTTAATATAAAAGGAGGAATTTTTGAGAGCAGGATTAAACAAGGAGGGATTCCTATGCCTACATGGCTAAAGAAACAAATGCAACGTGCATATTTCGAAAAAAACCGGTATCAAATCAAGTTACTAAATGAATGCTGGTTTTATTATAGTAAAATACACCAAAGCTCATAATCAATGAAACTTTCCTATCCATAAAAAGAGAGCAGTTTCATCTGCTCTCTTTATTTTCTATTCAATTGGTAACATTGATAATGCAACACGACCTTTTTTCGTATCAATATCATCTACCCATACCTTTACAATTTGCCCCACCGATACGATATCTAATGGATGCTTTACAAATTGTTTACTTAGTTTAGAAATATGTACTAAACCATCTTGCTTCACACCAATATCAACAAAGGCACCGAAATCAACAACATTGCGGATCGTTCCCTCTAATTCCATACCACGCTTTAAATCTTCTAATTTTAAAATCCCCTTTTTCAAAAGTGGCTTTGGCAACTCATCCCTCATATCTCGTTCCGGGCTAATTAAAGCATCCATAATATCAACTAATGTTGGCTCACCAATCTCGGTCTCTTGAGATAATTTAGAAATATCTACTCCTTCTAAACTCTTTTGCAAGTTTGGTTTCCCCACATCATTCTTTGATAACCCTAGGCTCTTTAATAACAATTCAACATTTTTATATTGTTCTGGATGAATCCCTGTGCGATCTAACGGATTCGCTCCTTCTAATATACGTAAAAACCCGATACATTGTTCATATGTTTTTGCACCTAAACGCGGGATTTTCTTTAATTCAGTACGCTTCGTGAATTTTCCATCTTCCTCACGCTTAGCTACAATATTTTTCGCAACTGTTTTTGATAACCCCGAAACATATTGCAACAATGCAACTGAAGCTGTATTTACATTAACACCAACTCGGTTAACCGCTGTCTCTACTACAAATGTTAATGATTCATTTAATCTCTTTTGAGATACATCATGTTGATATTGTCCCACCCCAACAGATTTAGGGTCAATTTTCACAAGCTCTGCAAGTGGATCTTGCAGACGTCTCCCAATTGAAACAGCACTCCTTTCTTCAACCTGTAAATTCGGGAATTCCTCGCGAGCTACATCAGATGCTGAGTACACACTAGCACCCGCTTCATTTACAATAATGTAAAATACATCTCGTTCTACATTTTGTAATACATCTACTATAAATTCTTCCGTTTCTCTCGAAGCTGTACCATTTCCAATCGCTATCATTTCAACTTCATATTTATCTATAATGGAAATGATTTTCGTTTTTGCATCCTCATATTTACGAACAGGCGGATGCGGATAAATAACATCTATGTGAAGAACTTTCCCTGTATCATCTACTACAGCTAATTTACAACCGGTCCTATATGCTGGATCTACCGCTAACACAACTTTCCCTTTCATCGGAGGCTGTAATAATAAATTACGTAAATTCTCAGAGAAAATATGAATCGCTTGCTCTTCGGCCGTTTCCATTAATTCTTTACGAATTTCTCTTTCTATTGAAGGTTGAATTAATCGCTTATATCCATCTTCCATCGCTAATTGTACATAATGTGCACTTTTAGAAGCTTCATCAAGAATCATTTTTTTATGTAAAAACTGAAGAATTTCTTCAATTGGCGTGATAACAGAAACTCTTAATACGTCTTCCTTTTCACCACGATTCATAGCTAGTACACGATGCGGCACTACTTTTTGCAACGGTTCTTCGTAGCCATAATACATTTCATATATATTCTTTTCATCTTTTTCTTTATCTTTTACAGATGAAGACATAATCCCTTTTCGGAAAGTAGTATTGCGAATCCAACTACGATATGCCGCATTATCCGAAACAAGTTCCGCAATAATATCTTGCGCACCTTGCAACGCATCTTCTGCAGACTCCACTTCTTTTTCTGCATTAACAAATTCCATAGCCTTCTCTGCTGGATTCTCTTTTTTATATAACAATAGCCACTCAGCTAACGGTTCTAATCCCTTTTCTTTAGCAATTGTAGCTTTCGTTCTTCTCTTTTCTTTATATGGACGATATAAATCTTCTACTTCCTGAAGTTTTTTTGCGGCAACAATATGACGACGCAGCTCTTCGGTTAGTTTACCCTTTTCACCAATAAGACGAAGAACCTCTTCTTTCCTATCTTCTAGTTGCATCATATATTGCCATCTTTCTAAGATTGCACGAATTTGCACCTCATCTAGTGATCCTGTCCATTCTTTTCGGTAACGAGCGATAAATGGAACTGTGTTACCTTCTTCTGTTAATTGAATAACATGACGAACTTGCTTTTCTGTAAAGCCTAATTCTTTCACTAACATTTTCATTAACCCTTGTCGATTATCTACCATTTCCATATCCAACCGTAACCTCCTCTATAATAAAAAAAAGTTGCCCTGTAAAGAGAGCAACTTAAACTGCCGATTTAAAAATCTATTAGTCCTAAACTAATTTGTAACGCTTCATCTACACGACTCATCATCACTTCATCCAAATGAGTGATTTTGTCCGTTAAGCGTTGCTTATCGATTGTTCGAATCTGCTCAAGTAAAATAACAGAATCTCTCTCAAAACCATACTTTTTCGCATCAATTTCCACATGAGTGGGTAATTTCGCTTTTTGAATCTGTGCAGTAATAGCCGCTACAATCACAGTCGGACTAAAACGATTTCCGATGTCATTTTGAATGACAAGAACCGGACGAACGCCTCCTTGCTCAGAACCAACAACTGGGGAAAGGTCTGCAAAATACACGTCGCCGCGTTTTACAATCAAAATATTACCCCCCGCTAACTAAGCGTTCTACTGTATGAGCTGCTTCATACTCTGCTAAGAAAGCTTCAGATGCAATACCAAGATTAATTTTTCCCATTTCAATGTACCCACGTCGCATTGATTCATGTTGGTAGCGTTTCTTCGTCTTATGTTGACGCAATAACAGTTGTGTTGCCTGGCAAATTAGTTCATGGCGATTCTTATTCTCTTGTTTTCCAATTCCGTCCAATTCCGTTACCATTTGCTTTGGCAACCGAACCACGATTTCAGTAGTTACACTTGATTCGGACACAAAAATACACCTCCACCGTCAACTACACACCCAAATATATATATGACACCTATTGTAATAATACCATTGTATGGAGCCTGTTGCAAAGACTTCCTTATTCCTTGCTTATGTTTTCCAATTCATAAATAAAACATTCATCCTCTTTTACTTTTTATCTCTTTCAAACAAGGAATAAAGCAATACTTCAGTAATATTTCATTGTAACTTATATTAATAACAATTATAAAAAGAAGCTCCCTAGCAAAAAAGAGCCTATTTTCCATTAGCGAAAATCCTCTAAATGACGAGGTGCTGAGCGATAATAGCTCCTTCTATATATCGTTCAAATAATTGATTACTTCTACAACTTTACCGTGTCGTATAAATATTCTCGGTACACGGAAGCTTATCGTTGCAATAATTTCATAATTAATAGTCCCGGAATATTCAGCAACCTCGGTAGCACTAATATACTCATCACCTTGTCTCCCAATGAGTGTAACTTTCGTACCAAGTGGCACTTCACAAGGAAGATGTATCATGAATTGATCCATTGTTACTCGCCCTACAATCGGTACCCTTTCACCATTTACAAGCACTTTAAATCCTTGCAACCTTCTAAGCCATCCATCCGCATATCCAATCGCAACTGTCGCAATCCATTCTTCGGTTCTCGTTCGGTATGTGACATTATAACTAATCCCATCCCCTTTAATCACTTGCTTAATATGAGCAACCTTCGTATGAAGCGACAACGCTGGTTCCAATTTAAATGGTAAAAAAGGACGTATTTCTACAGATGGGGATAGTCCATACATCGCAATACCAATTCGCACCGCATTAAATGTAATCCCTTGAAACCTTAACGTTGCAGCACTATTGGCTGTATGGACAAATTTAGGGTTCACTCCAAATTCTTTCAACCAACTTAACTGCTGCAAGAATGTATTATATTGCTTATCAAAGTAAGAAGTCTCAACCTCATCCGCTGTTGCAAAATGCGTATATACTCCTTCTAACTCTAAAAATGGTGCACCTTCTAAACTCTTTAAGAACCCTTTTAATTCTTTACGTTCACGTATTCCGATTCTCCCCATACCACTATCAAAATTAATATGGAATTTCATTATTGATGAACCATCCCAGAGCTTTATCGCTTCTTCCACCCATTCTTTTTGAAAAACAGTTAATGCTACATCATTTTCAGCAGCTACATTTACATCACGGGGCGGGGAAGGACCTAATACTAAAATCGGTGCAGTAATACCAGCCCTCCGAAGCACTAAAGCTTCATCTAAAAAAGCAACTGCTAATCTTGTTGCTCCTGCTTCTAATGCAGTTTTAGCCACCGGTACATAATCGTGCCCATATGCATTCGCTTTAACTACAGCAAAAATCTCTACATCACTTGGAATGAACTCTTTAATATGCGTAACATTGTTATAAATCGCATCTAAATCCACTTCTACCCAGGTGTCACGGTAAAACGGTGCTTCTTCCATAAATACACTTCCTTATACACGATATGCGAAGCTTATTCTTTTATATGCTTCTTTTATGAAATCCACCTTCAAACTAAGAAAAGACGCGGTGCACATATATCACCACGTCTAAGATGTTTACTTCACCTGTTTCGCTGTAACTGAACGAGCAACCATCAACAGCTCATTCGGCTCTAAACCTTTAGACACGAGCATATATTCTACTCCGTTATGCGACCACGTTACAGAGTCTTTCGTCAATGCACCAATCGTGAAACCAAGATCAACCGGCTCTCCACTTACACTTACCGCCGATGAGGCCTCTGCAACTTTTGCCTTTTCTTGTATTAAAGTAAAGGATTTCTTACTTCCAGTGTATGTGAGTATTGCACGCTTGCCACTGTCTGTCTTCAACTCTTCTTCCTCTTTCAAAGTCATGCCTTGCGGCGTATCACGCGGATACAAAATAGCAAACGGTTTGTCTTCTTTCGCTGCCGTCTGAACATCCACTTGTGCTCTAGACATATTTTGTTTCGTATCAAATGCACCTTTATCAAACTTTGCATCAAACTTTACTTTAGTGAAATCTACTTTTACAAGGACATTTTGATCATTATCCATCAGTTTCACAGAAACTGGTGTTAAATCACTTTTATTCAGCTTAATTTCTTGTTTTGGCAACATATTTTGATGTTGATAATTTGTTTTTGTTTTAAATACATAATACTTATCTGTTTTCTCGAAAGAGAGATTTTTCTTATCTTGCAAAATATCTCTTACAAGCGATTCATATAAATAAGCCTGGCTACTATTTTGTGGCCAATCACTTTGAAAACGGAAACTCTTATTAAGTGCTGGTGTTAATACAAATACACCTTCATCATTTCTTAAAATAATTTGACTCTGATCCTTTTTCGCATTCTGCAAATTCACACGATAATACGAAGGTTCTTTATGCCAAATTTCTACATTGTACTCCTGAGGCTCATTTCCTGTTTTAATAGATAATTTCGCTTCAGCTTGATAACTCTTCATACTTTTAACTTTAGCTTCTAAATCTTTCACAACATCTTCCTGTTTCTTTTCCATACAACCCGCCAGCACAAAAACGGTCAATAAACCGACAAGAACTAAAAACAGACGCCTTTTCATCACTTCAGCCCCTTTGCCCCTATAAATGAATGGAAGATATGCCTTCCTTATCGCTACCTCAAATATATGAGACAAAGATATAAAATATGCAGACTAGCGTGACGAGCTTTCTAAAACAACTTGAGCAACGGCAAATTCTTTACTATGACTAATTGATAAATGAACAATATGCTCTGTATTTGTAATAATAATCGGCTTACCTCTATCATCATTCCTTACTTCAATATCTAAAAAACTCACTTCTTTCCCGATACCGGTCCCTACCGCTTTAGAATACGCCTCTTTTGCTGCAAATCTTCCAGCTACAAATTCTGTAAGACGACTTCCTTTCAGCCCCTCGGCAACACCACGTTCTCTTTCAGTTAAAATACGTTCCATAAATTTAAGCTTTCCATCTAGCATTTTTTCAATTCGATTTAACTCAATAATATCGATTCCAATCCCTACAATCATTTCAAAATCCCCTTCTTCTATTTAGCTTTCTTCATTCATATTGTAAGAATAACAGAGAATCTTTCTGATGCAAAAGGAGTGATACTAACAACATGCTAATACCATCCACTCGCATTTCTCTACAACCGATTGTCATCTCTTTACTTCTTATACAATTAGTCATGATTATATTGAGCGACTTTTCCCTCTTTCACCTGGCAGCCTACAATGAATATATCGCTAAAGGAGAATGGTGGCGTGTCATAACTTCCTTACTTGTACACGTAGACTTACAGCATTTTCTTTCTAATAGTATTTGTTTATTTGTATTCGGTTCTTCTATCGAAAAACAAATAGGACACTTTTCTTTCATCATTATTTTTTTCCTTTCTGGCATTCTCGGGAATATTTCTTCTTATATTATTATGCCTCTTGAATATATTCACGCCGGAGCATCTGGTGGTATTTTCGGATTACTAGGCGCCCAATTATTTTTATTGTATAGTCGGTATCGCTCTTCAAAACCAAGAGACATCGCTATTTTTTCAATAATGATACTCATATTACTGCTATTTACTTTCTTTAATCCTTCTGCCAATCCTATAAGCCATTTAACCGGCTTAATAATCGGCGGCATTTGCACCCCTTTTTTAATAAAGTGAAACTTTAATCAGCCCTCACCAATCGGGACAAAAAAATCGATGGCGCAGAGCTTATTTAATATAGAAGCTCGCACCATCGACAATTTCCACATCTGTTTGTTTACTTAAATCTCTCATTAGTTGAAATAAAGACTCGTCCTTTTTCTTCGCCTCAATCATACAATCAATTTGCGGAACACTCCCCTTTATCTTTTTCAAAAAAGATAAGAAGGTATCTACATCAATAAAATCCGCGTGTGCTCTCGGGTCTTTTCCATCTCTAGGACTAGAGATGTGCATTTTAACTGGTAACAAAGACGATTCCCACGTATGTACAACACGTGCCCAATCTTCATGCCAATCTTCCTGGTCATTATTCATCATATGATGATGCAAATCAAACACGACTGGAATATCTAATTTCTCACCTAAATATAATGTTTCTTCTAAAGAAAAGGTCGTGTCATCATTTTCTAATATAATCATCTCTTGAATACCTCTTGGAACAGTTGACCAATTTTCTATAAAGCGTTCTAATGCGAGCTCCTTATCGTTATAACCTCCTCCCACATGTAATACACATCGTTGCTTATGTTCAATTCCCATACCCGCAAGCAATTTTTTGTGCATCTGCAATGTCTTTACAGATTGTTTGAAAATACTCTCCTCGGGTGAATTTAGTACAACAAAATGATCTGGATGGAAGTCAATTCGCATATTCATACGAATTGCATATTCACCTAATTCTTTCAGATTTTCTTTTAAAGGACGAATATAGTTCCAATCTAACAACTCCTCATGATTCGCTAAAGGAATAAGCTTGGAACTAAGTCGAAAGAAAGATACATCATGTCCTTTATTATGCTTTAATAACCGTAAGCAATTTTCCAAATTCGAATTAGCAATTCTTTCGAGTTTACGAATTGCAGCCTCTCGATCATCAATCCGCTGAAACTGTGCATATGTCATCGTTTGAGATGGAGATGCATTCTTCAAATGCACACTCATCGCAACATACCCAAGTCTTACAAGCATATAGCACCTCATTTCTATACGAGTTATTATGTAGTATGCACAATTACAGAAATAAAAAAAGAGAATGCCAACAAAGGGCATTCTCTTTTTTATTAAGCTTGTGGACGGCTATGATGTTTTCTTTCGCCGCGTCCATTTGAAGAAGATCCAGGGCGACCTTGACCTTCACCTCTACGACCACGGTTACCATCACGGCTACCAGCATCACGATTACGATCACGGTTACGACCATCGCCACCGCCGCGTCCATCACGGTTACGGTCACGGTTACGACCATCGCCACCGCCGCGTCCATCACGACTACGATTACGGTTACCATCACGGTATCCGCCTCCGTTACCGTTACCACCGCGTTTTTTAGAACCGCCACCTCTTGAAACAACTGGTGGTTCTGATGTTAAAGCGATTGGAGTTGTATCCGGCTCTTTTGTCATCATTTTTAAAGCAGCAGCTACTACTGTTACAGAGTCATTCTCTTCTAACATTTCTTCTGCAATACGCTTGTAGTATGATAAGTTTTCATTTTGGATTGCACTTTGAAGCTTTTCTGCGATTAAACGTTGTTGACCTTCTAATGCCTCGTCAAGTGTCGGTGCTTCCATACGATCAACTTTACGTTTTGTTGTGCGCTCGATATTTTTTAATTGTCCTGATTCACGTGGTGTTACAAATAACATTGCAATACCTTTTTTACCTGCACGGCCAGTACGACCGATACGGTGAACGTATGATTCTGGATCTTGTGGGATATCGAAGTTGTATACGTGTGTTACGCCTGAAATATCAAGACCACGTGCAGCAACGTCTGTTGCAACAAGAACTTCAATAGCACCTTCTTTAAATTTACGTAATACAGACATACGCTTCGCTTGTGTTAAGTCACCGTGAATACCTTCTGCTGCATAACCACGTAAGTTTAATGCTTCTGATAATTCATCAACACGACGCTTTGTACGACCGAATATGATTGCAAGCTCTGGAGATTGAATATCTAGTAAGCGTGTTAACACGTCAAACTTTTTCTTTTCTTGCACTTCTAAATAGAACTGCTGAATGTTTGGCATTGTTACTTCTTTTGCTTTTACTTTAATGTGTTGAGGCTCAGTCATGAAACGCTCAGCAATACGACGGATTGGATCTGGCATTGTCGCTGAGAATAATAATGTTTGATGTGTTTCTGGCACATCTGTTAAAATCGCTTCAATATCTTCAATGAAGCCCATGTTTAACATTTCATCCGCTTCGTCAAGAACAACAGTCTCTACGTTTTGTAAGCGAAGTGTTTTACGGTTAATATGATCTAAAATACGACCCGGCGTACCAACAATAATGTGTGGGTGTTTTTTTAGAGCACGAATTTGGCGGTTAATATCTTGACCACCATAAATTGGTAGAATACGAACGCGTTTATGTTTACCAATTTTGTATAGCTCTTCTCCAACTTGAATTGCTAATTCACGCGTTGGCGCGATAACAATACCTTGAACTGCTTCTTTATTTGTATCCACTTTATCTAATAGTGGTAATCCGAATGCTGCTGTTTTCCCTGTACCTGTTTGCGCTTGCCCAATAATATCCTTACCTTGCAATGCATGTGGAATTGTTTCAGCTTGAATCGGCGTAGCCTCTTCAAAGCCCATACTTTCAACAGATTGCAGTAAAGACTCACTTAATCCTAATTCTCGAAATGTTGTCAATGTTACTTCTCCTTTTCTATCCTATACTTATCATTTAAAAAAAGGCGTTTTCCGAACTTGCGGAAAAGCCCTTTTCCTGAATACTTACGTATATAACCGGGCGTATATTCTTCACGAAAATACTTCTAAACGTTATTACACTTTATCAATTATAAGTTTTGTAGGTGTAAAAAGCAAACCCCAACTGTTACCTTATTTCATATTCAGAGCTTTTTTCTTTACTTTTATTTTTTTATCATTTACTGTAAGCGCTTATTATAAGTTTCCACTATTTTCGTGGCTATCATCCCTATTTATATACACCAATTATTTCAACATCTTAATTACTTCTTCTAATTTCATGCCGCGAGATGCTTTTACTAATACAACATCTTTCGTACCTACTACTGCTTGCAACTCTTTTATTAACTCTTCTTTACTATCATACGCTTTTACACGGTCTTTAGGGAAATTAATTTTTGCACCTTCAGCAATCTGAGCCCCTAATCTACCATATGTGAATACATATGAGATTTTTGCTGGATCAATTAATTTACCTACTTCATAATGAAATTGCACTTCTTGATTTCCAAGTTCTAACATATCACCAAGTACAACAATTTTTTTAGCAAATCCATCTAAGCCATTCATTAGGTGGAACGCAGCTTCCATAGCTGTTGGACTAGCATTATAAGCATCATTGATAATTGTTAAACCACTATCTGTTTTTACAATTTCCATACGCATACCTGTCATTTGAAGTGTTACTAAACCTTTTTTCATTTCTTCCCACGTTACACCAAAGTGTTTTGCAATTGCCATTGAAGCAAGCGTATTATATACATTATGCTTTCCTAGTACTGGCAGATAGAATGACAAAGTTTCATCCCTGTTCATCTTAAAGTGTGTCCCAGTAGCCTGTAATGTTACAGTAGTTGGATAATAATCATTTGCTCTCGCATCACCAAATGTAACTGTTTCAGCTGCTAAATTCATTTCTGGAACACGATTCGTTAATAGCGGCTCATCTCCATTATATACGAACACGCCACCCTTTTGTAAACCTGTAACAATTTCTAACTTCGCTTCAGCAATCGCCTCACGAGAGCCTAAATCCATTAAGTGTGCCTCACCAATGTTCGTGATAATAGCTGCATTAGGACGAGCTAACTTAGATAGAAATTCAATTTCTCCTCGGCTTGACATGCCCATTTCTAATACAGCTACTTCTGTATTTTCCTCTAAATTTAAAATAGTAAGAGGTAAACCGATGTGGTTGTTGAAATTACCTTCTGTTTTTTGAACTTTAAATTTAGTCGCAAGAATACTTGTTACAATATCTTTCGTAGATGTTTTACCATTACTACCCGTTACACCAACAACTTTTACATCCAATTGATCACGATAGTTTTTCGCTAACATTTGCAATGCTGCTAGTGTATCTTCTACAAAAATAACCGGAAGATTTTCAGGTGGGTTTTCTACATCTTTCATCCATAATGTAGCAATCGCCCCGTTTTCAACAGCTTTATCTACAAAAGCATGTCCATCGAAACGTTCACCTTGAATTGGAACATATAAATTTCCTTTTTCAATTTTCCTCGTATCAATAGACACTCCTTGTATAGTAATTCCCTCATACCGCTCTGCTAATCCAGTACCATTTATCATCTGCTCTACTTGTTTTAACGTTCGATTTATCATGAAAACACTCCTTACATAGAGGAAGCACTATTCCTTCGAATAGTGCTTCCTCCTTTTTTGTTAGATTGTATATTTAATTTTTTGTTTTTCTTCGTGGCGCTCAATCGCTAAGCGAATTAGCTCTTCAATTAATTCAGGATACGGTAACCCTGTATGTTGCCATAATAGAGGGAACATACTAAACGGCGTGAATCCTGGCATTGTGTTTACTTCGTTAATATATACTTCTCCATCTTTCGTTAAGAAGAAATCAGCTCGTGTTAAACCCGAACCATCTAATGATTGGAATGCAATAATTGCATCTCGCTTAATTACATTAGACTCTTCTTCTGTCATTTCAGCTGGAATAATTAACGCTGTATCACCATCGATGTATTTCGATTTGTAATCATAAAAATCTTTTTTCGGTACAATTTCACCTACAACTGAACATTTCGGCTCATCATTACCTAATACACCAACTTCTACTTCACGACCTACAATATTTTCTTCTACAATAATTTTACGGTCAAATTGGAATGCCTCTTCGAATGCATTCTCAAGCTCTTCACGATCGTTACACTTATTAATACCAACACTTGAACCAAGGTTTGCTGGTTTTACGAAGCAAGGATATCCTAATACTTCTTCTACTTTTTCATACGCTGTTTCACGATTTTTTTCCCATGCGCTACGAATGAAAGATGCATATTTCGCTTGTTTCAATCCAGCTTCTGCAAAGATATTTTTCATAACAACTTTATCCATACCAGCAGATGATGCTAAAACACCGTTACCTACATATGGAATGTTTAGTAATTCTAATAACCCTTGTACTGTTCCATCTTCACCATTCGGTCCATGTAATAATGGGAAAATAACATCAATTGCATCTTCTTGTTTAGAAGTTGCAGTTGGGATAATTTCTGTACTTAATGATACAGGAGAGATTGTATTCTCTTCCCCACTCATTTGTAATGCCTCAACATTTGTTACTTGGCCTTCAATACGCTCTCCACGCATCCATTGGCCTTGTTCTGTAATATAAATTGGATGAATCTCGAATTTATCTTGATTTAATGCTTTAATAGCAGCAAGAGCCGTTTGTAACGAAACTTGATGCTCAGCTGATTTTCCACCATATAATAAACCTAATTTAATTTTTGTCACTGAAATCACCCTAACCAATTGTTTTCATTTTTCTATTTTAGCACTTTTTATAAAAATAGGTAGTTCCTATTTGAAATAAAATGTAACTTCCACAAATAATTAAAAGACACCACTTATTGGTTTTCTACACTTTTTCTCTTTAATTTCTACACACCTAAACAAAATTAAACTTTAAAGCAAGATTGCTATCTGATCTAGTTATGTACCTAAAATATGTAGAAATCCACTTTTTGTGTATGGCATCTATATTATCCCACCATTTGTGGAGGATGAAAAAACATTGATTAAAGTTTCATTTTATTAAGAAGACTGTTTTGTAAGCGTATCTTTTTGCCTCTGCTCAACAAGACGATCTAAAGAAACGTATACAAAGCCTGCAACTAAACACCCTACACCTAAAATTGTAAATAAGAAGTGACCAAGCAAGCGATCCAATAGAAAACCACCAAGAAGTGGACCGAATGCATTTCCTGTAATCCACTGTAAACTTGCCGCTCCCATATAAGTCCCTCTTAAATGTTCCGGAGCTAAATTTGCTACAAACGTCATCTGTACCGGTGACATAATCATCTCACCTAATGTATATATTGCATAAACGAGCATTAACGTTATTAAAATAATTGTAGCATTTGTATCTAATCCACCAAACCATTTCGGTAACCACCCTATTAAAAACAAACCAATCCCGAACAAGCACGCACCATATAACATCGTCTTTCCGACAGGTTTATCTGTCGCCCATTTTGAAATTTGAAATTGAAATAAAACAACTAATAGACCATTTAACGCCATTAAATATGGATATGGATTGTTAGTTCCGAAAATATTTTTCATTTCGTTATCAAAATGAAGCGGCAACATGCCTTCTGTTTGAGAAAACCCCATAGAAATAATGATTCCCGCTAACAAATAAATCATTAACGCCTTATCTCTCATTAAAATTTTCCAAACTGCACCTGATTCCTTCTCTTCATTCTCTTCTTTTTTATCTGCGTTTTTTGGCATTGTCTCCTGAATAAGAATTAATACAAGTAATGCATAAAACAGCATTGTCGACGAGGCGATAATAAAAACAAGGTTCTTCGATAAAACAACTACTGACACTCCCAGTATCGGCCCAATTGCAGCACCAATATTGTGTCCCATTCGCAATAAACCATATGCCTCTGTTCTTTTTTCTGGTGCCGTCACATCTGCCACCATCGCTGATGCTGCTGGATGAAATAAAGAATTACTTAACCCTAAAAAAATAGATAAAATAGCGTATGGAATAAATCCTTCGATAAATAAAAAACCAAGCATTAATAACGCATTACTCACCATTGAAAATATCATAATTGGCTTTCTTCCATATATATCAGCTATTCTTCCGCCTATAAGTGAGCCAAAGCTTGCGGCGATTGGAGAAAGCGACATAATAATCCCAACTTGTAATAAAGAATCCACCTTATCTTTTAAATATAATGCAAAAAAAGGCATTAACATCATCATCGCAATTCCATTTAATGTTTCGCCAATAAACCGAATCCATATGTTTCGATCCATTTCTCGTAACTCTCGCCACGTATTTCTCATATCTTCCCCCCCTAATTCACCACACATTATTCTATAACATTTTTAGAAAAGTGTAAATTTTCAAAATAAAAGATCCGTTCTAATCCCATTAGAACGGATCTTTTCCTTATAAATTCGCTACATCTTCCTCTTTTTTACTACTATTTAAAACACTACGCTTTCTACTATAGGCGAAATAAACTACTACACCGATAACCATCCAAACACCAAAACTGATCCAAGCTGTTGCTGATAATTGAAGCATCAAATATAAGCAAAAGATAACTGTTAATGCTGGTAAAAATGGTACGAGCGGCGCCTTAAATGCCCTTGGTAAATCAGGATGAGTTCTTCTCATCACAATGACAGCAACGGCTACAAGTGCAAAGGCTGACAAAGTCCCCATATTTACAAGGTGTGCTAAAACATTTAAATCTATTAATCCTGAAATAAGTGCTGCAATAATACCTGTTGTCCATGTATTTAAAAATGGTGTTTTAAATTTCGGATGAACTTTAGCAAGACGCTTCGGCAACAATCCATCTCTGCTCATTGCATATGAAACACGAACTTGCCCATACATCATAACTAGCATTACAGTTGTAATTCCTGTAATTGCTCCTACTGATATCACTCCCGCCAAACCATCTTGTCCAATAAATTGAAGTGCGAAAGCAACTGGATCTGATATATTCAACTGACCGTATGGAACAATCCCTGTCAAAATAAGTGAAACAACAATGTAAAGAACCGTACAAACTAGTAACGATGCAATAATTCCAATCGGCAAATCGCGTTGCGGGCGCTTCACTTCTTCTGCAGCTGTTGATACAGCATCGAATCCAATGAATGCAAAGAAAACTGTAGCTGCTCCAGCCATTACACCATCTAACCCAAATGGCATAAAAGGTGTCCAATTTTCAGGTTTTACATAATTAAATCCAGCGAAGATAAAAATAAGAACAACTGCTAGTTTAATAAATACCATTATATTATTTACACGAGCACTTTCACGAACACCTCTAGATAAAAGAACCGTCATAACTAAAATAATTAGAACTGCAGGTAAATCAATTATTCCACCCTTTCCTGTACCAGGGGCTGAGGAGAGAATGGTCGGAATATGAATCCCAAATCCCTTTAATAATGATTGAAAATACGCTGACCATCCATTGGCTACAGCAGATGTAGCTAATAAATACTCGAGCATTAAATCCCAGCCAATTAAGAATGCAAATACTTCTCCCATCGTCGCATACGTGTACGTGTACACACTTCCTGAGACAGGAACTGAAGAAGCAAATTCAGCGTAACAAAATGCAGCAAAGGCACAAGCTAATGCAGCTATAGCAAATGATAATATAATAGCTGGTCCAGAATGTTTCGCTGCTACAACGCCAGTAAGAACAAAAATACCAGTTCCAACAATTGCTCCGATTCCAAGCATTGTTAAATCAAGTGCCCCTAACGTTCTCGATAATGTCTTTTGTTTACTTTCTTGCAGTAACGTTGAAATCGGCTTCTTTTGAAAAATTTGCTTCATACTGTGCTCCTCCATGTTTTTAGTTTTCTGAAAATTTAATTTACTTTCCTCATTTTACCCACGACATGTTTTTTAGTCAATACTTTTGTCGAAATAAACAGAAAACTATCGAGATACACGCTATACCCTTATCATTCTTTCTATAAAAAAATTCACACAATCATATCTATATATCTTTTCATAACTGTTTTTGGTATTATTATACATGTCGATTCCACAAAAGAGGCATGCTCCTTTATTGAGCATGCCTTTTTTTACTTATTTCACGGTATATGAACCCTCTTCAATCCAGCTATACATGTACTTTTCATCTTCCGTCTCATGTGCTTGTTTTACAATACGAAGCGGACGGAATGTATCTATCATAACAGCCAATTCAAGTGTTTCTTTCTTCCCTATACTCGCTTCTGTTTTTCCAGGATGCGGCCCATGTGGAATCCCGCTCGGATGAAGCGTGATAGAACCTTCTTCCACACCTTTTCGGCTCATAAAGTTACCTTCTACATAGTAAAGTACCTCATCACTATTCACATTACTATGATAATATGGTGCCGGAATTGATTCTGGATGATAATCATATAAGCGTGGTACGAAAGAGCAAATAACAAAATTATGACCTTCGAATGTTTGATGCACTGGTGGTGGCTGATGAATGCGACCTGTAATTGGTTCAAAATCCTCAACATTAAATACCCATGGATATAAATAGCCATCCCAGCCAACAACATCTAACGGATGGTGCCCTAAAACATGCTTATGCATATAACCCCTCGACTTTGTCATTACGACAAACTCACCTTTTTCATCATATGTCTCCAATTTCTCCGGACCACGAATATCTCTTTCACAAAACGGACTATGCTCTAATAATTGTCCATACTCATTGCGATAGCGACTTGGTGTTGTAATTTGGCTATTTGCCTCTACGACAAGAAACTTAGTCTCTCCTTCATCTGGAATAACACGATAAATCGTTCCAATTGGGATCGTTACATAATCACCTTTTCTATAGTGAATCGTTCCGAACATTGTTTCGATTTTTCCTGTTCCATAATGAACAAATAACATTTCATCGCCATCACCATTACGGTAGAAATAGTCCATTTTTTCTGTTGGAGTCACTACTCCAATTAATAAATCCTCATTCCCAAGCATGAAGTTTCTTCCACTTACTGCATCGCCAGTTTTTTTATTTTCTTTCGTGCGAAAATGACGATGAGCAAGAGCTACATCTTCTTCATACTGCAACTGACAAGAATGAGATAATGCCGCATGACCTACTTCCGTTGGCATATAATGATGGTACAAAATAGACTGCGTACCAGAAAAACCTTTTGTTCCCATTACCTGTTCACGATAAAGCGCTCCATCTTTTTTACGAAATTGTACATGTCGTTTATGAGGTAGCTCCCCCATGTGACGATAAAACATGCCCATCACCTGCTTTCATGTCTTTTTTGACCGTATTACGTAACGTACCTAAACCAGTAATCGACAGCTCTACAACATCTCCATCTTGTAGCCACTCTTCTGTGCCAAGTTCTAAAATACATCCTGTTCCTACTGTTCCAGAACCAATCACATCTCCTGGATGTAAGGTCACGTCTTGTGAAGCACGTTCAATCATTTCAGCAAACGTATAGTAAATATCTTGGAAGTTTCCCTTTGATAATAGTTTTCCATTCACGTGAGCAGTCATCTCTAAATCACATCGATTACCATTACGATAAATGTCTAATTCCTCTTTCGTAACGAGGTACGCTCCTAATGAAGTTGCAAAGTCTTTCCCTTTCGCTGGGCCAAGCCCTACTTTCATCTCCGCCGCTTGTAAGTCCCTTGCACTCCAGTCGTTCATAATACAGTACCCAAAAATATATTCCTCTGCTTGCTCACGAGAAATGTTTCGTCCTTCTTTCCCGATTACGCAAGCAATCTCTAACTCATAATCAAGTTTTTTAGACTTCTTTGGACCAATAACAAAATCATCTGGTCCAATAACAGCACGGTGGTTAGTAAAATAAAAAACCGGGATATCATACCATTCAGGTACAACATCTAGCCCTCTTCGTCCGCGAGCTGTTTTTACATGCTGTTCAAATGCATAGAAATCTCGAATGCTACTCGGATTTGGAAGAGCAGCTGTCAATTGTACTTCTTCTAAGGAATATATACCCTTGTCTGGATTCTTAATATTACACAGCAATTCTACATACTCATCCGCTTTCTCTAAAAAGGCGAGCATAGAGGAAGGTACTTTCCCTTCACTAGCAATATTCATATCGATTACTTTGTCACCTTCAAGCCACCCAGCTCGCATTTCTTTCGAAGGGAGACGAAATGTAACAAATTTCATCATAATTCCTCCCTATAAAAATGAAATTTCCACCAGCAAAAGAATTCTTGCTGGTGGATACAAATCTTATAAGTTTCCGCGACGCTCTTGTTCTCTTTCAATTGATTCGAATAATGCTTTAAAGTTCCCTTCACCAAATCCACGAGAACCTTTACGTTGAATGATTTCAACAAATAAAGTTGGACGATCGACAATTGGTTTCGTAAAGATTTGCAGTAAATAACCTTCTTCATCACGGTCTACTAAAATCTTCAATTCTTTTAATTTATCGATCTCTTCATCAATTTTCCCAACACGTGCCGTTAATTCATCGTAATACGTATCTGGTGTATCTAAAAACTCCACGCCATTTGCACGAAGTACTTCAATTGTTTTTACAATGTCACTTGTTAGTAAAGCAAGATGTTGTACACCTGCTCCGTTATAGAACTCTAGGTATTCTTGAATTTGGGATTTTCTTTTTCCATCTGCTGGTTCGTTAATAGGGAACTTAATACGACTTCCATTCGTCATAACTTTTGACATTAACGCCGAATACTCTGTACTAATATCATCATCGTCGAAATGGATCATTTGTTTAAAGCCCATGACGTTCTCGTAATAGCTAACCCACTCTTCCATTTTCTCAACGTTACCAACTACATGGTCTACAGCGATTAAACCAGACTCTTCAAATGGAATATTAAACTCCACCTTTTGGAATCCTGGCATAAATGTTCCTTTATAATTTTTACGCTCTACAAGCGTGTGAATTGTATCACCATACGTACCAATAACTGCTTTTTTCAATGTACCGTCCTCATCTGTTAACTCCTCAGGTGGAGCAATTGCGACGGCACCACGTTTCACCGCTTCCGAATATGCTTTATCAACATCATCAACAAGTAAAGCTACATCTTTCACGCCGTCACCATGAGTCTTTACAAACTCTGCGATACGATTATCGCTACTTAAAGCCCCAGACACAACGAAACGCATATTTTTTTGTACAAGAACGTAAGATACCTTTTCACGGTTTCCAGTTTCTAATCCAGAGTAAGCCACAATTTTGAATCCGAACGCTCTCGCAAGGTAATAACTCGATTGTTTTGCATTCCCTACGTAAAACTCTAAATGATCTACATCACGTACCGGAAAAAAGTCCTCCATTTGTGCAGCTAGCGTATCCATAGATTTTTGTTTCATAATATCTTCATCCCCCTGTAAATAGATTAAATGGCTCATACTTAAAACAAACCGAAAACGCTTCCAACATCAATTAATAGAAATTAGTTAGCAGGCTAACAATTTCTGACCTTTAAAATTTTCTATCTTTTCTGTCAAATTCCTCTTTTTTTCTTACATATAAAATTCGACTTTTTTCTCTTTAAAATACAGTGAAACTTTAATCAGCGGGCTTTTACGGGATAAGGAGAGAATATTAATACTTGAGGGGATATATGAGAGAAAAATAAAAAAGACCCCAACATATTAACTATTTACTAATATGCTAGAGTCTTTATTTTTTTAGAATAATGGTACGTACGGTGTATAAAAACTTATTGTTATCTATATTCATCATACTAATACATTTGTAAGGAATATAATAAACGCTGTTAATACTGCTGCTCCACTTGCTGATCCTAAAATATCCATTTTTGTTACTTGTAATACTTGTTCCTTGTTCATATTCCTCATTCTCCCTTCTTTTGTTTTTGTTACAAAACTTTTATTATACTAATACACTTGAAAGAAATACGATTAATGCTGTTAATACTACCGCTCCGCTCGCTGATCCTAAGAAGTCACCTTTTGTTACGTTTAATACTTGCTCATTGTTCATAATTTTCATTCTCCCTTCTCTTATTTTTGTTACAAAACTTCTATTATACTAATACGCTTGAAAGAAATACGATTAATGCCGTTAATACTACCGCTCCGCTTGCTGATCCTAAGAAGTCGCCTTTTGTTACGTTTAATACTTGCTCGTTGTTCATAATTTTCATTCTCCCTTCTCTTATTTTTGTTATAAAACTTCTATTATACTAGTACGCTTGAAAGAAATACGATTAATGCCGTTAATACTACCGCTCCGCTTGCTGATCCTAAGAAGTCGCCTTTTGTTACGTTTAATACTTGCTCGTTGTTCATAATTTTCATTCTCCCTTCTCTTATTTTTGTTATAAAACTTCTATTATACTAGTACGCTTGAAAGAAATACGATTAATGCTGTTAATACTACTGCTCCGCTTGCTGATCCTAAGAAGTCACCTTTTGTTACGTTTAATACTTGCTCGTTGTTCATATCATTCATTCTCCTTTTTTATAAGTTATCTATATGTAATTTTTAAGAAATGATCAGTTCATAGTTTTCATGTTAACGTTACATTGAAATTAATTACGTAACGTTTGTAACATTAATGTAACATAACTATTATTACGTTGCAATATAATTACGTAAATTTTATTACATTTTTTTTACGTTTTTTTAAATAAACACTCAAAAACCTTGTTTTAATGCATTTTCTACTATAATCATATTTGTAACACTAGTGTAACATTATGGTCATAAAGCGAAATATACTATTATTCATCTCTATTTTGTTACAAAACAAAGTAAAACTTTAATCAACGAGAGTTCCATTCCCTACTAATTATTCCCCTCACCAATCGAGCTTTTACTGGCAAATTAATGCGGGATAAAATACTATCTTTCCAAGATAAGTTTATATGTTTCCTCTATATAACTATGTATAATGGAAACAAAGAGGTGGTCATTTTGAAATTAATCGCACTAGATATGGATGGTACACTACTATCATCTAATCTTGAAATCTCCAAAGAGAACTTACAAGCTATCCAAACCGCAAAAGAAGCTGGTCATATTGTAATGATTTGTTCTGGCCGCGCGAAAGAGGATGCTTTGAAATTATTGGAAGAATATAAACTATCTCTTCCAGTTGGAGCAAGCAATGGGGCAATTGTTTATGTGGACGGAAAAGTAATTAACTCGCGTTGTTTACAAAATGATAAAGTATACAAGCTTGCAAAATTATTAGAATCTGAAGGTTTCCCATATAAGTTGTACACAAATAAAGGGGTTTATTCTCCTTATACATGGCAAGGTCAAGTCATGCAGGCATTCGAAGAAAATAAACATACACTAGATGTTACACTTGAGGAACTTGAAAGAATTACAGAAAAACAAAAGAAATCTAACTTAATTACTGATTTCCCAAAAATAGAAGATGTCGTAAATAATCCAGAATTAGAAATATCTAAATTCTTCATTTTAACATTTAATGCTGCTCATCGTTCACAGCTATTACAAACTTTACAAGAAGATACGGACATTTCAGTTACGGCATCAGCTCCTACTAATGTAGAGATTATGGATAAGCATGGCCATAAAGGCAATGGTTTGCAAGAAATGGCAGCTTATTTCAATATACCAATTGAAGATACTGTTGCAATCGGCGATAACTTTAATGACGTGCCAATGTTACAAGTTGCTGGTTTATCTATAGCAATGGGAAATGCCGAAGAAGATGTAAAAAAACTATGTGACGTTGTAACATTAACAAACAATGAACATGGTGTTGCTCATGCAATCGAGCAATTTGTATTGAAACAAACTTCATCTAGTAAATAAAAAAAAGACTCTTTCACTTTTGGAAAGAGTCCTTTTTTTTACACATGATGACAAGCAACAAAGTGATTTTCACCAGCATTACGAAATTCTGGTACATTCGTTTTACAAATATCTGTAGCAAAGGGGCAGCGTGTATGAAAACGGCAACCTGACGGCGGATTTGCCGGACTTGGAATATCCCCTTCTAGAATAATCCGTTCTCGCTTAACTGTTGGATCCGGTATTGGCACTGCTGATAATAATGCTTTTGTATATGGATGAAGTGGATTCGCAAATAACTCATCACGTGGTGCTGTTTCCACAATAGTTCCTAAATACATAATTCCAATTTTCGTACATAAGTGCTCCACAACACTTAAATCATGTGAAATGAATAAATATGATAATCCCTTTTTCTCCTGTAATTCACTAAACAAATTAATGATTTGCGCTTGAATAGATACATCTAATGCCGCAACAGGCTCATCAGCTACAATAAATTCTGGATCTAATACCATCGCCCTTGCAATAACGATACGTTGACGTTGCCCACCGGAAAACTCATGAGGGTACCGGTCAATATGATACGGCGCTAAACCACATAACTCCAATACTTCTATCACCTTTGCACGGACATTTTCTTTCGTCGCTAGCCCGTGAGCCAACATTGGCTCACCAAGCGCTTCTCCAATTCTCATTCTTGGATTTAATGAGCTAAATGGATCTTGAAAGACGAGCTGCATATTAGGACGATGCTTTCTCAGCTCCTCTTTTGATAAAGCATGAACATCTTGACCTTTAAATTTCACTTCACCTTCTGTTTTTTGAACGAGACGGAGAATTGTTTTTCCTATCGTCGTTTTCCCACTTCCAGACTCTCCTACAAGGCCAAACACTTCTCCTTTATCAATTGTAAAGCTTACCCCATCTACCGCTTTCACATGTCCAATCGTTCTACTAAATACGCCGCCCTTAATCGGAAAATACGTTTTTAAGTTCTTCACTTCTAATAATGGTTCACTCATTGCCCAGCACGCTCCTCATATAACCAACAAGCTACTTTATGATCCTCGTCATGCGCATTAAGATTTGGCGCTTCATTTTTGCATATTTCCATGCAATGTTCACAGCGACCACTAAAGTAGCAAAACTCATCTAAGCCAACCAAATTTGGAACTTGCCCTGGAATAGAATAAAGTTTATCTGTTCGTTTCCCCATTACTGGTTTTGATTTTAGCAACCCCTGTGTATATGGATGTTTCGGATTTTGAAATATCTCTAGTACCGGTGCCTCTTCAATAACTTTTCCGCCATACATAACGACAACGTAATCGGCCATTTCCGCTACAACACCTAGATCATGTGTAATTAACAAAATGGACGTTTTAAATTCCTCTTTTACTTGTCTTAGTAAGTCTAATATTTGCGCTTGAATCGTAACGTCCAGAGCTGTTGTCGGTTCATCTGCAATTAATAACTTCGGATTACAACTAAGTGCAACAGCAATCATAATACGTTGTAACATGCCACCGCTTAGTTCGTGCGGATAAGAATGGACAATTTCATCAGCACGAGCAATACCAACTTTACGAATTAATTCAATTGCTTTTTTGTATGCTTCGTTTTTGCTAAGTAGTTCATGCTCTCTTAACGTCTCAACAATTTGCTCCCCTACAGTAAAGACCGGATTAAGCGATGTCATCGGTTCCTGGAAAATCATCGCGATATCATTTCCTCTTAAACTACGAAGTTCTTTCTCTTTCATTCCTAAAAGACTATTTCCTTCATAAAGAATATCACCACCAACGATGCCGCCAGATTCAGCAATAAGTCCCATAATAGATAAAGCCGTTACACTTTTCCCGCAACCTGATTCGCCTACTACACAAACTGTTTCACCTTCTCGAACTGAAAAGCTAACATGATTGACAGCCTTTACTGTACCTTCTTCCGTCTGAAAGTGTGTTTGTAAATCCTTTAGCTCTACTACTGCTCTACTCATGCTTTCTCACCTACCGCTTCATCTTTGGATCTAATGCATCACGAAGTGCATCGCCAAGTAAATTAATTGATACAACTGTTATAAAGATTGCAAAACCAGGTGGTATCCATAACCACGGGCGTTTTTGGAAATCGATTAATGAGTTTGCTGAGCTAATCATATTTCCCCACGATGGTGTAGGTGGGACAACGCCAAGACCTAGGTAGCTTAGTGCAGACTCACTTAAAATAGATCCAGCCACACCTAACGTCGCTACAACAATTAATAATGGAAAAACGTTTGGAATTAAATGATTGATAATTTTACGAGAATCCTTTAATCCCAATACATCTGCTGCCTGCATAAATGCTTGCTCCCGGAGCGTTAAAATCTGCCCCCGCACAAGACGAGCAAGTCCTGGCCATCCTACTAAACTTAAAATAATCATTACGACATATAACCGGTATTCTGATGGTAGTTTCCATTCTGATAAAATTGCCCCCATTATAATAAGCAATGGCAATCCTGGAATAGACATTAACACATCTGCAATACGCATAATTAGATGGTCTACAATACCACGATAAAAACCAGCAACGGCTCCTAAGAGAGCACCGAGTATAACAGATAGTAACATCGATGCTAAACCGATTGTTAGTGAAATACGTCCTGCTTGCATAAGCCTAGTTAAAATGTCCCGTCCTAATTGGTCTGTTCCGAGCCAATGTGAAATGTTAGGTGGTTTATTGATTTGCGTTACTTGTACTGTCCCCGAAGCGTATGGTGAAAAGATTGGACCAATGAAACTAAATAAAAACATAAATATTAAAACGTATAAACCAAACAATGCCATTTTATTTTGCTTTATTTTTTTATAGGCTTGACGCCATGGTGATGATTCATTTCTTTTTTTCTGTTCTTTCTTTTTCTTTATTGTTGTAATAGTCTCCATATCTTTCCCCCCTTACTTCAGTCGAATTCGTGGATCAACAAATGCATATACAATATCTGCAAAGAAGTTTGCCATAATTGTTAAACAAGAAAGGAACATCGTAAATGCCATTAATACTGTATAATCACGAAAGTTCAATGCTTCTAATTGAATACTTCCAATCCCTGGCCAGTTGAAGATTTGTTCAATAATAATTGCGCCAGAAAATAACCCTGGTAATTCAAACGCAAGTAACGTAATCGCCGGTAAAATTGCATTTTTCAATGCATGTTTATAAATAACAGTTCTTTCTTTTAATCCTTTTGCACGTGCCGTACGAATATAGTCTTGTCTTACAACATCCAGCATGCCCGTTCTAAAATATCTTGTTAATGACCCTACACCGAGAAGCGTTAAAATAAATACAGGCAGAATCATATGACGTAATACTTCCAATATGTATGTAATGCCCGTCGAGTTACTTCCAATATCAATCATGCCACCAATTGGTAATAAATTTAAATCAACTGCCAATAATTTAATTAAAAACAATCCTATAAAGAATGATGGAAATGACATTGCAGCAAAAACACCAATTGTTACAAGTCTATCAAACCATGAATGCTGTTTTGTTGCTGAAACAACACCGATAATAAGAGCAATAATCCAAGTGAAAAATAAAGCTGCAACTGCAACAATAAATGTATTCCAAATGAACTTATTAAGTAATGATGTCACGGGTTCTTGATATTGTAATGAGAATCCAAAATCACCGTGTAATGCGTTAACTAGCCAGTGAAAGTATCTTTCAATTATCGGTTTATTTAAACCGTACAGTTCCCTTAATTCTTGAGCCCTCTCTGGTGTTAACTTTGGATTCGAATCAATATAATCACCTGGCAAGAGTGCAAATAAGAAAAAGATAATAATGGACGTACCAAACAATGTAGGAATCATTTGTAGAAACCTACGAATGATGTATGTTTTCACCTTTTGTCTCCCCAATCCTATTTACTTAAAAATAGAAGAACATTTTTTCAAAGCAGCGTTTATTTCTTGCTGTATGAAAAAATGCCTTCTATTATTTTAGTTAATCTTTATTTTTCAATTGATAGCACTGGCAAGTTAGAACTAATACCATCATATTTTTCTGGATTGATGCCTTGTATACGTGCATTATGAGCGTAAAGTAGTTTACGGTAGTTTAGTAAAATAACTGGTGGATCATCACTTAACTCTTTATATAGTTCTTTATAAACCGCTTTACGTTTTTCAATATCTGTCGTCTCTATACCTTTTACAATTAACTCATCCACTTTTGGATTATTATAGCCAGTGTCACTTTTAGGATTAGTTGATAAATACTCGCTTACAACTTCACTTGGATCACTAATTCCTGGTGTTGAAACTGCCGCTAAATCGTAGTCACCTTTTCCTACTTTTGAAAGCATCGTATTAAAGTCCATTAACTCTGGATTTAATTCAACACCGATTGCTTTGTAACTTTCTTTTGCAATTGGAATAAAGATATCATTTGTTTTACCTGTATTTGACGCGTAGTATGTTAATTTTAATTTTTGACCGTCTTTTTCACGAACCCCGTCAGAACCTACTTTCCAACCAGCTTCATCCAATAATTTTTTAGCCTTTTCTACGTCGTATGGATATTTATTAATACCTTCTTCCGTATATGCCCATGAAACTGGAGCAATTGGTACATTAGCAACAGAACCATAACCTTGTAAGGCTGTATCAACATACTTCTTACGGTCTAATCCATAAGTAAGTGCTTGGCGTACCTTCTTATCTTTCAAATACGCTTTCTTATTATTTACATAGATATAAGCAATATCGCTTGAAGATTCGAGATTAATATTTGCAAAACCTAATCCTTTTAATTGTTCTATATTTTCAGGATTTGCTCTAAATCCACTATAGTCCAGTTCACCTGTTTGGAATAATTGGAATCCAGTATCACCTGATGTAATTTTATAAATAAAGTTTTTAATTTTCGGTTTTCCTGCATAGTAATGTTCATTTGCTACAAAGCGAACTTCCTGACCTGGAACATACTTCTCAAATTTATATGGACCCGCTGCAATCGGTTGGCCATATAATGCTTTTAAATAGTCTAAACTTGTATTTTGTTTATAATCTTTTCCATAGTACGCTTTTGATAATACAGGTCCACCTAAAGCAACTAATGCTTGTGAGTTTACCTTTCCAGTCGTAATTTTAATTGTCTGTGGATCAACAACTTGAATTCCTTCAATAGCAGTTGCTTTTCCTTCTTTATATTCTTTCCCACCTTTAATAGCATACTGAGCTATATCTTGCCCACCTTCATATGCCTTATCGTGTAGAAGCGTTAATGTAAATGCCACATCGTCCGCTGTTAACGGTGAACCATCACTAAACTTTAAGTCTTTACGTAGATGAAATGTATATGTTAACTGATCAGCAGAAATATCCCATTTTTCCGCAAGGTCCGGAGCAGGCTTACCTTGTTTGTCTGTTGTTACTAATGATGCAAAGATAACAGACGTTACATTTCCATCCCAACCATTTTCTTGGAAATATGGTAAGAAAACTCCCCCCGGCTTAGAAATGGCCGTAATAAAAGTATCCTTCCGCTGATTTGCTTTTTCTGGACTTTTCTTCTTATCTGTAGCTGGAATTGTTTCAATCTTAGAATCTTTCAAATCCTGTTTTTTCACTGGTTCTGTAGAAGCTGTATCCTCCTGTCCCCCACAAGCAGATAACACAAGCGAACTACTCAGCAATACTGAAAATACACCAGCCCATTTTTTTGTCTTTTTCTTCATTGTCCCCACCCTAACTTTTTTTAATAATTACACCTTATGAACTGCTTGCCTTATGTATGCCTCCCACAGCAACATTTTATAGCCAATCGGAAAAGTCGGTTTTGAACGTAAAAAAACAGATGTTTTTGAGGGGTAACAATCTTATTCCGACCTTTCCGGTAGACTTTATGGTTATTAGCTTATATCTTTCAGTATATTTTGTCAATTATTTCTATATAAATATTTTGAGAGTTTTTTCAAAATTATTTATCAATCTTTAATTTAGGCAAACTTAATAAAAAATTCATTCTATTATCTAATAGCCCAGCATAGAATATTAACAAGTAACTACCAAAAAGGGGGCGAAAATATGGACAACCTATTCCAATATGTCCTGCACTATGTGCTATTAACAATCATAATAGTCGGGGCGTTATTACTATTCCCGTTCTTCCCAAAGTTCGTCCTCTTTTTAGCTTTTTTTATTATGCTCGGGATCGCTATTATAATTTCAACGAGGGAAGATACCACACAAAAAGAAAGCAGAGTTCAGCGCGTAAAGCTGTAACTCTGCTTTCTTTTTTTCAGTCGTAACGTATTCTTGTTAAACCAATTACGAAAAATACTCCTGCAAATAAAATGAGTATACCAATATATCCTCCTATATCTGCTAATGTGCCTCCCCTTACAATTAACTCCGTAAAGCCACGCATCGCCCAAGTTTGCGGAACAAAATTTGCCGCTGTTTGCATCCAAGCTGGTTCAATTTCCACCGGCCAATAAAGACCACTAATCATACATGTTGAAATTACAACGATATTACCTAGTGCTGACTGCTGTTCTGTTGTTTTTACTATACTTGCCAATAATAAAGCTAGACCAATGACGGCTAGTAACAATACTGAAACGAGTGTAATAACCCCTAATAAATTTCCCCACTGCACATCAAATAATGAATGCGTTAATATCATTAAAACACCAAATTGAATCCACCCTATTAAAAAGAAGGAAAGGATATAACCTGCTAGTATTTGAACTTTTGAAACTGGTGTCCCTAATAAACGAGACCAAACCCCAAGTTGTCTAGCTTTCAAAATAGTTCCTGTCGCACTTAACATGACAATCATGACGAATAGAATTGAAAAACCTGCCGCTCGACCTGTAACGTTATTTAACTTTTGATCATCATGTAAAATCGATTCTTTTTGAATCGAAACAGGATTTACTTTTGTATAAATTGTTTCATACATCGTTTCCCACGAAGTGTTACTTTTCTTCTCAAAATCCCTTGCTGCACTAACTTCAATCTCCATCTTTTTTAATGCACTTGCTACTACTTGCTCTACAGAAGTCCCACCAGTGAAATCAGCACTGGCTTGAAATTGAATATTTTCTACCTTTCTATCTAGCATACTCTTTTGAAAATTTTTTGGAATGATGATTATACCAGATGATTTCTTGTTTTCGATCCTCTGTTTCCCTTCCTCATGCGTTACCTTCTCTATAGAAATTAAATCACTTTTCTTTATTTCCTCATAATACTTGCTAGATAATACAGAACCATCTTTATCTACTAAACTAACATTTACTTTCTCATTCCCACTTCCACCTAAAAGCCCACCGAAAATAAGTGTGAAAATAATAGGCATTCCAAACATGAGTATATAACTTTGTGGCTTAATTAAGATTTGTTTTAATTCTAGCCAACAAAGTGCCCAAACCTTCTTCATCATTTCCCCTCCTATCTCGTGCGTAAACGTAACGTTCCAATCATAACGGAGATAATTCCTGCACTACATAAACTTAAAATAATAGGGAGTAGCACATCCCAAGATGTTCCCGACATAATATTTAAGAAGCTTGTAAGTGCCCATTTATTTGGAACAATATTCGCAACTGTTTGAAGCGTATCGGGAAATACGTAAATCGGTAACATTGATCCACCTAATATAGCTAATATTTGAATGCCGATTCCCCCCATTAAATCTGCCGTTTTTTCCTCACGAATAAAGGCTGCAATTAGCATGGATAAACCAGAAACACAAATTGCATACGAAACCCCCAACACTACTATTTGAGACACGTCTTCGCCCCATTCCACATGAAACATAAAGTGTGTAGCAACTATAAACATTCCAAATTGTATACAGGCAAATAGTAATGTACCTAAAAATTTCCCGAATAAAATTGAAAATGAACTCGTCGGTGTACTGAACAACCGCGCCAACGTTTCGGTTCGTTGCTCTGTCACAACTGACTTCGCACCTACTGTTATGTTATATAGTAAAAACATGACTAACATCGCTGCTGCATAATATTGCATCGCTGCAACTGTTTTTTTACCAACTGTTCCTTTTTCGATATGATCCGTACTTGCAGTTGCTATCATCTGTAGATTTCCACTTACCTCTTTTGCAACTTGTGCCACATCACCCTGCTGGGATTTTACTAATTCTGTTACAACACTTTTAGTAGATACTGCGACTGTTTGAACACGTTCTGAAAAGGAACGAATCATTGATTCAGCAATTTTCGCTTGTATATCTTTGGATGGATCTATAAGCACCTTTGGTTCTTTTAACTTTCCATCTTGTACTTGTTCGCTCCATTTATTTGGGATGACAATTCCTACATCAATTTTCTTTTCCTTTAACATATCTTCAAGCTCTTCCTGAGAGTTAAATACCTTTACTTTCACGTCATCTTTTATTTCTTTAGATTGCAATACTTCTTTTCGAAAGACATCTGCAAACTCATCCGTTCCTTCTTGATAATAGCCAATTACTGTTTTCGGTAGTCCACCACTATCAAATACATTACTTAACGCTGAACCTAAAATTGCTGTTAATAAAAGTGGCATAATTAACATCATCATAAATCCGCGCCGATCAATTAAACGGATTTTTAAATCTTTCCATGCAATAATGAAACTTTTCATCTCGCACTAACCTCCTTAATCACGCAGTGAACGTCCTGTTAATTGTAAAAAGAGTGCTTCTAAATTCGGTTCTTGTACTTCCAGCTTTAAAATTTGCGCGTTGTTCTCAACAACTACTGAAACAACTGTACCAATTGCCTCGCCACCATTTAATCCAATGTCAATCGTGCTATTATCTTCGTCAAAAATAATACGCTCAACAACAGGTAGTGCTTTCAACTTTTGTAGCAGTTCCGTACTATAGCGATTTAATTGCAATTTCACTATAAACCCATCTGTCAGACGATTACATAACTCTCTTTTCGTTCCTAGTGCAATTACCTTTCCGTGATCAACGATGGCAATTCGCTCACATAAATACTCAACTTCTTCCATGTAATGACTCGTATAAATGACCGTCATGCCTTTTTCATTTAATTTTTTAACAGTCTCTAAAATATGATTTCTCGATTGCGGATCAATCCCGACTGTCGGTTCATCCATAATTAATAACTCTGGTTCGTGCATAAGTGCTGCACCAATATTAATACGCCGTTTCATTCCACCTGAAAATGTTTCAATTTTATCCTTCCCTCGGTCCTGTAAACCGACGTAAGCCAACACTTTCTCTGCCCGCTCTTTTGCAACCTTTCCATTTAAACCGTACATCTTTCCCCAGAAGATTAAATTTTCCTTTGCTGAAAGTGTCGGATACAGTGCAATGTCTTGAGGGACAATACCGATTTTCTTTTTCGCTTCTAGTGGATACTCTTTTACAGATTTTCCGCCAACTTTTATATCACCACTATCGTATGGAATTAGCCCGCAAATCATTGATATCGTCGTTGATTTCCCCGCCCCATTTGGACCAAGCAATCCAAATGTTTCACCTTTTTTCACTTCAAAAGAAACAC
The DNA here is from genome assembly GCF_040459645.1 of Bacillus cereus group sp. RP43. Classification (NCBI taxonomy): domain Bacteria; kingdom Bacillati; phylum Bacillota; class Bacilli; order Caryophanales; family Bacillaceae; genus Bacillus; species Bacillus cereus group sp. RP43. Next base: position 4,937,945 of record NZ_JARVHQ010000001.1, read on the forward strand.
TCTTTACAATTTCCTTCTTGCCAAATGATTTCGTAATATGATCTATGACTAACATATTGATTCAGCCCCTTTGTATTCATCTACACTTTCATTGTAGAAAATTTTCTTCTTCTCTCCATCGCTCTTGAGATAGAAATACAAAATAAAAAAGCAGCAAATTTTGCTGCTTTTTTACACTTATGTATGCCAAAAGTCATGTGTACATCGTGACGCCATACCTTACTGCGTATATCGCTGCTTGCGTTCGATCTCTCAGTTCTAGCTTACTAATTAAATTAGAAACGTGATTCTTTACAGTTCCTTCTGTAATGAATAGCTTTTTGGCAATCTCTTTATTATTTAAACCAAGTCCAACTTCCCTTAAAACCTCTACTTCACGCTCAGTTAATTGTTCTAGTTGTTCTGGCGGGGTACGCTCTACTACTGTTTTTGTTTTTTTTAATTCCTTTACAATTTGCGCTGTTATATCTTGAGGAAGCACAGCCCCTCCACCATGTACCGTTAAAATTGCTTGAACAATGGCATCTGTCTCCATATCTTTTAATAAATAACCACTCGCTCCTTGCTCTAATGCCTCAAAAATAAGCTCACTATCACTAAAAGTTGTTAACATAAGAACCTTTATATAAGGAAACTTTTCTCTAACTAAACGAGTTCCTTCAACACCATTCATACGAGGCATCCGAATATCCATCAAAATAATTTCAGGCTGTAATTGTTTCACCTTTTGTACGACTTCATCCCCATCACTAGCCGTCCCTACCACTTCCAGTTCCGGACGTAAATTTAATATCATTGCCAATCCATCACGAATCAGTGATTGATCATCAACAATCATAATTCGAATCATAACGCTCCCCCTATTACCCATGTTTTTTCTCGGAGTGGAAATTCGATTTTTAGGTGAAAACCTTTTTCTATTTCACTCTCAAATTGAATGATTCCACCATGCTCCTCTACACGTTCTTTCATATTAAGTAAACCAAATCCAGGGCTTACTTCATTGACTCCCATACCATTATCCAAAATACATAACTTAACTTGTTCCACTGAACAAACTAAACTTACTTCACATAAACTAGCTTTTCCGTGACGTTTTGCATTCGTTAAAGACTCTTGCATAATACGAAGCAACGTAGGCTGTAGTGACAACGGAATCAAAACCGGATCTCCTTGTAATTGAAAAGATACTTGTACTTTCGTCGCTTTAGAATATCCATGTAACATTTCACGCATATTCTCTATTATGTTCCCTAGTTTACTTTCCTCTTTTAAGGCATGCACAGAAGCTCTCACTTCTTGAAGTGATTTTCTAGCTAGCCCATGGCATGTATGTAAAACCTCTTCTGTAGCGTCCGATTTTTGTTTCCATAAAACCTCTGCCAGTTGTAACTGAACAAGTAAGGCAGTCATATTGTGACCAACTGTATCATGAATTTCTCGGGCAATATCATTCCTCTCCCGAACGGCAGTCAATTCTTCCACCTCTTTAGCATATAGCCGTAATTGTTCATGTGCTTCTTTTAAAGCTGTATGAGATAATGCTAATTCCCCATATTGCTCATCTACCATTTGCCGAGCAGCTGTAAGTTTTTTTATTAAGTTTCCAGCTAAAGCACTGAAAATGATAAACATAAAGTTAATTGCATTACTCTCCAATTCCAGACTCTCTGTATGTTGATACGTATGTAGTATATTTATAAACCAACAAAGAAAGAAAAAAGCGATAAAAAAATAAGTCATGCTTTTACGCCAATCATGAATAAATAACCCTACCGCATCAATCCCAAATATAATTAAATATAAACATGTCTCGGGAAATAAAAAACCTAATAGCGCTGTGACAATACCGTTTGCTAGCAGGGTATAAAAAATGAGTTTTCTACTCCCTTCTACTTTTACAAGCAAAATATGATTCACAATATAAATAAAAAGTGCAATACCGACAAAAATTTGTAAATTTGCTGTTTCACGTGAAACATGATTTGCATAAACGAAACAAATCATGACGATTGTAGCAATCCGCGCGTATCCTAACATAAAATTCTCCTCACATTTTAATAACCTAAAACTCGTCTCGCAATTGTATTAACAAGAAAATTATACCAATTTATTCTCTTTCCTTACACAAAAAAGAGCAAGCCCTCCCTCAAAATATGAGAAAACAACTTGCTCTTTTTCATTCTATTTTCTTTACTACACAATATTCTCTAACTCATTATATAACTCCGCTCGTAACAACTCTTTTTTCGTTTTTTCTTCATACAATTGTTCAAGCATTTCAACATCAACTACATGTTCCATTTTACATTCAAGTGCATATATATCTTCTTCTATATGCATTAACTCGTTTTCAACTTCCTCTAAATTCCTAGCCTTCTTCTTTTTTATAGGCATTACTTCTAACGCTTTATTCCCTTGCTGTTGCTGCTTCTGTTTTGCTACTTGTTTCTCAATTCTTTCTTCCCACTTTTGACGAGCCCATGCATAGTTCCCTGCAAACTCAAATAATTTGTGCTCATCAATCCAATACGTCTTTTCAAACAATTTATTTAAGAAATAACGATCATGTGAAACAGCTAAAATCGTCCCGTTATATTGTTCCAGGGCTTCCTCTAAAACTTCCCTTGATTCAATATCAAGATGATTCGTCGGTTCATCTAAAATAAGAAAATTAACATCTTGATACATAAGTTGCGCGAGCCTTAACCTCATTTTTTCTCCACCACTAAGTTGCGTTACTTTCTTAAAAACAGCTGGACCATAAAATAAAAATCGCGCTAATATATGTCTTGCTTCTCCCTCTGTTACAGCTACACAATCTCTGAAAGCTTCCAATACATTGTTCTTCATATCCCCATACGCATGTTGCGATAAATGACCGATTTTCACACTACTACCAATCCGAATTTCACCAGTATCTTGCTTCATTTCTTCTAATAGTAACTTTAATAACGTAGTCTTTCCTGTACCATTACGTCCAACGATAGCTGCACGCTCCTGAAAACGAATATGCAAATTTACTTTCTCGAATAAAGAACGTTCAGCAAATCCTTTACTCACTTCTTTCATTACAACAACATCTTTCCCGCTTCTCTCTTGCCCTTCAAACTGAAGTCCCATCTGTTTTCTATCCAAAATGGGTCTCTTTAGTTTCTCTATGCGCTCTAATGCACGTTCCATATTTCTCGCTCTCTTATGCAATCCTTCATTCGGCGGATTCGCTTGATTTGCCCATTCACGTAGACGCTTAATTGCTTCTTTCATTTTCTTTATTTTCTTTTGCTGTTCTTGATACGCTTGAAATTCTTGAAGCAACCTTTCTTCCTTTTCCTCAACAAACTGTGAATAGTTCGTATGATATACGTGAATTTCTCCATCTTCTAAATCAAAAATTTTCTTTACAACTTCATCAAGGAAATAGCGATCATGCGAAATGACCATAACTGTTCCTGTATACTCTTTTAGAAATTGCTCTAACCACTCGACTGCAAATAAGTCCAAATGATTTGTTGGTTCATCTAACAAAAGTAAATCTGGTTTCTGCAATAGCATATACGCAAGGCTTACTTTTGTTTGTTCTCCACCACTTAACTCCATAAATGATCGGGGAAATAGTTCCGTCACCTGTAGACCATTTGCTACCTTCATAATATTCGCTTCTATTTCATAACCACCGAGAAACGCGTACCTTTCTTGAATTACTCCGTATCTCTCCATCAATTTTTGTAAAGCAGATGATTCCTGTTCTTCCGCCATATTTTTTTCTAAAGCATGCATTTCTATCTCCAACTCTTTTTCCTTTTTAAAAGCGGAGCTTAATACATCATATACATTCATTTCATTATTGAATTTTGGAATTTGTGCTACATGACCGATGCATGTACCTTTCTTCATATGAATGGCTCCTGCATCTAAACTCTCCATTCCTGTTAGAAGCTGAAAGATAGTTGTCTTCCCACTACCGTTACGACCAACTAACCCAATACGTTCTCCATTCTTTATTTCAAGCGATATATTTTCAAATATGATGTTTCCACCAAAAGATTTCTTTACATTATTTACACTACAAATTGTCATTTTCCGTACTCCTTTCAATATAAAAAACCATGGGAAAGAAACATTCCCCATGGTTTTTGGCATAGAAAAAGGAAGCCAAATAGCTCCCTTTTCACACGTTTATCAAAAATGGGTGAAGAGACTTCTATCGTTCAATAGCTACTATGCAATTGTTAAAAAAGGGCATACGTATCCCGTTAACAACTACATCATGAAAAATCGCACGACAAAAATAGATATAATCTAAAAATTTGGCACGCGCAGCTAAAGAACGTTTCATCTCATTCACCCCTTTCGTACGGAATTTAATACTTACTTCTTTATTATACTTTCCCATTTCATGTTTGAATAGTCATTTTTCTGAAAATAATGAAGATAGACTAAACATTTCAATAAGTGACATCAAATCTTACAAAACTGTTATGTTCACGTAATGGAAAACGATAGTAGGAAAAGATACCTCCCTATACAATAAAGATAGAAACAAGAGAGACAAAAACAAGGAGGAAAACAATCATGATGAAAGAAATCGTAAAAGCAATCTTTGAGGTATTAGTGAACGGACAAGCAGTTGTAAAAGAACTAAACGAACTATAAAAAGGAGTGAAGGAATATGATGAACATGGTAAAAATGATTTTACACGCTTTAGTCGACGCAAAAGCAGTTAGCCAAGAATTAAACCAACAATAAAAAGGGGTATATGAATATGAAGAAAGCCATTATTGTAATCGCAAGTACAGCCATTACCTTATACACAATAAAAAATAGAAAAAAGAAACAAAACGAAAATACTCTATATTATCCATACACACTATTAAAGAAAAAATAAAAGACAAGGTACCCTATTGTAATGAGGATATCTTGTCTTTTATTTTTCCTATTCCCTTTAAAGGATTTCCTTCTCCTTTTCCCGAATGTATTAAGCGGGATTTTCACACATATTTTAAAGGGGCATATATACAAATGGATACACAACAACTATACTTTTTAAACGATATCGGCAAACAAAAACCAGAAAGCATCCGGAACAGAAGCGCTGCATGTCCTTTTTGTGACAGAGAAAATTTAACGGATATTTTAGCTACTGAAGACTCAATTATTTGGCTAAAAAACAAATTTCCTACATTAAAAGATACATTTCAAACGGTGCTAATCGAAACAGATAATTGTGAAGACCATATTGCGACATATACAGAAGAACATATGAGATCGCTAATCCGTTTCTCCATTCAACATTGGTTAGACTTACAGAAGAATGAAGAATTCACATCTGTGATTTTATACAAAAATCATGGTCCATTCTCAGGCGGAAGTTTGCACCATGCACACATGCAAATTATCGGAATGAAACATGTAGACTATCTTGAAAATATTGAGGAAGCAAATTTCCAAGGGGTAATTGTTCAAAAAAATGAACACATTGAACTCAACATTTCAGAGCGTCCTATTATCGGCTTTACTGAATTTAATATCATCATTGAAGATATTGCATTTATAGATGAAATGGCCAATTATATTCAGCAAACTGTACGTTACATACTGACAGATTTCCATAAAGGATGTAGTAGTTATAACTTATTCTTCTATCACTTAAACAGGAAAATCATTTGTAAAGTTGTTCCTAGGTTTGTCGTTTCACCGTTGTACGTAGGATATAAAATACCGCAAGTTTCTACAAAACTAGAAGATGTGAAAATACAACTAGCGCAGTATTTCACGAAAGAAAAGGATGAAATTATTCATAAAAAAACAGAGTAGGTATAGAAAACCTACTCTTTGATTACACCTTTATTTCGATAGTATACATCCTCTAATCCGATGTTATACTTCATATTGTTATCCGTCCACTCTGGTCCTAAATTCCCTGGCCATCCAGATGTATTCGCTATATATTTTAGTAATGCAAAATCAGTCAAACCTTTTTGCACCCCGCGCTTATATCCTTTCATTAAATGCGGCATTGCAATTTGCGCATTTGTACGCGGATCTTTCAACTCCTCATCAGTTAAATGCTCTGGTGCAAGCCCACCACCACGGTGTAATTGAAACAATCCGAATGAAGTTCCGTTATCTCCAACACTTCTTGGATTTAACCTACTTTCATGTTCGGCAATTGTAAGAGGTATCCATTCCGGAAGGTTTACTTTCTTTGCTTCCTCTATAATAATTTGTTTCATCTGTTTTGCTTCTTCTGAATCAACATAGCTTGTTTCATTCATTAACTTACCCATTCCTTCAGACTTTCCTTGGAAATATAAATACACTCCAAGAACAACTAAAAATCCTACAAAGAATTTCTTCACTACCTCTACCTCTTTCTCCGCTGAAATTTGTCCCCTTTCAGCCTTCCCTTTACAATTACCTACACTCTATCATTCTCTTACCCTTCAATCATAGCAAATAACTATACATATTATCATCATGCTTTAGACCGATTTTGTGAAAAAATATATGGTAAATACGTGCAAAAATGTAACTTCCATAGACTATAATTTATTTTTTGTATATAATTGTAAATTGAATTATATATATAGAATAGGAGCATAAATAAATGAAAAGAACTCTACTAATCTTTTTCAGCATTTTACTACTCATTCCTATACATACCTCTGCGCAAACATCAGCAAAACCAAAAGTACTTATTTTGTATAGTACAGAAGACAACAAAATTACAAACAATGTACAAATCCTTAATACTCAGTTAGGATACTTTACAAATGATATAACAGTAAAAAGTTTAAAAGAAATGAATGAAACTACTAACTCATCTTCTTATACACACATTGTTTATATTGGAGAAAAAAAAGAAGATTTTTCTATTGCAGCAAAACAATTTCTAGAAAACTTCTCAGGTCCAGTATTAGTTTTAGGGCAAAATGTTGAACAATTATCTAATCGTTTTTCTTTCATTACCTCGAAAGAAACCGATATACGAATTCACACTATAGAATATCCGACTAACCAATTAAAAAATGAATTACATGAAGAACGCTTAATGAAGAAAGTTGAAACAAAAGGAACAACTCTTGCTTACGCCTTGAGTGCTGATGGAACTCATCCGTTAATCGTTCAGCAAGGAACATCCTATTATGTCGCGACTCCAAACCTTTTTGATTGGATGTCTCATTACGTCGGTGAAATGCTATTTTCTTACTTCGAACAAAAGCCTATGACAAATAAAAATTCAGCTTATTTACGTCTTGAAGACGTTCACCCAGCTGTAGATGTAAAGCAATTAAAAGAAATTGCTGAATTACTAAAAGAGAAAAAAATTCCTTATATGATTACCGTTATCCCTGTTTACAAAGATCCAGACACAGGAAAAACAGTACATTTAAAGGATAACTCTGAATTAATCGATGTTTTACGCTTTATGCAAGATAACGGCGGTTCTATCGTTATGCATGGTTACACCCATCAGTTTTATGATAGTGAAACTGGCGAAGGTTTTGAATTTTGGGATGTAAAAACAGATCAACCAATTCGCCAACCGAATCATGAAAAACCAAAGACAAAAGAAGATTTTCAGTCTACAGAAGACTATACTAAATACGTAGAAAACGGAAAAGCCTTCGAAGAAAAATATACTAAAGAGCATATTGAAAAAGGGATTACAGAGCTTGTAGGAGCAAAATTATATCCAGTTGCCTTTGAAGCTCCGCACTATACAATGTCTCAAAAAGGATATGAAATACTATCACAATATTTTTCAACTTATGTAGGACAACTACAACTAAACGATACAACTTGGAAATCAATGCACTCACCGGCTTATATAAGTACACCGTCATTTTTACATGGGATGAAATTAATTCCTGAAACTGTTGGCTTTATTGAAGAAGATAAGCCACAAGCTATAGCAAAAATGAAAGAACGTGCTTTATCTGTCGAAAAATTATCAGATGGAATTATCGGTGCATTTTATCATCCTTACTTGGGCGTTAAACCATTAAAAGAGGTATTAAAGGAACTAGAAAGTATTCCAAACATAGAGTGGATTGATTTACAAAAAGAAACGAATGAAGTAAAAATGAAAGATATTCATATTACTACTGATAAGGACGGCATTCACGTTGAAAAACCAACAAGTGCGAATGACATAATTGATTATATAAAACAATATGGGTTCTTCCTTATAATTGGGTTTATAATAATTGTCTTTCTTTTATTATTAAGACGTGCGAAAAAATTAGAATCATAAAAAACACCAAGCAAATGCTTGGTGTTTTTTATGATGACTCACTAACTTTATAAAATCGCACCGTATTCTCATATATTTGCTCAGTAACTTTCTCTACTGATATTTTTTTTATTATACTAATTTCTTGTAATACATCTTTTATCATATAAGGATGTGTCATCGTATCCTTCTGAAATTCCCACGGCCCATCTGTTTCTACCATCATATATTCAAGCGGATAATACGAAACGATTTTTCTAATTTTCTCCTTATGTAAAACATCCGGTGTGATAGAAATAAAATAACCGTTCCTCATCATCCGTTTCATTGTCTCTTCACTTCCTTTAAACCAATGGAAGTGTACACGTGAAACTTTATATTCTTCAAGTAAATCACATACAGTGTCAGCATCTTCATAAACCGCATGCAATATAATTGGTAAATCATATTTATTAGCTAGTTCAACAAACTTTTTTAACACCGCTATGTAGGGATCGATAGCAATATTTTCATCTTCTTTCCTTAAATAATATGGCAAGCCCACTTCACCAATCGCAACGATGTCCTCTACATGATCTTCGATTAATTTATAAATTTGCTCACATTCCTCTTTATGAATCGGTTGCTCTGGATGAAAACCTATCGCTGGTTGCACAAAAGGATATCGCTTTGCTAAAGATAAAGTTTCTAGGCATGATTGATAATTCATAGATACTGCAATAAGCCCTTTTATCTCTTTACTATTTTTCACATCTATAAGTAATCTACCTTTCTCTTCATCCTCATATTGATCAACATGTATATGGCTATCAATCCATTTCATCTTTATGCCCCCATAAAAAAAACAAGAAAGGGTCTCCCTTCTTGTTTTATCATCTATATTATTTAACAACTAAGTTTGTTATTATATCAAATAATCCAATACATACTATGGCAACAGTAAAGTAGCTACAGAAATCTTTAATTGGAAACTTCACTACTTCTTCTTTACGCATCCCAGTTTTCTCCCTTCTTACTATATCCCTAATTATTTTTTATCTATTTGTATCTATTATGCAAAAAATATGACAAATTTGCTATCGAATTAACTTACGTAAACCTTACAATGTTGTAAGGTTAAAAAAAGAACCCCATCTAAATAAAGATGAGGGCTATTAAAAATTAGTTGGTTTTTCGTTCTTCATTAACATTACAAACAGAAAGTAATACAGTAGACTTTCTAGTTATAATATATTATATTCACTATCTTCTAACTATCGAATTACATTACAGGATACTTACATGTTTGTAAGCTATGTGTAATGTAATTCGATAGTTTCCTTTGCCTACATCTCGTACAATAAAGTTAGAAAGTAAGCCAAATAAGAAGAACACTCACATAACCAAATTACATTGCTAGTAGCTACTCTTCTTATACCTTTCACTCATGCTACTACAATGTACCCCCTTCCCCTTTATATAATAAAAAAGCCTTAGTCCATATGGACTAAGGCTTTTTTATGCACTTCAAAATACCCCTACCTAGTATTTTTATTTTCGACAAAAAATAGGTGGGGGTATAATTCGCTATCTCATCGTTAAAAGTTTACTCTTCGCATTAATAGGAATATTTACAGCTTCAATTTCTTCAATCGCCTCGCCGTAGCGTCCTTTTGCGTACACTTTTAATGCTCCATCTCTCTTTAACATATGCTTAACAGTCTTCTTTATTTTTTGTTCTTTTCCACGTTCGTCAAATGCAATAAATTCATATTCATACCATTCATCACCAATATGCTGACCAATTGTATTCACAACCGTATAATATTCTTTCGTCTTATAAAGTGGATTATATTTATCGATAACTGGTCCAAGTTTTGTAGGCAGTAACATTACTACTATCACTATCATCGCTATTATAGTAGTGATCATTTTTTTCTTCATACTAAACATTCCTCCTCTGCAGGATATATATACATCCATTTTAAAAAGAAGGAATAAAATCTACTATTGAATCTCATTACATTACACTTACATTTTTGTAAGAATTAAAAAAGGCGAACGAATTTACTCGTTCACCTTTTAGCTCGCTTTAAAGCCACCACCAAGTACATCACGTACATCGTGAATAACAACGAAAGCATCTTCATCAACTCTACTAATAACTTGCTTTAACTTAACAAGCTCTTGTTTATTAATAACGACATATAATACTTCTTTATTTTTACCAGTATATCCGCCGCGTCCTTCTAATACAGTGACACCGCGTGTCATGTTTTTCGTAATAGTCTCTCGAATTAAGTCTGGTTGATTCGAAATAATCGTAACAGCTGTTTTTGTATCCATACCTTCCACGATGAAATCAATCACTTTCGCTCCGACAAATACAGCTACAAGTGTATACATTGCCTTTTCTTGTCCTATTATAAATACAGATCCAGCAATTACAACGATATCAATAATAAGTACGCCTTTTCCGACGCTCCAACCTAAATATTGATTTGCTAACTGCGCTAAAATTGCCGATCCTCCTGATGTACCTCCAGCTTTGAACATACACCCTAATCCGATACCTACAAATACACCAGCAAATAAAGCCGCTAATAATGTATCACTATTTACTTGATACTGAATGTGCTCTGTAACATATAAAAACAAAGATGTTTCCACAATACCTATAATTGTGTAAACCATCGTTTTCTTATCAAAAAATTTATAACCTACAGCTAATAAAATTGCATTTAAACCAAAATTCACAATTCCTGGTGACCAATCAAATAAATAATAAGTAACAACCGTTAAACCGATGATTCCACCCTCTGATAAACGGTTTGGAATTGCGAAGTAATTAATACCAATTGCAAATAGTAATGAACCGATTGTAATTAATGCGATTTCCTTTATACGTTGATTAACCATAGTTCATCCCTCCCCCCATTTGACATTGTATCACTATCTCCTAGAGGTTTAGAAGTTGTTTTTATTACGCAATTCTTCTCATAACAGTAATGTTATTATGTTTAAACAAACGCCTGATTAATTATTCATATTTGCCCTAACTGTACGAGCGAAGTGCTCCACATTACCTTTCTGAATATACTTAGCTGTCACCGTCTCCTGATTGCAAGTAAATACTAAATGCGGATGAGAATTTATGTCGTCTATATGCAAATACGAATACTCTTCAAATGTTGCAGGATAGTACGGAAATTCCCCATAAAAGAGAAGACGTCTAGTCGTAGCAACGAAAATCCCACGTCGATATGATAAGGTAAAATCATCTTTCTCAAATATCCCTATCACAAATGCTAAAATTTGTTCGTCATCCTCTACATATTTTTTCATACTTAATAAAAGTTCATTCATGCATACTCCTCCAAATTCTATTCATTGTTTTAACACTTGAAAAGAATCCATGGATTATTACAGACCGGTGTAACTCTTTTATAAAGTATGAAACGCGTTTCCTGTCAAAGACATTTCAAAAAATAATCCGTTATGTGATTATACACATAACGGATTATTACTAAACCGTGGAGCGTTCCACAAGTTTATACGGAATTTCCATCTTTTCTTGTTTAGAACTCTCATCACTTACTTGCCTGTAAAACATTTCAAAAGCCGTCTTACCTATTCCCTTTAAATTTTGGTCAATGGTTGTCAGTTGTAAAACTTGAGAAATCGGTTGATTATCAAAACCAATAATCGCTAAATCCTCAGGAACTTTAATACCTAATTTTTCAACTTCTGTCATGATCCCAATAGCAACTTCATCTCCTGCCACTATTAATGCTTCAGGAGGATTCTCCATCTCCTTGAATTGATGTGCAACTCTTACACCATCTTCTAATGTAAAGCATTCTGTGAAAATGCGATCTTCCATCACTTCTTCATCTATTAATTGTAGCTGTTGTTTATAAGCATCAAAACGTTTCTTACTACTTGGCCCTAACTTTCTTCCCGTACAATATCCAATCTTCTTATAACCTTTTTCAATAAGGTAACTCATTCCTAATTGAAAGGCATTAAAATGATCTGTATATACACTCGATATGCTTTCAATATCATTAGCCTCACAAGCGACAACTGATCCATATGCTGCATACGGCTCTATAATTTCCCACTCATTAGCACGAGAACAAATGATAAGACCGTCTAGTTGCTTTGTTTTCAACATATGTAAACTTTTCATTTCTTCTTTTTTATTGTAGTTCGTTTGACAAAGAAGTACTCGATAATTGTGAGCTAACGCAACTTCCATCATTCCACCCACCATCGCATCAAAAGACGGATGATTAATATAAGGTAGAATCACGCCAACAATATTCGTCTTCCCTTTTGATAAATGAACAGCATTTGCATTTTGTGAGTAATTCAATTTCTCAACTATTTCTAAAACAACTTTCCTTTTTTCTTTACTTACATATGGATGATCATTTAATACCCTCGAAACAGTCGTAACTGAAACCCCAGCCATCTTTGCAATATCTTTAATATTAGCCATACACTCACCTCTACTTTTAACTTAATAAATCATATGAACATATGTCAAATCTTCTCATCATTACACTTTCATTCGCTTTTCTTACAAAAGTGTAATTTTCCTGTAAGCTAATTCGATAGTGACTCCCTCCACTATCTTATACAATTAAGTCAGAAACAGGGCAACAACCATTTGAAAAGGAGCGGATCTATATGATGAACAAAATGAAAACGAACAATTTCTTAAATACAATGGGCATGGTATTTTCCGCTCTTATCGATGCAAAAGCTGTTGCTTCTACATTAAACAAGTAAGGAGAATGCATTATGAATAACATGACTTTTAACAAATTAGATTTTTTAGGACTAGCTAGCGGCTCGATTCTTCTTACTGCTTTCATTTACGCTGCTACTCTTATATAAACTTTGTGTCCCCTTTCCCCCTTTATATAAATAGTAATAGAAAAGACGACCGTCTATGCCCGGTCGTCTTTTCTTACTTTTGATTTGGTTGTAAAACTTCCTTTAGTTCTTCAAACTTTTCATTTAATTCATCTGTCATCATTTTCATAGCCGTTTTTCGATCTATTTGTTCTTCAGCATCAATTTGAATTGGGTCTCCAAAAATCAATCGTGCTTTTTTCCCTTTTATCAATTCTTTTACACTTGATGGGCCAACATAAGCTGCTGGTATTAACGGAACGTTAGAACGCATTGCAATCGTAACAGCCCCAGCTTTTAATGAAACGTCTTCTGATGATCTCGTCCCACTTGGGAAAATCCCTACTACTTTTCCTTCTTTTAATAAGCGCGATGGAATTTTCAATGTGCTTGGCCCTGGATTCGCACGGTCTACAGGGAATGCATTTACATTTTTAAAAAACCAATTTTTAAATTTCCCTTCAAACAATTCTTTTTTTGCCATGTAATGAATTTGAGTTGGGTACATTCCTGCCGCTAACATTAAAACATCCATAAAACTTGTATGTGTACACGCAACAACGTAAGGGCCATCTTCTGGTAATTTCTCTCTCCCTTGCACTTCTACCTTCCCAGCCATTTTAAATATATATTTCAACGAAAATGTAATTGGTTTATACATTTGTTTCGTTCCTTTCTGAATATCCGAAGTATAATCATTTTCTTACAATGATTATAACACTAAGTTTTAGGAGTTGGTAATAAAAATAAGTATTTATTGTTAAATTTCAATTCTTACAAAAGTGTAATTTTCTTGTAAGCTAATTCGATAGTGACTCCCTCCACTATCTTATACAATTAAGTCAGAAACAGGGCAACAACCATTTGAAAAGGAGCGGATCTATATGATGAACAAAATGAAAACGAACAATTTCTTAAATACAATGGGCATGGTATTTTCCGCTCTTATCGATGCAAAAGCTGTTGCTTCTACATTAAACAAGTAAGGAGAATGCATTATGAATAACATGACTTTTAACAAATTAGATTTTTTAGGACTAGCTAGCGGCTCGATTCTTCTTACTGCTTTCATTTACGCTGCTACTCTTGTATAACTTTGTGTCCCCTTTCCCCTTTATATAGAAAAAGACGACCGTCTATGCCCGGTCGTCTTTTTAATTTTTTCTTTCCTTCAATTCTTTTAAAAGCTGTATCAGTTCAGCTTGTTGTTTTATACTCTTACGACCATTTCGATTAATTGCTGCAAGCTCGCAGGCAACTCCAGCAGCAAAGAAAAACAATAAACTTTCTAACATATAAAATCCTCCAGTTGCCTATTAAACAGCTTGACGCAATTGCTTTTCTTGCAAAATTTGTTTATTTATATTTTCTTCTTTTCTCTGACAAACATTATTACGAATAAGCGCTGCAATAACAAATAATGTTCCTACAATATCAAATGTTGTTATTTTATATCCTTGCATCATCATAATAACTAACGTAGTAATTGGCACAAAGTTAATAAATAAAATACCATTAATTGATGATAAGATTTTCACACCGTAGTTCCAAGCAAGTAGCGCTACGATACCTGGTAATGTCATCATAAATAACAAATCATATTTCACAATAGAAATCGTTCCCATACTTGGAACTGATACATATCCAAGTGACGTAATGATTATAGTTATAATTCCTGTAACTGCAGTCCCAAATACACAAGTTAATGTTGAGTAACGTAACGTTGACCAATCACTACACGTTTGACCACCCATCGTATAAATAACCCATCCTACAACACCAACAAATATAAATGCTAGCGAAAACATGTTATCTTTCAATGTTAAAAAGAAACTCATATCACCTTTCGTAATAACAAATACAGCTCCTACAAATGCGATAATCATGCTCGTTATCATATACTTCTTCGGCTTTATATTTTTATATCCCCATAAAATACAAATTGAAATCATCGGCATAAGCGCCTCCATAATAGAAGCTACCATCACACCTGATTTCCCCATTAACATTTGTCCTAGAAAAATTAATACATTATATACGGTAAAAGCCATCGTTCCAAAAAAGACGAGTAACTTTCCTCTTCCTTCTAAGCGAAATGCTTTCTTTCCTTCTTTCATTAGCAATAATACAATCAGTACAATTGCTACCGCCCCATAACGAATAAACGAAAAATAAAACGGATCTATGTATTCTAGCGCATGATCAGCAACCGGAAACATCGCTCCCCATGACATACTTGCAATTAAACACGCTAAAGCACCTATTATCATTTGACCTTTTCTCACCACAATCCCTCGCTTCTTTCTATTTGCACAAGGAGAATTGTAAAAGAAAAAATATATCACGTAAAATGATTCAAAATGATGTTAACTATCATTTATAATGATAGTTAACATCAAGGGGGAGCATAAAATGGAATTACGAGACTTACAAATTTTCCAAAGCGTTGCCGACCGCGGTAGTGTAAGTGGTGCAGCAAAGGAATTAAATTACGTACAATCAAATGTAACCGCACGTATTAAACAGTTAGAAAACGAGCTAAAAACACCACTCTTTTACCGTCATAAACGAGGTATGACTTTAACAGCTGAAGGAAGAAAAATGCTCGTTTATGTTCATAAAATTTTGCAAGATGTTGAAGAGCTAAAACAGGTGTTTTTAGATAGTGAAATACCATCTGGTATATTAAAAATTGGTACAGTCGAAACAGTCAGTACATTACCTACCATCTTGTCTTCTTACTATAAAAGCTATCCAAATGTCGATTTATCATTACAAGCTGGCCTAACGGAAGAACTTATTAGAGAAGTACTTGATCATCAATTAGATGGTGCCTTTATATCAGGTCCTATTAAACATCCACTAATTGAACAATACGATGTTAGTACTGAGAAATTAATGCTTGTTACACAAAATAAAGCTTTTCATATAGAAGAATTTACTACGACACCCCTACTCGTTTTTAATCAAGGATGTGGATACCGTTCCAAGCTAGAACGATGGCTTAAAGATGAAGGTTTGCTACCAAAAAGAATTATGGAATTTAACATATTAGAAACCATATTAAATAGCGTAGCGCTCGGTCTTGGGATTACACTCGTCCCCCAGTCTGCGGTGCAACACCTTTCTACAGCAGGTAAAGTACATTGCCATGCCATTCCCGAGAAATACGGCAGCATTTCAACTGTTTTTATCCGTCGTAAAGATAGTTATATGACAAATTCAATGCGCAGCTTTTTAAAAACAATTGAAGAGCATCATCATATTAATTTGCTTTAAAAGACATTCTTACATGAATGTCTTTTTTTCTTACAAAAGTGTAAGTCTTTCGTAAGCTAATTCGATAGTTGCAAATGACCATATTTCCTATAATTAAGACAGAAAGCAGGGCAACAACAATTCGAAAAGGAGCGGATACGCATGATGCACAAAATGAAATCAAACAAATTTTTCAATACAATGGGCATGGTGCTATCCGCACTTGTCGATGCAAAATCTGTTGCAACTACATTAAACAAATAAGGAGAGATTATGATGAACAATATTACATTTAACAAATCAGATTTTATCGGACTTGCAAGTGGAGCAACTCTTCTTACAGCTTTCATTTACGCACTTGCTCAAAGTCTCGTTTAACAATTTGTTTCCCCAACCCCCTTTATATAGAAAAGGCTGCTCGTCTTATAGACAAGCAGCCTTTTAGTTTGTTTCATATATAATTTGGCCTGTTTTGCTTATATCATATCCACCAATTGCTTTTAATTCATTGTGAAACTCTTCAGATTGCAAAATTCCTTTTATAACCTCAATAAGTTCCTCATTTTCTTTATTCTTCAGAAGTACTAAATCATACTGCTCTTTCATTATCGGAATAAAGTCTACGTTCACAATTTGGGAAAACTTTTCTGATCCTATCCCAACATCAGCTTTTCCATTCGCGACTTGCGAGGCAACACCAAGGTGATTCGATTCTTCCCATTCATACCCGCTAATATCTTCTTTACCTAATTTTTGAATTCGCAATTGCTCATCCACTAACACCCTAATACCAGAACCCTTTTCTCGATTTACAAATCGTATAGATGACTGAGCTAAATCAGCCCATGTTTTTATATTTTGTGGATTCCCTTTTTGCACATAAAACCCAACATTTCTCGCTAATAAATTAATCATAATATATGGTTGCCCAACTAAAATACGTTTTACGTAAGGAACATTATATGTACCTGTTTCGCCATCAAATAAATGCAAACTAACGACGCTTCCTTCTCCTTGGTACATCTTCACTAAACTCGTTAAACTACCTTGATATGCTCTTAATATATTAGAATTTGGCAGACGATTTTCTATATGTTTTGCCAACATATCTAACGTTAGTTCTTGACCACTAATGATGCGTGTATTCGAACTACTAATTTCGTCCTTCTTTACAGGAGTAAATTGTACCTTACCTGTTTTCATTTGTTTTATATATTGTTCTAAATCCACTGCATCAATGCGCATTTGTCTACCAACCCTATAAGAAGGAAGTTCTCCCTTTTTAATTAGGTCGTATACAGTTAATTTTGATACTTTTAATCGCTTTGCTACTTCTTCCGTTGTGTAGGAATGATGATCCATAGACGATTCCTCACTTTCTTCCTTCATTGTAACAAAGAAAAGAATATTTCTCCTATTTTTTCAAAACAACTATATCGTTCAAATTATATTCAATTATAACTAGTTATACTTAGTTATATTTAGTTATAATTAATTTAGTAAACGAAAGGGGATTTTTTATGAACAAATTTACATTACGATTCATTGGGGTACTTATACTTTCTTTTCTTCTTATATTCAGTACAGCTTGTTCACGTGGAGAAAAGTCAGCTGCTAAAGAAGGAGAATCAGTGGAGCTGACTATATCAGCGGCTGCAAGTTTACAAGATGCATTAAAAGAAATTGAAAAACAATATAAAGAAAAAGAACCAAATATTAAGCTTTCTTTTAACTTCGGTGCTTCCGGCGCGCTGCAACAACAAATTGAACAAGGTGCGCCCGCTGATTTATTCTTCTCTGCAGCAGAAGATAAATTCCAAACCCTTGTTAAAAAAGGATTCATTAATGAAAAAGAAGGGAAAAACCTTCTTGGAAATGAACTAGTTCTAGTCGTTCCAAAAGATAGTTCTCTTTCAAAATTTCAAGATTTAAAAGATGAGAAAATCAAGAAAATCGCACTTGGTACACCCGAATCTGTACCTGCAGGAAAATATGCAAAAGCTTCTCTCACACATGAAAATCTTTGGAATGACGTTCAAAATAAAATCGTATTTACAAAAGATGTTCGCCAAGTGTTAACATATGTAGAAACAGGTAATGTTGATGCTGGTATTGTATATAAAACAGACGCTCTCGTTTCAGACAAGGTAAAAATTGCAGAGGCGGCAGCGGCTAATTCTCATGAGCCAATCCACTATCCTTTAGGTGTCATAAAGGAATCTAAGCATAAGAAAGAGGCGACTTCATTCTATGAGTATTTGCAATCAAAAGATGCACAATCTATCTTTAAGAAATATGGATTTACAATCCTGCCATAATTACTATGAGCTTTGATGCAATTTTGTCACCTGTCTTTCTATCTTTGCGAGTAGCTGCGTGCGCCACCATTATCGTTACGATTTTGGGAACGATTATTGGACGAGCATTAGCGCGCTCCTCTTGGCGATATAAAGTACTACTAGAAACTATTTTCTTATTACCAATGGTGCTTCCACCAACTGTTATCGGCTTTTTTCTAATTATCATTTTCGGAAATAACAGTCCCATTGGAAAGTGGATTGAATCATTATTTCAGCAGTCCATTATGTTTACATCTACTGCTGCTATCATTGCTTCTACAGTCGTTGCATTTCCGCTCATGTACCAATCAGCAAAAACAGGATTTTCTATCGCAAATGTACAAATTGAAGATGGCGCGCGTGATCTTGGTGCAAGTGAATATCAAGTTTTTCTACATGTTACACTCCCGCTTGCATTTCCTGCACTACTTAGCGGTATGATTTTAAGCTTTGTTCGCGCACTCGGTGAATTTGGTGCAACTTTAATGTTTGCAGGAAATATACCTGGCAAAACTCAGACGATTCCGACGGCGATTTATATGGCTATTGATGCAAGTAATATGCAACTAGCTTGGACACTTGTAATCATAACGATCAGTATGTCCCTTCTATTCTTATTATGTATTCAACTCATTAATAGAAAAATTACTACTTCTTAAAGCAGCTTTCAACAAAAGCTGCTTTATTATTTCCCGAAAAATAAATTGATTTAATCAATAACTGAATTTTACCTCTTATTTAAATATACATTTTATTTGAATTCACTTTCTAAAATAGGTAATTTCCTGTTATTATATGAAAGTGTTTCAAAAAATGAAGAAATGAAAACGCATTTATATAGTAAATTCTTCATCCTGTTTTAGCGATCGGTAATCTTCTACTCTATTAGTGGGGCATTACCGATCGTTAGAACGATATGTAATTATATTGGTATAGAAAACCGAAGGGAGTCTTGTAATGGACATTTTATTAGCGCTTCTTCCTGCAATCGCATGGGGAAACATCTTATTAGTAAGCGTAAAAATGGGCGGTGGTGCATATAGCCAAACGGTAGGTATGACAATCGGTGCTCTATTCTTCGCAACAATTATGTATGTATTTACTCAACCAACTTTAACAATGACAGTCTTGATTGTTGGCTTTATTTCAGGTTTATTCTGGGCTTTAGGGCAAGTAAACCAATTAAAAACAGTTGAAAAACTAGGTGTTTCAACTACTGTAACTATTTCTACTGGTATGCAACTTGTTGCAACTTCTATCTTTGGAGTTATCGCTTTTCGCGAGTGGACTACTACTACAACGATTGTTCTGGGAACGATTGCAATCCTATTAATCGTAGTTGGTGTAGTATTCACATCATTAGATGATAAAGAAAATGCACAGCCACCAGGACAATTGAAAAAGGGACTTCTTACTTTAATTGTTTCTACTTTCGGCTATCTTGTATATGTAATTATTATTCGTTGGTATAACATCGATGGTTGGTCTGCTATTTTACCACAGGCAGTTGGTATGTTCGTTGGTGCGGTTGTACTGACGTCTAAACATAAACCATTTAACAAATATGCAATGCGTAATGCTTTATCTGGTTTACTTTGGGGAACAGGAAACTTATTCTTACTTCTTTCATTACCACGTGTCGGAGTAGCGACAAGCTTCCCATTATCTCAAACTGGAATCGTTATCTCAACATTCGGTGCGATTGTATTCTTAGGTGAAAAGAAAACAAAACGCCAATTGATTTTTATTGCACTAGGTAGTGTTTTAATTATCGGCGGCGCTGTCTTGCTTGGTATGACGAAAGCGTAATCTTATAATCTATCAATCCCTGAAGCATTTCTGCTTCAGGGATTTTTTAATTGCAAACAACTATTTTTCAAATATAACAATCTTATAGCCCCTTTTTATATCACTTCTCCTCCCTCCAACTTCATTTTTTCATGATAAGTCTTTTCTTTTTACAAAATTCTCTTAAAAATGGTATCGTTTTTTATAACATATTCTCATCAGAAAGGAATAAAGGATATGCCTAATAAACATCGAATTTTATTTATTGGTGCCGGTCGTATGGCAGAAGCTATATTTGCTGGACTACTTACAACAAGTAAAGAATACATCGAAGAAATTATTGTTTCCAACCGAAGCAACATAGAAAAACTAACGCAATTACAAACTCAATATGATTTATCGATTACAACTGATTGGAAGCAGCATATTAAATCTGTAGATACAATCGTTTTAGCAATGCCACCTGTCGCACATGAACAGCTATTAGCGGATCTATCCCCTCTTCTAACTGATCAATTTGTCGTGACAGTTGCTGCCGGAATCGGACCATCTTATCTAGAAGAAAGACTTCCCCAAGGGACACCTGTTGCTTGGATTATGCCAAATACAGCTGCTGGAATTGGAAAGTCTATCTCCTTATACACGACGGGACATTCTGTAGATGAAACACATCAAGAAACGTTACAACTTCTTTTAAAAGGTATCGGTACCTCACAGTTTTGTACCGAAGAGGAAGTTCACCAACTTACCGCAGTTACTGGTAGTGCACCTGCTTTTCTCTATCACTTTGCTGAAGGTTTAATTGAAGCAACGAAAAGCTATGGTATTGATGAGGAAACAGCAAAGCACCTTGTCATTCAAATGATTGCTGGCTCTGCCGCTATGCTCCAGCAAAATCAAGATCCAGCTATGCTCCGCGAACAAGTAACAACACCAGGAGGTTCAACGGCTGAAGGCTTAAAAGTTCTATATGAAAATAATTTTTCAGAAGTCATTCAACAAGCAGTTGAAGCAACAAATAAAAAAGCTAGGGGGAAATAATATGAGTTTAACAAGTTTAAAAGACTATACAACATTACATAACGGCGTGAAGATGCCTTGGTTCGGTTTAGGTGTTTTTAAAGTAGAAGATGGTTCAGAAGTAATTGATTCTGTAAAAGCAGCTATAAAAAATGGATATCGTAGCATCGATACAGCTGCAATCTATAAAAATGAAGACGGCGTTGGTCAAGCAATTCGCGAATCTGCTATTCCTCGTGAAGAGTTATTCATCACTTCAAAAGTGTGGAATAGCGATCAAGGCTACGAGTCAACATTACAAGCATTTGAAACTACATTAGAAAAATTAGGTCTAGAATATTTAGATCTATATTTAGTACATTGGCCTGTAAAAGGAAAATACACTGAATCATGGAAAGCTTTAGAGCAGCTTTATAAAGATGGTCGTGTTCGTGCTATTGGTGTGAGTAATTTCCATATTCACCACCTGCAAGACGTATTTGAAATTGCAGAAATTAAACCAATGGTTAACCAAGTGGAATACCACCCACGTTTAGCACAAGAAGAATTACACACTTTCTGTAAAGAACATAACATCCAGCTTGAGGCTTGGTCACCATTAATGCAAGGGCAGCTACTGGATAATCCAACATTACAAGAAATCGCAACAAAATATAATAAATCAACTGCACAAGTTATTTTACGCTGGGATTTACAAAATGAAGTTGTAACGATTCCTAAATCAATTAAAGAACATCGCATTATTAAAAATGCAAACATATTTGATTTTGAATTAAGCACTGATGATATGAAAGCAATTCAAGCTTTAAATGAGAATCATCGCGTTGGCCCAGATCCAGATAACTTTAACTTCTAGTAAGGAAACCACTGCCATATGCAGTGGTTTTTTCGCTTTCAATAAAACTGAAAATTTAAACTATATTTCATTTGATTGACACTTCATTATCTAAGGTGTAAGATTTTGAATTATCAAAGAAACACAAAAATTAATAAAATTTATTTGTTTACTCATTGTATCAAGAGAGGTGGAGGGACTGGCCCTTTGAAACCTCGGCAGCAGGTTCATTTTGAATACTGTGCCACTTCCTGCAAGCTTTGTGCTTGAAAGATAGAATGAGGGACTTCGTTTATATACGGGTGCATAACTTGTACGTAAAAATCCCTCTTTCTCAATATGAAAAGAGGGATTTTTTGTTTTTCATTTCCCTCATCATCATCCAATCTTATTAACTATTTAGGAGGAAAATCAAATGAAAAAGAAGTTTGTACCCGGTATTGCATCAGTTGTAGGAGTAAGTATTTTATTAACTGGTTGCGGTAGTTATAAAAACGAAGCTAGCGGAGCAAATGCAAAAGATGAGGCACCTAGTAAGCAAGTTTTAAATTTATCTTCACCTACTGAGATTCGAACAATGGATACGGCTCGTGCTACAGATACTGATTCTGGTCAAGTAATGAGAAACGTATTTGAAGGTTTGTATAATCTTGGTGAAGGTAACAAACCTGTCCCAGGTGTTGCAAAATCTCATGAAGTAAGTGGCGATAAAACGAAATACACATTCCATTTACGAGATTCAAAATGGTCAAACGGTACTCCTGTTACAGCGAAAGATTTTGTCTTCGCTTGGCAAAGAGCTGTTGATCCAGCAACAGCCTCTGAATATGCTTTTTTATTCTTTGATATTAAAAACGCTAAAAAAATTAATAGTAAAGAGCTTCCAGCCGATCAACTTGGTGTAAAAGCAGTTGATGACCATACGTTTGAAGTAGAATTAGAGCGCCCTGTTCCGTATTTTATTAGCTTAACGGCATTCCCAACATTTCTACCAATCAACGAGGAATTCTTTAAAGCACAAGGTGATAAGTACGCTTTAGAAGATAATAAAATCTTATACAACGGAGCTTTTACACTAAGCGATTGGAAGCATGAACAAAGCTTTAAATTTAAGAAAAACTCTACCTATTGGGATAAAGATAATGTCAAACTCGAAGAAATCAATTTCAACGTTGTGAAAGAGAAATCAACAGAAGTAAATTTATTCGAATCCAAACAATTAGACCGTATAAAACTAACATCTGACTTCGTTGATAAATATAAAAAGGATGCTAACTTTAAAGAACGTCCGAACGTAGGGGTACAATTTTTACGTATGAATCAACAAAATAAAATACTTCAAAACGTTTCTGCGCGCCAAGCAATCGATCAAACAATTGATAGAAAATCCTTTGTAAATACGTTATTAAATGATGGATCTACACCAACATTTGGTCTCGTTCCAAAAAACTTTGCAAAAGGACCTGATGGAAAAGACTTCCGTACTGCAAACGGCGATTTAACAAAAGTTGATACAAAATCTGCACAAGAGTTATGGAAAAAAGCTAAACAAGAGCTTGGTTCTGAAAAGATAACATTAGAATTATTAACGAGTGATGCTGACCTTGATAAGAAAACTGGTGAATTCTTAAAAGGACAACTAGAAAAGAATTTAGATGGATTAACAGTAAATATAAAACCGCAACCACGTAAACAACAAGTTTCGCTTTTATTAAAAGGTGACTACGAAATTGGAATTGATGGCTGGAGCCCTGACTTTGCGGATCCAATTACATTCCTTGAATTGTTTACAACGAATAACCCTTACAACTTAGATCATTACTCTAATAAAGAGTTTGATGACACAATTGAAAAAGTTAAAACTACCTTGGCTGGTGATGAAAAAGCTCGCTGGGAAGCATTACTAGCATCCGAGAAAATATTATTTAAAGACTCTGTTATCGCTCCTCTTTACCAAAAAGGCGAATCTTATTTAGAACGTTCTTATGTGAAAGGAATTGTGCAAGTAGACTTTGCAGGTCAATTAAACTTCAAGTGGGCACAAATTGAAAAATAAAGTGAAATTTTAATCAGCCCTCACCAATTGGGCTTTTACGGGCAGTTGATCCCCCACCTAACTTCTTTGCTTTCACTGAATTCTGAGGTGAGGATCTTACTGCCCGTTAATGCGGGATAAAATGCAACTTAGATCATTGTGTTCCCACCCACACCCATTGTTTTTTTAGCAAAATATATTAAAAGCAGATTCCCTAATATGAGGAAATCTGCTTTTCTAATATATTATTCCAAGAAATTAACACTCCACTTTTTATTATTGACATATAGTTCTTTCCGGTGTTAATATTCTAAATAATCAAAGAAACGAAATATTTTACCATCAAAATATAATGTCTACTAAGTTGAAACATATAATGACAGATTATAGTTCAACATGTATATACATATAGAACACCCAATTACCTATATATACATATTTATAATAGGTTTTCTCTTCTTCTATAGCTACACTTCAAGACATGGACATTATGACGTTACGAACAACACATTTAGGGAGGAAAGAACAATGAAGAAAAAAATTGTACCTGTTGTTGCATCTGTTTTAGGGGCAAGTCTACTACTAACTGCTTGCGGGGGAAATAAAGATAATGCAGGCGGAGCAAAAGCGAACGATAAAGCACCTGATAAACAAGCAATTAACTTATCATTTGCTTCAGAAATTCCAACAATGGATGTTGCAAAAGCGACGGATGGGGAATCCATGAATGTAATGAGAAATGTTTTTGAAGGTTTGTATGCAATGGGAGAAGATAATAAACCAATTCCTGGTGTCGCTGAGTCAGTTGACATTAGTCCAGACAAAACAAAATATACATTCCATCTTCGTGATTCGAAATGGTCAAACGGTACTCCTGTTACAGCAAAAGATTTTATTTTCGCTTGGCAACGTGCCGTTAACCCTGAAACAGCTGCTGAATATGCATTCTTATTCTTTGATATAAAAAATGCAAAACAAATAAACCAAAAAGAAGTAGCAATCGATCAATTAGGTGTTAAAGCTCTTGATGATAAAACTTTAGAAGTACAACTGGACCGACCTGTTCCCTACTTCTTAAGCTTAACAACATTTTCAACATTCTTACCAATTAATGAAGAGTATTTAAAATCTCAAGGTGATAAATACGGTTTAGAAACGAATCATTTAATTTACAACGGGGCTTTCACATTAGATAACTGGAAACATGAACAAAGCTTCCAATTGAAAAAGAACCCTAACTATTGGGATGCTAAAACTGTAAAATTAGAAGAAATTAACTTCAATGTCGTTAAAGATAAGTCTACAGAAGTTAACTTATATGATTCGGGACAAATTGATCGTGTTGCTTTAACTGCGGAATTTGTTGATAAATATAAAAACGATGCAAACTTCAAAGAACGTGCTGAAGTAGGTATTCAATTCTTACGACTAAATCAAAAAAATGCTGTATTAAAAAATCAACATGCACGTCTTGCTATTAACGAAGCAATGAATAAGAAAGCTTACGTAGAAACAATTTTAAATAACGGTGCAATTCCAGCCGAAGGAATGGTTCCTGCGAAGTTCGCAAAGAGCCCAGACGGCAACGACTTCCGTAAAGAGAATGGAAATCTAGTCAAAGATGATGTGAAAACAGCAAAAGAAAACTGGAAGAAAGCGAAACAAGAACTTGGTACTGACAAAGTAACAATTGAACTATTAACAAGTGATAATGCTTTAGCTAAAAAGACTGGCGAATACTTAAAAGGTGAACTAGAAAAGAATCTAGATGGATTAACAGTGACTTTAAAACCTCAACCACGTAAACAACAGTTAAAACTACTATTAAGTGGTGATTACGAAATCGGAATCGATGGCTGGGGCCCTGACTTCGCAGATCCTATTACATTCTTAGATCTATTCACAACAGATAGTGCTTATAACTTCGATAAATACTCTAACAAAGAGTACGACGAGCTTATTCGTAAAGTAAAAACTGATTTAGCTGGTGATGAAAAAGCACGCTTTGAAGCAATGAAGCAAGCTGAAAAAATCTTATTACAAGATGGTGCTGTCGCTCCTTTATACCAACAAGGTCGTTCTTACCTACAACGCGGATTTATTAAAGGACTTGTAACAACTGACTTCGGTGGTGAATTTAACTACAAGTGGACAGAAGTTGCAAAATAATAAAATAAAAAAGGTATCCTTCGTGGGATACCTTTTTTATTTTATACTTCTTTAACTACATGACTTTTTCTCTTTACTATTCCTTTTATAGATACAGTAACCACTGCTACCACTTGTGTAACTAATATAATGACTAATAATGAAATAATATTTTTCTCTAAACTAACTCCCCCAAATATTATTTTGTAATAACCATTCGCTGCATATGTTGCGGGAAATAATCCCGAACGGCAAACCTGTTTTTCCAATGCAGTAATAAATACATATGTATTAATACTAAGAAGACTAAAAGGACGATTATCAACTCTCTTCATATCTCTCTTTTTGTATTGAACCAAAACTCATCATAAATATAATCATAAACATCAAATATGTTCTCCACGTCAAAGAAGGTATATGCCCTGACCAAAGATAGCTAATTAAATAGTTAATTCCCATAATACAAGACGATACTACTAAACTAATACTTATTAGTTTTACATATTTGAGCATACCTTTTCTCCTTACTTTTTACTTTTCTATCTCTTCAAATTGCAAATTCACCGGCTCTTCTAACAGTGTTTCATAAAAGTTCTCTGCCAAATCTGTTGAAGGAATTTTTTCATCTACTTCATCAAATCGAATACTGTCTAGCCATACACAACCTTCTCCTGATAATAAAATACCAAATGCAATACCAAGCGCTCCTTCTTTTATATCTAATACAACCGAGTACGATTGCCAGTTATTCGTATTTTTAATTGGGCGATTTTGCATATTATCCATAGCGAGCGGTTCTGTATCTTTTCCATCTACTCGCATCCACAATCCTGCCCAATCTCTTACGTTTTCACTCTTAACAAATGCTGTAAAACGTAATCTCTTCCCTACATATTTATCTGCTCGGAACATTTGCATTAATGTTGAAAATCCTCCGTGTGTAACATTCTCTTTTGCTTTTATGTATGCAGATACTTTTCCTTGATGGACAACTTCATAATCTAAACCCATCTCATATTCAGCAGGATGACTTCCACCTAAGATCCATCCTTTCGGTATACCTTTTTGCATTGAAACACCCTCTCTTTCTATATAAAATGACTGGAAGTACTTTCGATATTTCTTTGGTGGCAATTGAAACATTCTTTTAAAAGCTCTAGTAAATGCTTCTTGCGAGGAAAAACCATATTGCACTGCAATATTAATAACTGCTCTCTCAGTCGACACTAAAGCTTGTGCAGCATGAGTTAATTTTCTCTTACGAACATAATCCGTTACACTCATCCCGATATAACTTTGAAAAATACGATGAAAATGGTACATCGATACTGCGCTATGAAATGCCACCCTTTCTGTCGTAAGCTCCTCATGTAAGTGGTTCTCTATATATTCAATCGCCTTTTTTATCATCTCTTTATATTCTTCATGCATTTTAGTACCTCCTCACAACTTCAATTTACCATATACATACAAATTATTTTTGATTTAAATTGCGCATTTACCCTTGAAGCTACGAGAAAATAATTTATTTTCAACACATACATAATTACATGATTTTGGGAAAAACTTGTATAGAACAAATTTACATAAGGAGGAATTTATAATGAGAATTTTACTATCAGCTTTATTAGCTCTTATGCTAGTACCTGCATTAACAGGATGTAAAGCTCCTGCAAAAGAAGATACAACTTCTAATAAGAAAACGACTGAAGAAGCAAAAAATGAGGCCCCTGCAGATTTAAAACTAAACTTTAATGAATTTGATTTAAAAGCAGACTATCAAGATACGAAGAAAGACTACGAAGCTGATTATAAAAATGTAGCAGCGGATAAGAAAATGGAAGCAAAAATTGAAGACCATAAAACAGATGTAAAGTTCACAGGCGACGAGGCTATTACAAAATTGAGCCCACTTCTACAAGAGTTGAAATTTGATAAAAATACGCCTGATCAAGAAGTTATTGATCAAGTAGTAAACGTATTCAAACTTGATAAAGACTACCAAAAGTTTGATTTAGAAGTTGTCTTCTCTGATGGAACGAAAAAAGAATATAAAAGAGAAATAAAATAAAGAAGTAGGCGGTTGCCTACTTCTTTATTTTATTTTTTAAGTTTTACATATCTTAGTTCTGGACTAGAACCGATAATGAATTGGACGCCAGATACTGATGATTTTTGTAAATACGAAGAGCTTGGGAAAATAATTGGGATTAATGGTGTATCATCAAACATAATATCTTCTGCTTTATGCAATAAGTCAAAACGTTTATCTTCATTTTGTTCAACTTCTGCTTCTTTTACTAAAGTATCAAATTCTTTATTATGCCATTTTGCATAGTTGTTTGGACCATCACCTGCATATAAATCTAGTTTAGTAATTGGATCTAATAGAGAGCCGCCCCATCCCATATAAGCTAATTGGAAATCACTTTGCTTATATGTGTCGATGTAACTCTTCCACTCTTTATTTTCTAATTTAATATCTACTCCAAGATTTTTCTTAAACATTTCTTGCATTGCTTCTGCTACTTTTTTATGTTGTGTATCTGTAGTGAATTTTAATGTTACTTCAGGTAATGTAGACCAACCTTGCTCTTTCATACCCTCTTCTAATAATTTTTTCGCTTCTGCTGGATCGAATTTTACGTAATCACCTTTTTCTTTACGGAAATCACGACCACCTTGTGTTTTTGCTCCTTCTGGAACAAATGCATATGCTTCTTGTGCATTATTTTTATACAGTTTTTCAACGATAAACTTACGATCAACCGCTAATGAAAATGCTTTACGTACTTTCGCATTTGTAAACGGCTCTTTTTCTACGTTAAACGAATAAATATAAGATGAGAATCCTGCAACACGCTTATATTCTTTGTTTCCTTTTTCTTTTTCAATCATCTCTTGTGGTAAACCACTTAGTAAATCCAATTCTTTTGACTTGTACAATTGGTATGCTGTTTTAGAATCTGGAATAATACGAAACTCAATTTCTTTTAATGTTACCTTTTTATCATAGTATTCTTTATTTTTTTGTACTGTAATAGCTTGGTTATGCTTCCATTCTTTTAACGTGAATGGTCCGTTCGTAATTAACTCTTTTGGATCTGTTTTTAATTTATTATTATCATCAATTGATTTTTTAGATAATGGAATAAATAATGAACTTGCTAATTTTTGTTTAATAGAAGCAACTGGGTGCTCAAGTGTTACCTTTAATGTTTGAGAATCAACGACTTGAATACCAACTTGTCCTTCTTCACCTTTTCCAGTATTATATGCCTCTGCTCCTTTAATAAAATACATTTCTGTCGCATTCATAGAACCCGTTTTCGGATTTAATAATCGCTTCCATGCAAACTCAAAATCATTTGCTGTAATAGGAGAACCATCTGACCATTTAATATCTTTCTTTAAATGAATTGTATATTCAGTTCCATCAGCATTTACTTCTTCTTTCTCTGCTAATTCATTTTGATATTTCCCATCACTATCTTGCGTATATAAACTTGAAAACAACTGCCCAATTATATAACCTGACGTGCTATCTGTCGCAATGGCAGAATCCAGCGTATACGGATCACTACTAATATTCGTTACTAATCGATCTCCCTCTCCCTTACCAGCACTCGCTTTTTGCGTCTCTTTCTTACCGCAAGCAACAGAAGTAATTGCTAAAACAGTCATAATGACAAACAGTAAAAACTTCTTCATCCTACATTCTCCTTTAATCTGAAATTTTTGGTGTTGATGCTAATAATGTTTTTGTATAAGAATGTTGTGGATTACGGAACACTTCGTCCGTATTTCCAAATTCAACAAGTTCTCCTTTATATAGGACAGCCACTTTTTCACATAAATAGTGAACCATCGGTAAATCATGTGCGATAAATAAATATGTATAGCCATGTTCCTTTTGAATCTTTTGCAGCAGATGTACAATTTGGATTTGCAGTGAAACATCTAATGCTGAAATTGGTTCATCAAGGATTAAAACTTCTGGCTCACATAATAACGCTCTTGCAATAGCAATACGTTGACGTTGTCCTCCGCTAAATTCGTGTGGATAGCGATCAATATATCGTCTATCTAATCCAACACGCTCTAGTGCATCAGCTGCGACTTTATCTTTCAATCCTTTATCGCCTAAACCGAATGAAATATAGCCTTCCGTTACAATATCGCGTACTTTCCAGCGCGGGTTTAATGCAGCTGTGGAATCTTGAAAAATAAACTGTACTTTCTGTAAGAAATTTCGCTTATTAGCTGACTTCAGCGTGTGAACAACTTGACCGTTATAATCAATTTCACCAGACGTTGGTTTTTCAATCCCAGCTATGAGCTTACCAAGTGTTGTTTTTCCTGAACCACTTTCTCCGATAACGCCAAGAGTTGTTCCTTTCGGAATGGAAAGTGATATACCTTTTAGCGCCGCAATTTCTTTATTTTTACTTCCATATGTTTTTGTTACTTGCTTTACAGTGATTAAATCTGTCGTCATGAGGCATTCACCTTCTCTTTTGATTTCGCTTGATCGTGCTCAAGAACATGCTGCCAGCAATGTGAACTATGCTCCTCAGAATATGTTGTTCTCTCTGGAAAGCGATGAATGCATTCCTTTATTGCTACAGGACAACGATTCACAAACGGGCATCCAAAACTATTTAACGTTTCAATTGAAGGCGTTGTTCCCTCAATTGCTCTAAGTACCTTTTCTGAATCATCCATATTCGGAATAGCTTGTAATAAACTTTTCGTATACGGATGCTTAGGTGAACCTATTACTTCTTGTATCGTTCCTTTTTCAACAACACGTCCCCCGTACATAACTACTACTCGGTCAGCTACTTCACGTACAAGTGCCAAATCATGAGTAATTAATAAAATACTCGTATTTTGTTTTTCTTTTCTTTCTTTTAACAACTCCATAATTTGCTTTTGAATCGTTACATCTAATGCTGTTGTAGGTTCATCTGCAATAACGAGCTTCGGATGGCAAGCAAATGCAATTGCTAAACAAATACGCTGCCTCATACCTCCGCTCAACTGATACGGGTACTGTTCAAAGCGTTTCTCTGCTTCATGTATCCCTAAATCATTTAGTAAGTTAATCGCAATTTCTTTTGCTTCTTTTTTCGATTTCTTTTCATGTTGCAAAATTACTTCTGTAATTTGTCTACCTACTTTCATCGTTGGGTTTAAAGATGAAAGCGGGTCTTGAAATATAAAGGAAATATCTTTCCCGCGAATTTGATTCCATTCTGCTTCTTGTAAATTAGTTAATTCCTTTGATTGGAAAGATATATTTCCATCATCAATATGAATCGATTCTTGATTTAAGCCGATAATTGATTGTGCTGTAACACTTTTCCCTGAACCACTTTCTCCGACAAGTGCAACTATTTCACCTTCGTTAATAGAAAAGGAAACATGCTTCACAATTGCTTGCTTACTATTCTCTTTTTCAACGGCCAACGTTACGTTTTCTAAAGATAAGATTTGTGCCATGTTTTTTCTCCTTTCGATTACGTTTTACGATTTTCGGATCAATTGCATCTTGCAAACCATCACCAATCGCATTAAATGCGAACATGATTAGTGCAATCATGATTGCTGGGAAGAAAAGTTGCCACCATTCACCGCTTAGTAATGTCCCGAGTGCATCGTTCGTCATCGTGCCCCAGCTTGCCGCTGGTGATTGTACTCCAAGTCCGATAAAACTTAAAAATGATTCTGAGAAAATAGCTGCTGGAATTGTAAATGATAAATTTACGATAATAATCCCCGTTAAGTTTGGAATTAAATGCCCATATATAATTTTCATATGAGGTGTACCTAATCGCTCTGCTGCGATAACAAATTCTCTTTGTTTTAAAGACAGAACTTGCGCTCTAATGAGACGTGCCATGCCGATCCATCCCGTTAACGCAAGGGCGATTATAATTGTAAAAAGTCCTGGCTTCATAACGATTAATAGTAAAATAACAATTAATAAATATGGGATACCGTATAACACTTCAATCCCTCTTATAATCCACTCATCAATTAACGTTCCAAGACGATTACGCCCTCTCACGTATCCACTAAATCCACCGATAAGTACACCGAGCCCTATATCGAGAGCTGCTGCAACTAACCCAACTGTTAGTGAAATTTTCCCACCAGCCCAAGTACGCGCCCAAATATCTCTCCCTAAATCGTCTGTTCCGAACCAATGCTCACTACTAGGTGGTAAATTAGTTGCTTCTTTGACTTGTTCACTTGCAGTAAATGACGTTAAACTTTCGCCAATAAGCGAGAAAACAATAATTAGTAATAACGTCACTGCCCCTAAAACTGCTATAGGGTTTGATATAAACTTGCGAAACACTTCCTTCTTTCGGCTAATCGTTTGCTGATCTTTATTTATCGTTAATTCTTTTTTCTCTTCATTCGTTAATAACTGGTCATTAATTTCATAAGCCTCCATTTAAACATTCCCCTCCTTACGTAATAGAACGAATGCGCGGATCAACAATACGATGAATGATATCTGTAATAAAAATACATACAATTAATAGCGCACTATAGAAAATGGTTGTTCCCATAATTACCGGATAATCTCGGTTAAAAATACTATCTACAAAATATTTTCCTAAACCAGGAATTGAAAAGATTTTTTCAATAACGAAAGTTCCTGTTAAAAGTCCAGCCATTAATGGGCCAACAAATGTAAGTACCGGAACAATTGCATTTCGAAGAGCATGTCTTATAATGATTTTCTTAATTGGTATACCTTTCGCTCTCGCTAGCTTAATATAATCACTCTGCAACACTTCAATCATATTAGAGCGAACAAATCTTGTGATAACCGCGATTGGCCCGAGCGCTAATGCGAAGGAAGGTAATACAGTATGCTCGAAGGTTCCCCAAGACGCCACTGGTAGTAATTCAAATCGAATGGCAAATACTTGTATAAATAGTGGAGCTAAAATAAAACTAGGAATAGAAATACCGAGAATCGCAAGCAAGCTCACACTATAATCAATCACTTTCCCATGATATAGCGCGGCAAATGTACCTGCGGCAATTCCGACTAACAATGAAATAACAAGTGCTTGTAGACCAATAATTGCTGACGGTCCAAAACCGGTTGTTATAATTTCCGATACACCTTGACCCGTCGATTGAACAGATTCACCAAAATCAAAATGAACTACCCCATCCAAATAAGCAACATACTGATTCCATAACGGTTCATCAAGGTGATACTTCGCTCTCATGTTCTGTATCACTTCTTCAGGAAAGATTTTCGCATCTGACGAAAACGGATCCCCTGGAATAATATGCATAATTAAAAATGTTACTGTCGTAATAACCCATAGTGTAAATACCATAACCGATAGTTTTTTAATAACATACACTTCAATAACCCCCTAAACAAATGAATTTACTTTGTTTTATTGACATATTTGTTCCCATTACTCCTTCTCCACTTCTTAAAACACAAAAAGCCTTGATCTTAAAAAATAAGATCAAGGCTTAATAAAACTATGCCCATCACTTATCTTTCAAGACTTGCTTGCTGGAATTAGCACGGTGTTCTATTACAGAACCCGCTGCTGAGGTATCATAGGGCCAGTCCCTCTACCTCTCTGGATAAGTAAATTGCTATATTATTATTTGGTTCAAATTGTATATTTTGAATTATAATTCTGAAAAAATGAAAAGTCAATCTAATTGGATATATTTAGAAAAATCAGTTTTCAGTGGCATTATTTCTTAAAATCACTACTTTAACTTATAATAAAGTGAAACTTTAATCAGTCGGGAGTTTTGTCCATCCTTCACTGATTATTAGCCCACACCAATCGGGCTGCCCGCAAATAGCGGGATAAAATTAATTATTTTAAAGGAGTTATAAGATGGATCCCTTACTCCTAGCCACCATAGGATTGCCATTAACAATTGTCATACTCGTAATCATCGGCTTCTATAAACTCTTCATTAAAAAGAAACGTATCACTTCTTTTTATACTCCATTCGATAATATTACTGGACAAACAATTTCAGAATTTCACGAAGAACAGAAGGTATTAGTATCCGAGGATGAAGACGGAGATGGTAAGAAGAAAAAATAACCTTGCGCATGCGCAAGGTTATTTTTGGGCCTCTGTCTGAAAACGTTTATAGTATGTCGATGCTGTTGCAAAATTAATTTCTATATCACGAATTAATGATGAATCTTCTTCTTTAGCTAACTTCTGTAATTTTTTCATCGCTTGTTCCGATTCATTCAAGAAACCAACATATACCTCATGTTCTTGCTCTTTCGACTTTGGAACACGAATTTCTTTACGCATATTATCAATATCTTCTAACATGCTCGTTGTTACCTTTTGCACATCTTCTTTATATGTAGCATTCGTTATTTCCTTACCGCCCTTTTCTTTTGCCACTTCAAATAACTGTAACGCCTTATTAATTTCTTTATTTATTTTCGTATCATATTTTTCATGTACTGCGCTGTATTCTTTCATTTCTTCTGTTTGCTCAGTGGATTGCTCTACCTTTTCTTTCGGTTCTTTCGTATCTTTATTTCCATTACATCCTGCTAGAAGGATCATACTTCCCATTACAGCAATACCCAAAACCTTCTTCATCTCGAATTCTCCTTTTATCTACAGCTACTACTAATTATAGTTTCTTTTATCTCCACTTGTTATTATACCGAGAACGCCCTACTTTTTACACTTAAGACGATATCTTAATATACATACCAACATTTTTGTCACAGTATCGTCACTTTATGCAAATAACTTTTGCATGAGTTATTTCAAAGAAATGAAAAAAAGAGCTGATTCAGGGAAATGTTTGAATCAGCTCTTTTTTGTTAAGCCTCTAAATTTTGTTTTTGTTGCAGTTCAAACTGCTTTTCACTTCTTTTTGCCATGAATAAATAACATAACACAGCACCAATTTCACAAAGAGCTATAACAACACCCATAGGAAGTGCTGTATTGCTTCCACCAATACCTACTAGCGGTGCTACAAGTGCTCCTGAAATGAACTGTAATAAACCTAGTAAAGCTGACGCTGTTCCTGCTGCTTGTTTTTGATTTCTCATCGCTAACGAGAAGCCGGTTGTTGATACAACCCCAACACTTGATACAACAAGGAATAGCGAGCATAAAACACCGATTAGCCCTATTCCAAGTACGATTGTAAGTAGTAACGATAGACCGCCAACAGCCGCAATAATAATACCAACAACAAATAAAGTTTTTTCATTAACTTTCCCCGCTAAGCGGCCAGTAACTTGGCTAGCAATAATAATACCAATACCGTTAATTGCAAAGAACAAACTAAACTGTTGTGGTGATGCCCCGTATATATTTTGCAACACAAACGGTGAACCAGAAATATAAGCAAACATTGCAGCTGTTACTAATCCTTGCGACAATGCATACCCCATAAATAAACGATCTTTCAGAAGCTTTCCGTATGTTGCAAGCGTTCCTGATAATCCACCTGTCTCTCTTTCTTCAGGTGGTAATGTTTCACGTAATACGAAAGTAGCTGATATTAGCATGAATACACTAATTGCTCCAAGAACGATAAAAACGCCGCGCCATGATGTGAACTGTAATAATTGCCCTCCAATAATCGGTGCCAAAATAGGCGCTGCTCCGTTTACTAACATAAGCAGTGAGAAAAACTTCGTCATTTCAGAACCTGAATACATATCACGTACCATTGCACGTGATATAACGATACCAGCAGACCCTGAAGCACCTTGTAAGAAACGTAAAAGCACTAAACTCCAAATCGATGGTGCAACAGCACAAAGTAAAGAAGAAGCAACATAAATAATAAGAGCGATAATAAGAGGTTTGCGTCTTCCGTAAATGTCACTAATTGAACCAACAAATAACTGTCCCACTGAAAGCCCAAGTAAACAAGCTGTCAATGTAAGCTGCGCAAGAGATGCCCCCGTTTGTAAATCATCTGTTAACTTCGGTAAAGATGGCAAATACATATCAATAGATAATGGCCCGATTGCCGTAAGTGTCCCTAATACAAGAATCATCCATAACCTGTTTGCCTTTACAGGTTTATATACTTCGTGATTAACTCCATTCACTTTTTTCATTCACCCTTTCATATAAATATCGAATCGTAACAATTATAGTTACAACATAAATATACGTCAAGTATACTGTATTTTCCTGTTTAATAATGTAAAAAAAAGCGATAGAATCTCTATCGCTTTACTTTTTCAAATTACTATTTACAAATTTAGATACAGATGCCATCATTTCTCCTGTGTCTAAATATGTGATTTGAATTGGATCTCCTACTTCTGTAAACATTGCATACGGGAATTTCTTCGCCGGTACCATAAATACTTTTTGCTCGTTTTCTAATAGTACGTACACAATCGTATTTTCACCTGATTTTTCTTTATACACACGTTGTACAGTACCTTCTTTTTGCGCTTCTTTCCCATTTGAAGTCGGTCTAAATGAATCACCACTTCCGCTCAGCGCATTTTTATAATTCTCAAGTGCTTCTTTTTGCGTTGAACCTGTTGCAAACACTTTTGCATTAGAAGCATATATGACAGTATGAGCACGTACTAATCCCCCGTCATCAATAACCGGTACAATCCAAGAAGGTTTACCATATACGTTATAAATAACCGGCATTGTTCCATGCCATTTCTCTCTCTTAAAGGAATTATCCACTACTTCTGTAGCAGCCGAACCGTCCATAATTCCCTTCACTTCTTTTCCGTTATAGTAATACAACTTTCCTGTACGTGCATCAACTAATGAGTAACCGAGAGCAGAATCTACTCCTTCTTTCGGAGAGGTAAAGTCTGTAAAGTAATACAGTTTACCATCTTTTCCAAAGATCGGCGTAACGCCTTCCTTCGTCCCCCACTCAGTCGGAATCTTCATGTCAGTTTGTGAGAATTTCGTATTCCAAAATCCGTGAATATATTTTCCGAAGTACGTATTTAACGTAGATGCTGTTTCATGATTTAATACACCATCAACGAATTTAGGTGCATTCCCTTTATCATATCGCTTCACATCACCTGTTTGTGCATCAACAACGACAACGCCTTCTACTTCAAACCCTGATCTTCCTGAAATAAACTCACCGTATGTCATTGTATAATACGGTTTTCCTTTATCATCAACTTCAAATTTTGGTTTCCCTTTAAAAACTAAATCTGGCTCTGCTTTTCGAACAGCACGTTCTAATTTATTACCAAAAAACATACTTGGTACATACTTCATTTTATATCCAAGATGTAATTTCGCTTCCGCATCAGGATTTGTACCTGACATTGTTACGTAACCTGGTATTGTTCCTGCCTTACGCGCTTTAAAAAATCCCGAAACTTCTATCGGTGCTACATACAAGGCTTCACCATTTACCATTTGTGGCGTTAATTCCCCTAGCTCAAAATAAGCTACTTTCGGAATATCACCAAATACCTTTTTCATTTTATTTTCCGCTGTTTTAGGCGGAACTGTAAACGGTTGGTCATTTTCAGTAAATGGCTCTGAAATATCTTTCTCTACCTTAACAACAGAATCATATTTCTTTTGCGAGATTACTATATCGTGCAAATAACCAAAATAGCCGTAACTTGCGAGTAAAACAAACATTAGAAGTCCTTTTAACGTACCTTCTAATTTCCCTACCTGCTCTTGTGAGAATAAAACAAGCCCAATTAAAATCGCTACTGCAACAGAATAATGAGTAAGAATAGAATCTGCTCGATCATCAATTAGCCAGAAATATTCATAGATTGCAATACCTATCCAAAATAAAACAGGAATAACTAAAATAGATGATTTCTTACCCTTTACAACTTTCTCATTTCCTCCTTTATCCACCGCGCGAATTTTATTACCGCTTCTAGTCCATGGAATCAAAAACAAAGTGAGAATAGCTAAAACTATAAATTTCATCAAAGGCAATGTCCCCTTTTCTTTTGTCTTCTCCATAAGTATAACAAATAAAGGGTAATCAGGTAAAAATGGGTATGATTATATTTTTTTGCTACTTAATACAATTCCACTCACTACATATAAAACTGAAGCAATGTAAAAAATAGTCCCTATTGTAAAGAAATCCACTAGGTAACCAGTTGCAATTATAGCTACTCCGCCACCAATTGATGTCCATACATGGTATTTTCCAATTTCGTAACCAGCTTCCTTATGCGCTACCTTTCGTGCTAACGATGTCTTCTCCGTATTACGCTGCACAGCACCTAAAATACCCATTAAAATTTGGAGAATGTATACATGCCAAACTTCTGTTGCAATAGGGAAACAAAGCATTAATATAGACATGGACCATGCGTATATAATTAATAACTTTCTATCACCTATCCTATCAGAGGTTCTTCCAACTAACGGATATACTAGAGCTGAAGTTAAGGCAAATAAACCGTACGCCCAGCCAAATTGCGAGAAACTATTTCCAACATTTCGAAGCAATAGTATATAAAAAGGAAATACCATGCTACCCGCCATCATAATAATGCTTTGTGAGGCCACAAATCTTCTATATGTCATTTGCTATACTCCTTATAAAATAAATTCACAAATCTTTCCTCTGGATCTACTTCCTTCTTCTTCTGAAGGAATTCTTCTATGCGAGGATACGCTTTCTTTAGTTGCTCCTTCGCCGGATAAGAATAATACGGTAAATAATAACTCCCATTATGCTTTAAAGTAACATCTATCATCTTCTGAATGACCACTTTTGTTTTCTTTATTTCATCCTCAGAACGCCCTTGATTAATTAGAAGCACAAGCGCAAACATATCATCTTTCGCGTAAGATAGCACCGCATTCTCATTCTTTTCTACATAGCGGATTGTAATGTTAAGAAGGTTTAATTCCTCTTCATTTAAAACACTTCGTAAATCATCTATATACTCTGCAAAACTATCTATTGGTACAAAGTACTCTTGTAAAACTTCGGTCAAGTTCGGGTTATCGTATTCCATAAAGGCACTATCAGATCTCATTACGTTATTTCGAGTTTCGTACTTACCATCTTTACGTTCAAAATAACTTCTTTGTATATCCCAAAATGCACCCTTTCCCCAGTCACTATAACGTGATAACCCGAGCAAAAATTTCGGCGCAGCTATAATATTTTCTTCTTTTAATTTGCTGTACTCTCTCAGCTTCTGCTGATCTTCTGCTAGTACATAATCTGTCACATACATTTCTTTTAAAAATGAATTTGGGGCAACAGAAATACGTCCTAAATGCATACGTATATTCTCGTCCTTTCTCACCTTCTCCTTAAAATATGAAGAGTACTCCTTATAATCTATTACCTTCGTATGCGTTTCATATAATTCATCATTTGTTAATTTGAGCGTCACATCTAAAATCACCCCAAACAATCCGTATCCCCCAATTACATACGGAAACAAGTCAGCATTTTCTTCTCTACTTACATTACGCATAGTACCATCTGCCATTAACAATCTGAACGACTCTACTGTATCAATCAATGCCTCATGACGAATATCACGCCCATGTACATTTACACTTAATGAACCACCAACAGTGAAAATATTTTGAGATTGCATCACCTGAACTGCAAGGTCGTATGGGTTTATTTTCTTTTGAATGTCATTCCATGTCACACCACTTTGTACTCTAATCCTCTTCTTCTCCGGATCAAACTCTAATATTTTGTTATATCCTTTCATATCAAGCATCGTACCGTTCGGATAATACGTCTGTCCGCCTTGGCTATGTTGTATACCTGCAATCGAAATCTTCTCTCCAGAAACATTTGCATCTCGCACCAGCTTTTTTAATGATCCCTCATCCTCAGCATCTTCAACACGCTTAATTTTTGTTGGAAGCAACTTCCCTACATCGCTCATAATAGGATGATTCAGTTGCCCTTTATATGTATGTATAGATGTCGCGAGCAACACTGTATACGCTACAATTACAACCGCTATTTTTCTTTTTTTCAAATGGCACTCTCCTCTTCTAATGTTCTTCCTCTTCATATTGTACCTATTTTCCTAAGAAGAAAGTATTAACAAAAAAGAGAGACCATTTATTTTAGGTCCCTCTCTCATCAAGACTATCACTTTGCTGCTGGCAGCTGTATTGCCTCAAACTTTTCGTACGATGTATATTTTGCACTCGTAATAATGTGTGTCTTATCCTCACCATTACTACTCATAATCATATCTATCTTCGCTGATTCATATTTAAAATCTTTTGTAATGATATATTCTGCATCTACTTCTTCTATCTTTGCGTTTTGTGCTTGTAGCATTTTCTTCTGCGTTTCATCCATGCTAGCTAACATACTTTCTGTTTCTTTCCCTTTTAATATGAACTTCAGTTTATACTTGTCTCCACTTTTCTCCATCTTCATTTTATCTAAAACTACTGCTGGCACTTCTAAATTATCTACAATATCTTGAGTTGCTTTCATCTCGCCAGTATTTAATTGCTCCTCCGGTACAGATATAACTTCTCCTGTATTAGGATTTTTCACCTGACCAGCAACTTTACCATCCACAGCATACACTACAACATCTGTACCAGAAATATTCATTTCAGAACGAGAATTCTTTTTCTTTGGCTCTAATTGCATTTTAGCCTTTAGTATATTCATCTCTGTTCCTTCAGCTTTTATCTCTACATCATATGTCATCGTTACATTTTCTTCATTTTTAAAAGCGTCATTCGTTTTCTTGAAAACATCCTTCGCTGCTAACTCTTTTTCTTTCTGCATGGCTTCTTTTTTCGGTTCATCAGTCTTTGTTGTTTTCTCATTACTACACCCTGCACCTAAAATAACTGCAAGGATCATACTAGAAGTTAAAATAAGTTTTTTCATAATTTCTCCTCCTTTTCAAAAGGATATCATCTATTTTCCTTTGAAATCTATATACTTTTTAATATTTCTATTTAACTTTATTTCTCGAATAACAACATGTTTAAAGAAATACTTAAATATGATGTAAATAAAAACAACTAAATTCAGGAGGTCATTATGAAAGCAATTATTTGCACAAAGTATGGGCCGCCTAATGTTCTCAAACTTCAAGATGTAGAGAAACCTACTCCAAAAAAAAATGAAGTATTAGTTAAAATTCACGCAACAAGTGTAACAACTGGAGATTGTAGAATGCGCGGCTTTAATAGCCCCCTTTTATTTTGGATTCCTATGCGGATTATATTAGGTTTTAAAAAACCAAGAAAGCCTATACTCGGCGTGGAGCTATCTGGTGAAATCGAAGAAATAGGAACAGATGTAACTCAATTTAAAAAAGGAGACCAAGTTTTCGCATTAACAGAGCTTAATGTCGGTGGTTATGCAGAATATACATGTGTACATGAAAGCGGATTGATATCATTAAAACCTACCAATGTGACGTATGAAGAAGCTGCCGTTATTCCTTTTGGTGGAACTTCAGCATTACACTTCCTGAGAAAAGGACGTATAAGAAAAGGGCAACAAGTACTTATATATGGCGCATCTGGTTCAGTAGGAACAGCTGCCGTACAACTTGCTAAATATTTTGGCGCGACCATTACAGCTGTTTGTAGTAATTCAAATTTTGAACTAGTGCAATCTTTAGGAGCTAATCACGTAATTGATTATACGAAAGAAGATTTTACAAAGCGGGCTGAACGCTACGATATTATATTTGATGCAGTTGGAAAAATTAAAAAATCCCATTGCAAGAAAGCATTAACCGCTAACGGTAAATACGTGTCGGTCAATGGAACGATGGCAAAAGTGAGTAAAGAAGATATGCTTCTACTAAAAATGCTAACGGAAGAAGAAAAATTAAAGCCAGTTATTGATAAAACTTATCCGTTAGAAGAAATTTCAGAGGCTCATACGTACGTAGAGACCGGACATAAAAAAGGTAATGTTTCTATTACCTTAAAATAAAATATATTCAGAAAATAACATTGACAATTCTTTTTGTAAGATTTACTATTAGTACCATATTTAAAAACTACATACACATACTCTTATCAAGAGTGGCGGAGGGACTGGCCCGATGATGCCCGGCAACCGAGCTTAGAACGTATAAGCTAAGGTGCTAATTCCTGCAGAACGATTTTCGTTTTGGAAGATAAGAGAGGAACCTATTTCGTCTATTCGGCACCTCTCTTATTTTTGAGAGGTGCTTTTTATTTTGGAACGTATATTAAGGGGGAATTATAGATGAAAAAGGTATTATTAAGTATTGTAAGTGGGGCTGTATTATTGTTAGGTGCATGTGGTGCTAATTCTGATAAAGAGGTAAAAGCATTAGATGAGAAAAAGATTACTGTCGGTGTAACAGGCGGACCGCATGAACAAATTTTTGAAAAGGTGAAAGAAGTTGCAGCAAAAGATGGTCTCC
This sequence comes from Bacillus cereus group sp. RP43, assembly GCF_040459645.1. Taxonomy (NCBI): domain Bacteria; kingdom Bacillati; phylum Bacillota; class Bacilli; order Caryophanales; family Bacillaceae; genus Bacillus; species Bacillus cereus group sp. RP43. Next base: position 4,980,927 of record NZ_JARVHQ010000001.1, read on the forward strand.
AAATCGATGTAAAAGTATTTAATGATTATGTAGCGCCAAACGTATCTTTAGATGAAAAAAGCCTCGATGTAAACAGCTATCAAACTAAATCTTATTTAGACGTATTTAAAGCTGAACGTAATATGAAATTAACTGAAGTATTTTCCACAGTAACATTCCCTATGGGCATATACTCTAAAAACTTAAAAGATGTAAAAGAATTAAAAGAGGGCGACGCAATTGCTGTCCCAAACGATCCAACAAATGAGTTGCGTGCTTTAAAGCTATTTGAAAAAGCAGGGGTTTTAAAAGTGGATCCAAAAGCTACAGAAAAAGCGACTGCAAAAGATGTAATTGAAAATCCGAAAAATTTAAAGATTGTTGAATTAGAGGCATCTCAATTACCAACGCAGCTAGGTGAAGTGAAGGCAGCTGCGATTAATACAAACTTTGCATTAGGTGCAAAATTAAGTCCAGCAAAAGATTCGATTTTCCGCGAAGGAAAAGATTCACCATATGTGAACTGGGTCGTTGTTCGTACTGAAAATAAAGATGATGCAGTTGTAAATAAATTGAAGAAAGCTTATCAATCTAAAGAAGTAAAAGATTTCATTGAGAAAAAATTCGATGGTTCTGTTTTACCGTCTTGGTAGGAGTTGACTATAATGATTGAATTAAAAAACGTCTCCAAAGTATTCTCAACAAAAAAAGGGAATGTTGAGGCCCTTAAACCAACTTCCCTTAGAGTAAAAAAGGGCGAAGTATTCGGAATCATTGGATATAGCGGCGCTGGTAAAAGTACATTAAATCGTTGTGTAAATTTATTAGAAAAACCAACGACAGGAAATATCATTATAAACGAACAAGATTTAACAACCTTATCGACAAAGGAACTAGCAAAAGCGAGACAAAAAATCGGCATGATTTTTCAAGGATTCAATTTACTTAAAACCGTTACCGTTTATGAAAACATCGCACTACCCTTACGTCTATCTGGTCTTCCCAAAAATGAAATTGAAAAAAGGGTAGAAAAGTATTTACGCATTGTTGATCTTTTTAATAGAAAAGATGCCTATCCAAGTGAATTATCTGGTGGTCAAAAACAACGTGTAGCGATCGCTCGCGCACTATCTCATGAGCCTGAAGTTTTATTAAGCGATGAAGCAACGAGCGCATTAGATCCGGAAACGACCGATTCTATTCTTGATTTATTATTAAAGATTAATGAAGAAATCGGGATTACGATTTTACTAATTACACACGAAATGAATGTCATCCAGCGTATTTGTGACCAAGTTGCCGTTATGGAACATGGAGCGGTAATCGAAAGTGGAACCGTAAAAGATATTTTTACAAACCCACAACATGTAACAACGAAGAAATTTGTAAATAGCGCATTTGCAGCTAAAATTCCAGAAGAGGTACAGAAAGAGCTACAAAATACTGGAGAAATCGTAACACTTTCATTTATAGGAACCACTTCAGGAGAACCAGCGTTAGCTGTCGCTACAAAACGTTTTCAAGTATATCCCAATATTTTATCAGGCAATATTACGCAGTTAAAACATGAGGCATATGGGAAACTGGTCGTTCATATGCAAGGTGAAAAAAATGAAGTACACCGTGCCTTATCATTTTTACAAGAACAAGGGATCATCGTAGAAGGAGGTAGAACAGATTATGGGAAACAAGTCCTTTTTGGATGAGTGGGGTAACGTAATATGGGAAGCAACAATTCAAACATTTCAAATGACATCTATTTCACTACTTATCTCTATTCTAATTGCCTTACCACTCGGTGTAACACTCGTTTTAACAAGACCTGGTGGCCAACTAGAGAATAAACTCGTATATCCGATTCTTAATACAATTATTAATGTCATTCGCTCTCTTCCATTTATCATTCTCTTATTCTTTATTTTACCTTTCACAAAATTTTTAATGGGGACATCTATTGGCGTGCAAGGTGTCATCGTACCACTTGTCGTATTCACAGCTCCCTATATTGCTCGTTTAATGGAAACGGCTTTACTAGAAGTGGACCGTGGTGTTATTGAAGCGTATCAAGCAATGGGGATTTCTACTTTAAAAATCATTTGGCACGTCATGGTTAAAGAAGCTCGTCCATCTCTCGTACTTGGATTAACAATCGCAACGATCGGCTTAATCGGTGCAACAGCAATGGCTGGACTTGTAGGTGCTGGAGGCCTTGGTGATCTCGCATATCGATTCGGACATTTACGCTACGAACCTGAAGTAATGTATGCAACAGTCTTTATTTTAATCATTCTCGTTCAAGGATTACAGTCATTAGGGAATGGTATAGCACGAAGATTGAAAAAAGATTAAAAAGAAGGTATCTCACCAGGGTGAGATACCTTCTTTTTATCCCGCTATTTGTGGGCAGTAAGACCCCACCTCAAAATTCAGCGGAAGCAAAAAAGTTAGGTGGGGGATCAACTGCCCGTAAAAGCCCGATTGGTTCAACTAATAATCAGTGGGGGATGAACAAAACCCCCACTGATTAAAGTTTCACTTTATCTTTTAAATCCACCTTCTGAATGAATAACTTGCCCTGTAATCCATCCGGCTTCTTCGCTCACTAAAAACTTAATAAGCCTCGCCGCATCTTTCGGTTCACCAATCCTTCCAAAAGGAAACATCGGTGTTAACCCGCGCTTTATCTCTTCAGTCATCCATCCTGTATTAGTTGGACCTGGATTAATCGCATTAACCGTTATCCCTAAATGAGCCACTTCTGCTGATAACGTACTAGTGAGAGCATCAATAGCTCCCTTCGTTGTTGCATAGGCTAGTTCTCCAGCCATAGGCCCTTTAAATTGCCCCGAAGTAATATTAACAATTCTACCGCCAGATTTTTTATCAAATCCTTGAGCAAACTTACTACTTAATAATGTAGTGCCGCGAACATTTACCATGTAATGTTTATCTAACTCTTCAGCAGTCAAATTGGAGAAATCATTATTCGTAGAGTACGCTGCGTTATTAATTAATATATCAGGGTACCCCATTTGTTCAGTAACTTTATTTATAAGTTGTTCCGGCGCATCATTCCGAGTTAAATCTAACTCCATACTTGATACTTCAACACCGTTCTTTATTAGCTCTTCTTTTAATTGTATTTGTTCGTTTGGATCAACGCCCCAAGGCATCTCTTTATCGTAATTCGTCCAGTACGTAAAAAATATATCGTATCCTGCTTCAGCTAATTCTTTACAAATCGCTGCACCAATACCATCTAAACGACTAACACCTGTAACAACAGCTACTTTATATTTTAATTGATTCATCATATACTCCTCCAAATTTAAAGGACGCATATTTTATATAAGAGATATAAATTTCCCCACATAGGCATCTATCCTTACAAAGGGGATGTACAAACCAAATATGCAGTCCTTGAATGATTTACAGATAGCTAAATAAACCCTCATTAATGAGAGAAAATTTCCTCTATCCGCTTTCTAATCATTAAAAGTTCATCCACATATCTACTCTTTATCCCCTTTCAATATATCTCTATTATTTACTGTAACAAAAAGATTCAATATTTAAAATAGAAAAGATAATTTTACCTACATATAAACTTTAACTATGTTTCTATTTAAAATAACCATTAAAATATTAAAATAACAAAAATAATCAGAAAATGATGGTAAATAATGGTTTGTTTTTTTATAATAAAACGTGGGGCTAATGTGAGAGATATTATAAATGGTCTGATTATACAGACTCAACTAGTTTTAAACAAATAGGGGGAAGAAACATGTCAAAAAAATTACTTTCTTTATTTTCTACAATAATCGTAGCAGCTTTTGTAATAACTGGCTGTGGTCAAAGCGATACGACAAATAAAGAACAAAAAGAAGATGTAACGAAAGAAAACAAAACAGAAAAAACGGATACAACGAAAGAAAATAAACCTGAAGAAAAAAAATCCGAAGATAAAAAGGCCGAAAATACAGCCACTAGTTCCAGCGATTATTCCAAGCTGATTTCCTATATGGAAAAAGAAACCGGTGGTAAAACAAAAGTTCTTTTTGAAAATAAGGAACCACAAGTCCATAAAGCTGAAGATATTTCAGTATCAATGAATAGTTATACATTAGTTGAATTAAATGGATTCCATACGGACTTTAACATTCCATTTAACCGTCAAACAGAGGGCGGAGTTATTCTTGTGAACTATAGCGTAAAAAATAGTTCAGCTAAAGACCTTTATTATATGCCAACATTGGACATGTCATTTACTGGTGCTCAGAAAGCATATAGTAACTATAGAGATTTAATTCCAACAGAAGATCAGCTACCAACTAAGCTTGCTCCAACAAATGATTATTTAGTAAAAGCAGGAGAGACAATTTCTGGTTATATCGCTTATCCATTTGGAAAAGATGATCTAGCAAAAATTTTAAGTCTCTCAACAGTCTCAGTCACAGTCCCAACTGCACAAGCTAATAGAGGAAAATTTGATGCCCCAATCGGAAGCCCTGGAAACTTTTCATTAAGTTTAAACAAACAAGGCGCTGAAAAGGTTGCAGCAGATAAAACTTTCTACCAAGATAAAGTAACTGCTAATAACATGGGCGATAAAAAAATGCTAAAAGAACAATCCGGTATTAATAACAGTCAAGAATTAGGTGCTGTCAATGTTACATTAGATGGATATCAATTCGCTCAATTCACACCAAATTCCGTCGAGGCTCCGCGATTTGCAAATTTCAAGAATGGTATTGTTCTATTAACAGTAAAATTCAAACTTGATAACAAAGATACGCAAGACGTTGCACTATCTCCTATAAGCTCTACATTGAGAGTTAATGATGGTACACAATATACAATTAGCGAAGGTATGCTACTAAATTACGACTATAACGCTTCAGTCAAAACAGGAACATCTGGAGAGTTACTGCAAGTATATATTTTAGACCAAGAGCAGTATGAAAAGATTTGGAAAGACAAAAGCTTCGAGATTGAGTTAGGACCTATGAGAAATAAAGAAGCTAAAGATATTTCACAAGGTAAAAAGGCTAAATTTACATTACCTAAATAAATTACTAAATCTATATTAGAAAAGGCATATAACATATGATTGTTATATGCCTTTTCTATTTGTATAAAGAACAAAACTTTAATTTAAGTGTATACATTTATCATTACCTATTCGTTGTATAAGTGTAGGGAGGAAAAATGATGGGAAAAGAAAATATATTGACCTCCTATCTTATCAATTTAGGAGAGGAAGTGTTCAAGCTATTACTAGCGAAAGGAGCTATAAAAGAAGATGCAGAAGATATCATCCAAAATACTTTCTATAAAGTATACACATTGCTAGATGATCTAACCGAGAGTAACATACGTCCATGGTTTTTCAGAGTCGCACTAAACGAATACATTGACTTAAAAAGAAAAAAAGAACAGCAAAACATCTACTTAACTGAGGAAATTTATTCAAAACTACAATATACAGACCGAGAATTGGATGTCGTTTTAAATAAAGATGAGATTTTCTATTTATTAAAAGATATAAAACTAGAATACAAAGAGGCCTTCTTTTTAAAATATTATTACGATTTTACATATGAAGAAATCGCTCTAATACTAGATATTCAAGTAAACAGCGTCAAACAAAAATTACATCGCGCACGTAAAACAATTCATTCTAAAGTAGGAGGAAAAACTTAATGGATACTTCTTTAAAAGATGCGTTAAAAAGGGCGAAGCGTAAGCAATTACTCAAAACCATTATTACTTCTATTATCGTCGTAATAATACTTATTCCTATAATTTATAAGATCGGTAATTACTTCGCAGCGAAAAGTTCTACGAAACTTCACGAACATCTCTTTTTACATAACGCAATTGCAGAACCGAATGTGCAAATCGATTCTCAAGTAACGAGTAATTCATCTATGTTTGGAGGCAATATTATATCAAATCGTTCTAAAAATATTAATGGTTATGTAGTCCCATGGAACACATTAACAAGTTCCTATGGTTGGCTCCGTACCAACATTGATACCAATGAATTAACGCCCGGCTTTTATTGGTCCAATACAGAGTTCTATGAGTACGATAAACAAACTAAAAATAAATTCGCAACATTTTATAATCCAGATATTAAAGAATATCATGATGGTGTCCAAAATGAATTAGGTGAGGTTTCACAAATGAATAACTATGTTGCGGAAGTTGCTCTCTCATTCAATCAACCCTATACATTACAAGAAATTAAAGAAAAAATTCCAGATACCTTAAACGTTGTATGGCTATATATGATATCACCAATTGGAGATGAAAGTAAGGGGCCTGCTGGTATGCCAGTTTACGGATTCAATCCAGACAAGTCCCCTGAAGAAGCGTACAAAGAGTTCGTTGATTCACTTAAACAATACGATGACCATGGACATGACGAAGACATTCAGAAGTTTTTAAAATCAAACAAAAACAAACCCTTTGATCAAGTGAAAATTTTAGGTGTTATGCTAACTGGGAGAACGGAAAACTTTAAGGCGTTAGAAAACCAAGACTTTATTCGCGGTGCTTCTGTAGGGGTTACTGCACAAGTGGTTCCTTATATAAAACCGGAGAAATAATAAGGAAAAGAAAAGAAAAGATAAACTAACAGTAGATAGTTAAAAGAACGTACATTAATCTGTTTACTATGGGAGCTATCTATTTTAGTTGAGAGCTCCCGTCCTTCATTTATTGTTCACCCTCCAAAAAATAAATTTCCAAATACTTTATGTACAAATGAAAAATCATAATTTTTGTTCACACTTTATCCATTGTGAATTTATTCACAATGGATATATAATAAACATGTAAATACAATACATTGGAGGGATTTCAATGGTTATCAATTTTTTAAGAACTGATAAACGCGCTACTTTCATATTATTATTTTTACGACTTTACATAGGATATGCATGGCTTGCTGCCGGAATAGGAAAAGTTTTTGGACAATCTTTTGACGCAAGTGGTTTTCTAAAAGGAGCTATCGCTCAAGCATCAGGTGACCACCCTGCAGTACAAGGCTGGTGGGCAGATTTTCTTCAACATTTTGTTCTTCCAAACGCAGACCTATTTAGCTTTTTAGTTCAATGGGGAGAAATTTTAGTAGGGCTAGGTTTGATTTTAGGTGGATTAACAAAAACAGCTGCATTTTTCGGCATCATAATGAACCTTTCATTTTTATTAAGCGGAACTGTTAGTGTAAACCCAAACCTACTTATTTTAACTATGTTCATTTTAGTTGCAGGACAGAATGTTGGACGTATTGGATTAGATGGTTATGTTTTCCCCAAAATTTTCAAAAAAAATAACCGTGAAGCATATAAATTAAGTAAAACTGCATAAGAACAGTTCATCTTTTAAATATAAATAAGGAAAGAGCCTACATTCAGGCTCTTTTCTCATTTACACCAAAATATTTCACAGTTTGCCTTATCCGAAATGTTAAACTCAATCATATATAACCGGATAAATGTGTACGACTTTATTTCAAGCACCTAAAAAGCTTAAAGACTAAAACAAGCCATTATAGAACCCTAAAATCTTTCATACTTTCTCCAAGAATATAGTGTGAAAACCACATCAAATTCTGCTTCATAATAGCCACATGAATTCCTGGCTGGTCAGAACTATATGCCATTCCTTTAAATATAATTAATTCTGTATCCACTTCCATATCTCTTAATCCTTCATATAGCTCATATGCATTTAGAATTGGAATTCTCGCATCCTTTTCCCCATGTTGAATTAAGGTAGGCGTACATGCTGATTTAATATATGTCATTGGCGATGTTTTCCTATATATCTCTGGATCATTCCATGGAGTATTTCCTAAATACATTCTAATAAAGTAAGGGATATCTGTATTTACATAATGGGTACCCCAGTTAGTAATTCCGCCTCCAACTGAAATAGCTTTAAATCTATTACTAAATGTAGAACAAAAAGCTGATATATATCCCCCGTTGCTCCATCCCATAACCCCTACTCTATCTTTATCTGCAATTCCTTTTTCAACTAGTTTATCCACTCCGGATATAACATCATCGTAGTCAGCAATTCCCTGTTTTCTATAGTTTGCTTTTAAGAATTCATTACTATAACCAGAACTTCCCCTGTAGTTTGGTTCTAAAACGATAAAACCTTTTTCAATAAACTGCTCAATAGGATATTTTTCATTAAAACAGTCTGAAAATATTGGGAAGGATGCCCAAGCCGGACCACCATGGATTACCACTAATAAGGGATATTTTTTATTTGCTTCAAACTCTACTGGGGTTGATAAAACACCCTCTATTTCAAGACCATCACTACTTTTCCATGAGATTATTTCTCTATTACTTTTAAGCTTTCCTTCGAAAAAGCTATTTTCATTCGTTATTTTTTTATCGTCTAAATAGATTTCAAAGGTTTCATTTGTAATAGCCTTATTATAGGATATATGATTTCCATCCATTGTTATAGAAGCATCCATTATAAAGCCATCTACTTTTTCGCTTACCATTTCCACAGTGCCATCCTCAGATAGCAATCCAATAAGATAATTCGTTTTATCCTGCCATCTAATTAAAATCCCTTTAGCTGTCCACTGTAATGGCATAACCGTACTATCAAAGTTTGTTAGAGGCTGAATTACCTCTCCAATATTCATATCATATATCTCTAATGTACTTTCTTGTATATGGTTTCTATAGTAATCCCTCTCTCTTATGCTTGCTGTGTAACATATTTTACTGCCGTCAGGAGAAAAGCAAACACTCCCTCCCAACAACTTATCTATATTTAGCTTTTGTAGCTCTCCAGCTTTACTATCTAATATGTATAGATCTCCATTCATATAATCTTCCATATTTGAGCTTGGTGTAGCCATGAATACAACCTTTTTCCCGTCATTTGAAATATCAAATTCATGGATATGAAAATCCTTCCCATCAGTTAGTTGATACACAACTCTGTTTTCATGTTCATATTCATCATTTTGTATCACTTTTTCTATTTCAATGTAATATAAACAATTATTCTGGTACTCCTTACCTATATGATGGAAATCCCCATATAGTTCCCTGCGTTTCTTTATCACCTCAGATTCTTTTGACTGTGCAACATAATAAAAACCTTTACCAGTAGGCTCCCATTTGAATTTACTAACTCCTTCTTTCTCATCAGTAATTTGCACACCGCCATAACCATCTAGTGACTTAACAAAGATTTGATTTTTCCCATCACCAGCCGGGCTAAGGTATGCGATATCCCTAGAATTTGGAGACCATAACGGGCATGTACTATCTATATCCCCATTTGTTAATGGGTAACTCTGTCCCTTATCTTTTTCATATATCCATACATGATTCCTATATGTATTGTCTTTCCAATTAGCCGTCTTCTTTATAAATGCTACGTTTTTTCCATCATCACTTATATTTGTACTTGATAAGGTTGGTAACGAAATAATCTCTTCTATACTTAAATATGTTTTTTCTTTCACTTTCATTAATAAACCCCCTTGTAATATCTATTAATCTATCGTCTCTTCCTGTGTAATAAAGGACATTGTTCACGAATACCCAAAATGATAACAGAAAATTCAGATAAACAAAAGTAGTTCCTTTCCAAATCCGATAAAGTAAAAATTTAATCAGTGGGGATTCTGTCCATCCCCACAGCTAGTTCCTCGCCCCTCTTTAATCCACTTATCGATTTTAGATGTTCTTTTTCTTTTGGGCACAAAAACACCCCTTTAGATAAAAATATCTAAAGGGGTGAAGCTTCACAAATTTATTTCAAATCTACCAACCTCTACTCAACCGTAACAGACTTAGCTAAGTTACGTGGCTTATCAACGTCACACTCGCGGTGAAGTGCTGCGTAGTATGAGATAAGTTGTAATGGAATAACTGCTACTAGCGGTGCTAGTGCTTCGTGTACAGCTGGTAATACGAAGCTGTCGCCTTCCATTTCTAAGCCTTTCATTGAGATGATACATGGGTTAGCTCCGCGTGCTACTACTTCTTTCACGTTACCACGAATTCCAAGGTTTACGTGCTCTTGTGTAGCCAGTGCGATAACCGGTGTACCGTTTTCGATTAAGGCGATTGTACCGTGTTTTAATTCTCCTCCAGCAAATCCTTCTGCTTGGATGTAAGAGATTTCTTTTAGTTTTAACGCACCTTCTAAACCTACGAAGAAGTCTACGCTACGTCCGATGAAGAAGCAGTTACGCGTTGTTGCTAAAAATTGTTTTGCTAATGCGTCCATTTCTTCTTTTTGATCACAAAGTACTACCATTGCATTTGCTACAAGTCCTAATTCGTGTGTTAAATCGAAATCAAGAACTTCACCTTTCGCTTTTGCAATGTCAGCCGCTAAGATTGAAAGTACTGCAAGCTGTGCTGTGTATGCTTTCGTCGATGCAACTGCGATTTCTGGTCCCGCATATAACGGAAGTGTATAATCAGCTTCACGAGAAAGCGTAGAACCAGGTACATTTGTAATCGTTAATGCTTTATGACCCATTTCATTTGTTTGCACAAGTACTGCACGGCTATCAGCTGTTTCACCACTTTGTGAAATGTAAATGAAGAATGGTCTTTCTGTTAATAATGGCATATTGTAAGAGAATTCACTTGCTACGTGTACTTCAACTGGTACTTTCGCGAATTTCTCAATGAATTGCTTTCCAACAAGACCTGCATGATAACTCGTTCCACATGCAATGATGTAAATACGATCGCTATCTAAAATCGCATTGCGAATGTCTTGATTTAATTCAATCTCGCCATTTTCATCTTGATACTTTTGAATTATATTACGGATTACAAGTGGTTGCTCATCGATTTCTTTAAGCATGAAATGAGGGTATGTTCCTTTTTCAATATCACTTGCGTCTAATTCCGCTGTAAACGGTGCACGTTCAATCGTTTCACCTTGTAAGTTTTTAATTGTAATGCTTTCTTTTGTTACAATTACGATTTCTTTATCCATTAACTCGATAAATTGATCTGTAACTTGTAACATCGCCATAGCGTCGCTCGCCACAACATTAAAGTTGTCACCAACACCTACTAATAGCGGGCTTTTGTTTTTAGCAACATAAATCATGTTTGGATTTTCAGCATCAAGTAGTCCGATTGCGTAAGAACCATGTAAAAGAGATAACGTTTGACGGAACGCGTCTTCTACACTTAGTCCTGTACTTACTTGTTGTTCCATAAGTTGCACGATAATTTCTGTATCTGTTTCACTTACGAACGTTACATCTTGTAAATATTCCTTTTTCACTAACTCATAGTTTTCAATTACACCGTTATGAACTAGTGTAAAGCGTTTTGATGTACTTTGATGCGGATGCGCATTTAGTTTACTTGGAACACCATGTGTAGCCCAGCGTGTGTGACCGATTCCCACGCTTGCTGCTACATTCTCCTCTACGACTTCGCGAAGTTTTGCAATACGGCCTTTTTCTTTGTATACAACAACACCGTTCTCTGCTTGTACTGCAATACCTGCTGAATCATATCCACGATATTCTAGCTTTTCTAAACCTTTTAATAAAATTTCCTTTGCATCTTGCTCTCCAATAAATCCTACGATTCCACACATGTTTAGTCGCCGTTACAAATGCTTACACTGCTTTGCGAACATGTAACGACATAGTCCGATACCATTTTTATTTGTACTAAAAAAACGGATTACATATTGCTAGCCCTGTAAGCTTGTAACGGCTTTCACCTTCCTCTCGATTGGGTTAAAGTCCGTATATACTTATACAGCTAGTATTCATCCGTTCCTTTTCTCTCATCACACTTTCACCTTTGTCCACTAAGTCACCTTAATGTTTTAAGTAAAAGTTTGCGGTTGTGATGAACAACCGGGAGTCATCCGCCGAAATCTCGATAAAACTCCACCTCGTCAACTACACTACTTGTAGCTCTGGCGCTTTTATAATTTACAATATTTACTTTGAGAAAAAGAACAAGACCATCTTATAACAAACATGATAAACCCGTCAATGAAATTTTTTTCATCGTCTATAAAACATATGAAAAAGGAGCACTTCTTGTGCTCCTTTTCAATAAATTCATTGAATTATTCAGCGCCAACTTCAGCTTTAACAACTTCTACAATGCGGTGTACATATCCATCACAAATTTCTTGTGTTGGTGCTTCTGCCATTACACGAATAAGCGGTTCTGTTCCAGACGGACGAACAAGAATACGACCGTCGCCGTTCATTTCTTCCTCTACAACACGAATAATTTCTTTAATTTTTTCGTTTTCTAATGCCAGTTTTTTATCTGTTACACGAACGTTTACTAGTAATTGTGGGAATTTTGTCATCTCACCTGCAAGCTCAGATAATGGTTTTTTCGTCATTTTCATGATGTTTACAAGTTGAAGTGCACTTAACATTCCATCACCAGTTGTAATGTAATCAAGTAAGATAATGTGACCTGATTGTTCTCCGCCCAGGTTATATCCACCACGTTTCATTTCTTCCATTACGTAGCGGTCACCAACTGCTGTTTTATCACTTGTAATACTGTTTGCTTCAAGTGCTTTGTAGAAACCTAAGTTACTCATAACTGTTGAAACAACTGTATTATGTTTTAATTGACCAGTTTCTTTCATATACTTCGCGCAAATAAACATAATTTGATCGCCATCAACGATGTTTCCTTTTTCATCCACAGCGATTAAACGGTCGCCATCACCATCAAAAGCAAGTCCGATATCAGCACCTTTTTCTTTTACTAATTCAGCTAAGACTTCTGGATGTGTAGAACCTACACCTTCGTTAATATTCATACCGTTTGGAGAAGTTCCCATCGTTGAAATATCAGCTTCTAAGTCTGCAAATAAGTATGGAGCTAAAGAAGAAGTCGCACCGTGTGCGCAATCTAAAGCGATATGTAAACCAGAGAAATCTTCCTCTACAGTTTGTTTAATGTATTGTAAATATTTTTGTCCACCTTCAAAGTAATCGCTCACTTGTCCAAGGTTAGTACCTGTTGGACGTGGTAACTCGTCAACTTCTTTGTCTAATAATGCTTCAATTTCTGCTTCTTGCTCATCTGTTAATTTGAAACCATCTGAACCGAAGAACTTAATTCCATTATCTTGTACTGGATTATGAGATGCAGAAATCATAACACCTGCTTGTGCATCTAAAGCTTTTGTTAAATAAGCCACACCTGGTGTAGAAATAACACCAAGACGCATTACTTCTGCTCCAGTTGATAATAGACCTGCTACTAAAGCTCCTTCTAGCATATGTCCAGATACACGTGTATCACGGCCAATAATTACTTTTGGACGATCTGTATCTTTTGTTAATACATAGCCGCCAAAACGTCCGATTTTGAATGCTAATTCAGGTGTTAATTCCTTATTTGCAACCCCGCGTACTCCGTCTGTACCAAAATATTTACCCATTATTATTCGCTCCTTTTTCGTGCTCTTTTTGATTATCTACTGTTGGTTCTTGGCCCGTTTCTTGGCCATTTTCTTTGTCTTTATCTTTATCTTTTTCCTGATCCTTTTCTGGGTCCTTTTCTGGATCAGGTTCAGGATTTTTTGGTTTTTCAGTTTGATTTTCTTGATTGTTTTTTGAATCTGGTTGTTCAATATTCCCCTGTACTTCTTTATCCGGCTTTTCTTTCTTCACAATTGTGACTTTAGCACTTTTTTGTTTTGCTTCTATCGAAATATTACCAGGACCACTCACTTGAATAGAAACATCTTTCGTCCCCGGAGATACATTTTGCAGATTAATCGCCGCGGTTATTTGAGCAGCTGTTATTTTATCTACTATACTTGCTTCTCCTGAAATATCAACGCTTATCTTTCCATCTTGTGGCGAAAGTAGCTGCGCAGTAACATCATTCGGAATTCCACTTTTTTGAATTGGGATACCATCAATAGTTTTACTTTTCGTTTGTTTTACCTTTTGTACCCCTACGGAAACCTTCACTTGATTTGGTTTTGCACTTGTTACACCTTTTGGCAATAAAACAGAGGCATCGAATGTTGTAGAATCCGTCAATTGACTAAGATCTACCTCGACCCCCTCTATAGATTGTATATTATCCAAAATGTCTTTTGGACCTGCTATCGTTACTTCTTTTGGTTCAACACTAATATTTGTAACAGCTAAACCTTCTGGTAAATTCCCTTTTTTCGAATATGTTAAAGGAACTGTTTTTTCGACGTTATTTGCTGTAGCTTGCGTCGCCACATTCAACGTTACACTAATTTTAGATGGACTTGTTCTTACATTTAAACGTTTTCCTTCTTTATTGTATAATGTAACTTCGGGTGTTTTTGTAACAGTTTTATTAACACCTTTCAAATCAATATACGCCTTAGCAGATGAAATACTTTCGATTTCTTCTTTCGTCCCAACTACCTCAACAGTATCAGGTTTAATGTTTGATTTTTCGAGAGTAGCACCCGCTGGCATCTGATCCTCATTTGATAATTTTAAGTCTACATGAACATATTTTCTCGCTTTTTCATGAAGAGTAACTTTAATTGTTGCTGGTTGGACTGTTCCTTTCACATCATCTGGAAGCCCATTCGCTTTTAAAGAAACTTCATAAGTTCCTTTTGGACTATCTCGCAAATCAACTGATATATCAAATTGTTTTTTTGCTTTTGCTGTAGCAACTGCTGATTTTGGACCTTCCAACTTCACCTTGACTCCACCTGATGGAATACCACTTACAATATATTTCTCTTCATCATACTTAAAGGTAATAGGATAATCAGTTAATGTTTCTTTCGTTTCATTTACGAAAGGTAATATACTCGATGTCGTATTTTTTTCAGTTAAAGTTGCTGACATAAAAAGCATACACGCCAATAGTAATGAGATTCCTTTTAAAAACCAATGATTCTCCATTAACTTATCCATGACGCTTTCTCCTCCAATTCCATAAAGACGAAGAAGTCGTTTTTTCGTTCCCACTAAATTCTGCTAACAACATATCCTTCAGCTGCTCTGTCTTCAAATCACGATGTAACTCACCGTTTTTCGTTAAAGAAATTTGACCCGTTTCTTCCGACACAACTACTGTAATACTATCAGTAACTTCACTAACTCCCATTGCAGCGCGATGCCTTGTTCCTAACTCCTTAGAAATAAACGGACTTTCTGATAGCGGAAGATAACATGCTGCCGCTTTAATTGTACTTCCCTGCATAATTACTGCTCCATCATGAAGAGGTGTATTAGGGATAAAAATATTAATGAGTAATTCTGATGACACATTTGCGTTCAGCGGAATACCCGTTTCCACATAGTCACCCATCCCAGTCTCTTTTGACAACGTAATTAATGCACCTATTCTACGTTTTCCCATATATTCCGTAGCTTTCGCTATCGCTGTTGCAACAATTTCAGGTTCATCTTCCTCGTGAGTTCCCACACGCGAAAACAGGCTACCTCGTCCTAGCTGCTCAAGTGCTCTTCGCAATTCTGGCTGGAAGATAATAATAACAGCTAAGAATCCCCACGTTAATACTTGTTCCGTTAGCCAATATAGCGTATGCAATTCAAGTAAAATACTGATCATCCGGACGACAATAATAACTGTAATACCTTTTAAAAGTTGAACAGCCTTCGTGCCCCGGATTATAAGAATTAGCTTATATATAATAAACCATACAACAGCAATATCTAATGCCGTACTAAGATATTTCAAAATGGTCGTATCTTCAAAAGGCATGCTAACCCTTCCTCCTACTTACGAGCAATTCTATCCATATATTGAAATATTGTTTTATGCTCTATCTGTATGTATTTCCAACAACTAGTTAATTATACCATACATGAAACAAACGACAATTACAAACGCCCCCTTTAGCTTAAATTGGTAAGATGTCAAACTTTCTTACCCTACAGTATAATATAAGTCATTATTATACGCCTATTTTCCAATAAAAAAAGCAACTTCACAGTTGCTTTTCTTACATTTATTTCAGTTTTTCACCGAATAAAGAACCCATTAAAGCAACCGCTGTTGTTGCTGTTCTGTTTCTCTCATCTAAAATTGTATTTACTTCAACAAACTCAGCAGATGTAACAATATCAGCTTCTGCTAACATCTCCATCGCTAAGTGGCTTTCACGATAAGATAGACCACCAATTACAGGTGTTCCAACTCCTGGTGCGTCATGAGGATCAAGCCCATCTAAATCTAATGATAAATGAACACCATCAGTATGAGATAAATACGCAATTGTTTCTTCCATAACAGCCGTCATACCCATACGATCAATTTCATGCATTGAGAATACTTTGATGCCTTCTTCACGAATAAAGTCTTTTTCTCCTTCATCTAATGCACGTGCACCGATAATTACAACGTTCTCTTTCTTCACCTTTGGATATGCCCCGTATAAGTCTACAAGTGAAGAATGTCCATATCCTAAACTTGCAGCAAGTGACATACCGTGAATATTTCCAGATGGTGAAGTCTCTTCTGTATTTAAATCACCATGTGCATCATACCAAATAACACCTAAATTTTTATAATGTTTCGCTACACCAGCTAGCGTACCGATAGCAATACTATGGTCACCGCCTAATACAAGTGGAAAACGACCTTCTTCTATAATATGATCAACCTTACTTGCTAATTCATTACATACAGTTGCAACTTGTGTAAGGTTTCTTAATTTTGTATTTTCATCTACTTCTTTTTCTCTCTCAATACATATATCTCCCAAATCTTTAACGTCATATCCAATTTGTTCAATTCTTTCAATTACCCCTGCATAACGGATCGCGCTTGGTCCCATATCAACCCCGCGACGCATCTGTCCTAAATCCATTGGAACTCCAATAACTGAGATTTCTTTTTTCATAGATAGTATCCCCCTTTTATGCCTTCCTAAATATTTTAAATCTTTTATATAGTCTGACTCAACTCGACATTTTTCTGCATGGATATACATTTTATTCACTTACATTTACGTTGGAATCCCAATTTTCAAACTATTCTATGTATAAGGTTAACTTGATGAACCAACTAACTTTTCTATCAGCTAATATTTTTATCAGTGCTTTTCTCCATTACTACCTAGAATTACACAAGATATCCTCAAATAAATAGATTAAAAAACGCTTCTACATTTAGAAGCGTTTTTCTGATGCTAGTTTCCATACTGCTGCAATATTTTTTGCTGTCATTTCGATATTCTCTTCTGCCCTTTTATATGCTTCTTCTAACGTCATTGGACTAGCCGTAATACTAAACACTGCATCAATTCCCTTTTCGTAAACAGTCGTATAATTCGAGGATACAGATCCACCAATAGCAATTACAGGAATATGACGACATTTCGCCCGCTTCGCGACACCAACAGGAGCTTTTCCATACGCTGTTTGTTCATCTATTCTTCCCTCACCAGTTACAATCAGATCGGCGCCCTCTATACACTTATCAAAATTTGTATAATCTAATACAATTTCAATCCCTTTTCTTAACTGTCCCTTTAGCACTGCAACGACAGCGGCTCCCATTCCTCCAGCTGCCCCCGCACCTGGTATTTCAGATACATCAAAAGACACATGTTGTTTAAGTATATTAGCATAATGTTTTAAATTCCCATCTAGCTCTTTCATCATCTCTACATTCGCACCTTTTTGTCTCGCAAATACAAAAGATGCCCCGCTCAGTCCAACTAAAGGGTTATCTACATCACATGCTGCTTCTAACTTTATATCTTCCAGGCGTGAATCAATCCTAGAAAGGTCAACAGTGGTTATCAAATGCAATGTCCCTCCAGAGGGTTCTATTACCCCACCTTTCCTATTTATAAATCTTGCGCCTAAGGCAGATAGCATACCAGCCCCACCATCATTTGTAGCACTTCCTCCAAGCCCTAAAATAATGTGTTTAGCTCCTTGATCTAATGCATGTAATATAAGTTCACCTGTCCCTTTTGTAGTTGTAATAAGTGGGTTTCTCTTTTCAATTGGAACGTGTTGTAATCCTGATGCTGCTGCCATTTCAATAAATGCTGTCTTCTTATCCTTAGACATACCATAAAAGGCTTGCACGCTCTCTCCAAGCGGCCCTGTCACATTAAGTGATATAATTTTCCCCATTGTAGCACCAACAAGAGATTCAACCGTTCCTTCGCCTCCATCTCCAATTGGTACCTTAACATACTCTGCTTTAGGAAAAATTGCTGCAAAGCCTCTTTCAATAGCTTCACATACCTCTATAGCTTTCAGGCTTTCTTTATATGAATCCGATGCAATGACAACTTTCATAATTACCTCCCCCTTATCCAATCCTTTTTTTTATTTTAAACGATATACGGAAAAGTTGCCTTTTGGAGTGGAATTTAAACACAAAAAAAGCTTACATCAAATGATGTAAGCTTTCCCTATTTATATGGAGCCTAGCGGGATCGAACCGCTGACCTCCTGCGTGCAAGGCAGGCGCTCTCCCAGCTGAGCTAAGGCCCCTTAGTACTTAAGCGGAAGACGGGATTCGAACCCGCGACCCCAACCTTGGCAAGGTTGTATTCTACCACTGAACTACTTCCGCGAAAATGGTGAGCCATGAAGGATTCGAACCTTCGACCCTCTGATTAAAAGTCAGATGCTCTACCAACTGAGCTAATGGCTCGTAAATGGCTGGGCTAGCTGGATTCGAACCAGCGCATGACGGAGTCAAAGTCCGTTGCCTTACCGCTTGGCTATAGCCCATTAATATTTACTAGTATGGTTATCTTTTCAAAAAAATAAACCCTTTCAGGTTATTTTAAAGAAAATGGTGGAGGGGGGCAGATTCGAACTGCCGAACCCGAAGGAGCGGATTTACAGTCCGCCGCGTTTAGCCACTTCGCTACCCCTCCGACATTTAAAAATATATGGTGGAGGATGACGGGATCGAACCGCCGACCCCCTGCTTGTAAGGCAGGTGCTCTCCCAGCTGAGCTAATCCTCCAAAAGTGATGACCCGTACGGGATTCGAACCCGTGTTACCGCCGTGAAAGGGCGGTGTCTTAACCACTTGACCAACGGGCCAAAAAAATAAAAACTTTTCCCAAGCTTCCAACCGGGCTTGAACCGGTGACCTCTTCCTTACCATGGAAGTACTCTACCAGCTGAGCTATGGAAGCATAATGGCTCCGCAGGTAGGAATCGAACCTACGACCGATCGGTTAACAGCCGATAGCTCTACCGCTGAGCTACTGCGGAATAATATAAGCCTGGCAACGTCCTACTCTCACAGGGACAAGGTCCCAACTACCATCGGCGCTAGAGAGCTTAACTTCCGTGTTCGGTATGGGAACGGGTGTGACCTCTCTGCCATCATTACCAGACTTTTATCATTATACACATTCTTTTCAGAATGTCAAAAGGAATTTTTAATATATATTCCTTCAAAACTAGATAACATTGCTTCATATTATATGGTTAAGTCCTCGATCTATTAGTATTCGTCAGCTCCACATGTCACCATGCTTCCACCTCGAACCTATCAACCTGATCATCTTTCAGGGATCTTACTAGCTTACGCTATGGGAAATCTCATCTTGAGGGGGGCTTCATGCTTAGATGCTTTCAGCACTTATCCCTTCCGCACATAGCTACCCAGCTATGCCCTTGGCAGAACAACTGGTACACCAGCGGTGCGTCCATCCCGGTCCTCTCGTACTAAGGACAGCTCCTCTCAAATTTCCTACGCCCACGACGGATAGGGACCGAACTGTCTCACGACGTTCTGAACCCAGCTCGCGTACCGCTTTAATGGGCGAACAGCCCAACCCTTGGGACCGACTACAGCCCCAGGATGCGATGAGCCGACATCGAGGTGCCAAACCTCCCCGTCGATGTGGACTCTTGGGGGAGATAAGCCTGTTATCCCCGGGGTAGCTTTTATCCGTTGAGCGATGGCCCTTCCATGCGGAACCACCGGATCACTAAGCCCGACTTTC
The DNA here is from genome assembly GCF_040459645.1 of Bacillus cereus group sp. RP43. Lineage (NCBI taxonomy): Bacteria > Bacillati > Bacillota > Bacilli > Caryophanales > Bacillaceae > Bacillus > Bacillus cereus group sp. RP43. The sequence continues at coordinate 5,000,898 of NZ_JARVHQ010000001.1, forward strand.
GTCCCTGCTCGACTTGTAGGTCTCGCAGTCAAGCTCCCTTATGCCTTTGCACTCTACGAATGATTTCCAACCATTCTGAGGGAACCTTTGGGCGCCTCCGTTACACTTTAGGAGGCGACCGCCCCAGTCAAACTGCCCACCTGACACTGTCTCCCGGGTCGATAAGACCCGTAGGTTAGAATTTCAATACAGTCAGGGCGGTATCCCACCAGCGCCTCCACCGAAGCTAGCGCTCCGGTTTCAATGGCTCCCGCCTATCCTGTACAAACTGTACCAAAATTCAATATCAGGCTACAGTAAAGCTCCACGGGGTCTTTCCGTCCTGTCGCGGGTAACCTGCATCTTCACAGGTACTATAATTTCACCGAGTCTCTGGTTGAGACAGTGCCCAAATCGTTACACCTTTCGTGCGGGTCGGAACTTACCCGACAAGGAATTTCGCTACCTTAGGACCGTTATAGTTACGGCCGCCGTTTACTGGGGCTTCAGTTCAGAGCTTCGCTTACGCTAACCCCTCTCCTTAACCTTCCAGCACCGGGCAGGTGTCAGCCCCTATACTTCGCCTTACGGCTTCGCAGAGACCTGTGTTTTTGCTAAACAGTCGCTTGGGCCTATTCACTGCGGCTTTCCGTTAAGAAAGCACCCCTTCTCCCGAAGTTACGGGGTCATTTTGCCGAGTTCCTTAACCAGAGTTCTCTCGCACACCTTAGGATTCTCTCCTCGCCTACCTGTGTCGGTTTGCGGTACAGGCACCTTTTATCTCGCTAGAAGCTTTTCTTGGCAGCGGGGAATCAAAGACTTCGCTCCATAAGGAGCTTCCCCATCACAGCTCAGCCTTCACGATAAGCGGATTTGCCTACTTATCAGCCTAACTGCTTGGACGTGCACAACCAATCGCACGCTTCTTCTATCCTTCTGCGTCCCTCCATTGCTCAAACGATAAAGAGGTGGTACAGGAATATCAACCTGTTGTCCATCGCCTACGCCTGTCGGCCTCGGCTTAGGTCCTGACTAACCCTGAGCGGACGAGCCTTCCTCAGGAAACCTTAGGCATTCGGTGGACGGGATTCTCACCCGTCTTTCGCTACTCATACCGGCATTCTCACTTCTAAGCGCTCCACCAGTCCTTCCGGTCTGACTTCACTGCACTTAGAACGCTCCCCTACCACTGATACCATTGGTATCAATTCGCAGCTTCGGTGGTGTATTTAGCCCCGGTACATTTTCGGCGCAGAGTCACTCGACTAGTGAGCTATTACGCACTCTTTAAATGGTGGCTGCTTCTGAGCCAACATCCTAGTTGTCTAAGCAACTCCACATCCTTTTCCACTTAATACACACTTTGGGACCTTAGCTGGCGATCTGGGCTGTTTCCCTCTTGACTACGGATCTTATCACTCGCAGTCTGACTCCTAAGGATAAGTCATTGGCATTCGGAGTTTGACTGAATTCGGTAATCCGATGAGGACCCCTAGTTCAATCAGTGCTCTACCTCCAAGACTCTTACACTTAAGGCTAGCCCTAAAGCTATTTCGGGGAGAACCAGCTATCTCCAGGTTCGATTGGAATTTCTCCGCTACCCACACCTCATCCCCGCACTTTTCAACGTGCGTGGGTTCGGGCCTCCATTCAGTGTTACCTGAACTTCACCCTGGACATGGGTAGATCACCTGGTTTCGGGTCTACGACCACGTACTAAACGCCCTATTCAGACTCGCTTTCGCTGCGGCTCCGCCTCTTCAGCTTAACCTCGCACGGGATCGTAACTCGCCGGTTCATTCTACAAAAGGCACGCCATCACCCATTAACGGGCTCTGACTATTTGTAGGCACACGGTTTCAGGATCTCTTTCACTCCCCTTCCGGGGTGCTTTTCACCTTTCCCTCACGGTACTGGTTCACTATCGATCACTAGGGAGTATTTAGCCTTGGGAGATGGTCCTCCCAGATTCCGACGGAATTTCACGTGTTCCGCCGTACTCAGGATACATTCAAGAGAGAACGAAGTTTCGACTACGGGGTTGTTACCCTCTGTGACGGACCTTTCCAGGTCGCTTCGTCTACCTCGTTCCTTTGTAACTCCGTATAGAATGTCCTACAACCCCAAGAGGCAAGCCTCTTGGTTTGGGCTAGATTCCGTTTCGCTCGCCGCTACTCAGGAAATCGCATTTGCTTTCTCTTCCTCCAGGTACTTAGATGTTTCAGTTCCCTGGGTCTGTCTTCCATACCCTATGTATTCAGGTAAGGATACCATACCATTACGTATAGTGGGTTTCCCCATTCGGAAATCTTCGGATCAAAGCTTACTTACAGCTCCCCGAAGCATATCGGCGTTAGTCCCGTCCTTCATCGACTCCTAGTGTCAAGGCATCCACCGTGCGCCCTTTCTAACTTAACCAAACTAAAATTAAAAAAATATGAGCTACACTGTTATCTAGTTTTCAAAGAACATACATTTAAACTTGAGAGATAGTTCTCTCAAAACTGAACGAAACGAAACAAGTCAACGTTTATTGATGAACTGCGTTCATCAATTCTCCATAGAAAGGAGGTGATCCAGCCGCACCTTCCGATACGGCTACCTTGTTACGACTTCACCCCAATCATCTGTCCCACCTTAGGCGGCTGGCTCCATAAAGGTTACCCCACCGACTTCGGGTGTTACAAACTCTCGTGGTGTGACGGGCGGTGTGTACAAGGCCCGGGAACGTATTCACCGCGGCATGCTGATCCGCGATTACTAGCGATTCCAGCTTCATGTAGGCGAGTTGCAGCCTACAATCCGAACTGAGAACGGTTTTATGAGATTAGCTCCACCTCGCGGTCTTGCAGCTCTTTGTACCGTCCATTGTAGCACGTGTGTAGCCCAGGTCATAAGGGGCATGATGATTTGACGTCATCCCCACCTTCCTCCGGTTTGTCACCGGCAGTCACCTTAGAGTGCCCAACTTAATGATGGCAACTAAGATCAAGGGTTGCGCTCGTTGCGGGACTTAACCCAACATCTCACGACACGAGCTGACGACAACCATGCACCACCTGTCACTCTGCTCCCGAAGGAGAAGTCCTATCTCTAGGATTTTCAGAGGATGTCAAGACCTGGTAAGGTTCTTCGCGTTGCTTCGAATTAAACCACATGCTCCACCGCTTGTGCGGGCCCCCGTCAATTCCTTTGAGTTTCAGCCTTGCGGCCGTACTCCCCAGGCGGAGTGCTTAATGCGTTAACTTCAGCACTAAAGGGCGGAAACCCTCTAACACTTAGCACTCATCGTTTACGGCGTGGACTACCAGGGTATCTAATCCTGTTTGCTCCCCACGCTTTCGCGCCTCAGTGTCAGTTACAGACCAGAAAGTCGCCTTCGCCACTGGTGTTCCTCCATATCTCTACGCATTTCACCGCTACACATGGAATTCCACTTTCCTCTTCTGCACTCAAGTCTCCCAGTTTCCAATGACCCTCCACGGTTGAGCCGTGGGCTTTCACATCAGACTTAAGAAACCACCTGCGCGCGCTTTACGCCCAATAATTCCGGATAACGCTTGCCACCTACGTATTACCGCGGCTGCTGGCACGTAGTTAGCCGTGGCTTTCTGGTTAGGTACCGTCAAGGTGCCAGCTTATTCAACTAGCACTTGTTCTTCCCTAACAACAGAGTTTTACGACCCGAAAGCCTTCATCACTCACGCGGCGTTGCTCCGTCAGACTTTCGTCCATTGCGGAAGATTCCCTACTGCTGCCTCCCGTAGGAGTCTGGGCCGTGTCTCAGTCCCAGTGTGGCCGATCACCCTCTCAGGTCGGCTACGCATCGTTGCCTTGGTGAGCCGTTACCTCACCAACTAGCTAATGCGACGCGGGTCCATCCATAAGTGACAGCCGAAGCCGCCTTTCAATTTCGAACCATGCAGTTCAAAATATTATCCGGTATTAGCCCCGGTTTCCCGGAGTTATCCCAGTCTTATGGGCAGGTTACCCACGTGTTACTCACCCGTCCGCCGCTAACTTCATAAGAGCAAGCTCTTAATCCATTCGCTCGACTTGCATGTATTAGGCACGCCGCCAGCGTTCATCCTGAGCCAGGATCAAACTCTCCAATAAAGTTAGTTTGTCTAGCATCTAAAAATAAAAATTGACGTTCACGTTGTTTGTTTCGTTCAGTTTTCAAAGAACTACTTGGTCGCTCATTTGCGACTTCCTTATGTTAACATCTTCATTTTTAGATGTCAACTAAGTTTTTCAATTTCTTTTTTGTCGTTTTCTGCGTTTCTGCATCAGCGACGGTTATTAATTTATCATATACTTACTCTTAACGTCAACACTTTTTAATAAAAAATTCTTTTTCTTATATAACGAATACATTCTTCTCTATTAGCAACTCTCCGAAATAAACAAAAAATGATTTTATACCTTTCTTCCATCGCCTTTTTCACAACGCTATGTATACGCTCATCTTCAAAATCAAATAAAAGTTCCTCTAACTCTCTCTTCAGTATGTATTCCATTTCTTTTTTCTCTTCCTTCGTCAACATAATCCCAAGCAAATTATCACCCCAATAACTCCTTACATGTACCGATAAACGCCCCACTCATTTTCAATTATCAATAATGTATTATCAAAAAACAAAATTCTATCACTCATTATATCCACCACTTACGATATTAATCCCTTGTTCTCTTTTTTTAATTTAAAGCATATATGTAACTGAAAAGGATTGGACAAAGGGGCGTAATATTATGTTTTTCTTTTTTATTACGAGTAAAAGAACATTTAAACACATTAGCTTAATAGTCGTACTTTCCTTATTTACAGCATGGCTACTCTTTTTAAAAACATATTCACATGAATCTGCTTTTTCAACTGCTACTGGCCCTAAGGTGATTTACAAAGGGGACACTGCAAAAAAACAAGTTGCATTCACGTTTGACATTAGTTGGGGAGACCAAAAAGCTATTCCAATCCTTAACACACTCAAAGAAAGAGAAATTAAGAACGCAACCTTCTTTCTCTCTGCTGCATGGGCTGAAAGACACCCTGATATTGTCGAACGCATCATGAAAGATGGACATGAGATTGGTAGTATGGGCTATAATTACACGTCCTACACTTCACTAGAAGCAAATGAAATACGAAGAGATCTTTTGCGGGCACAGGATGTTTTTACAAAACTTGGCGTAAAACAAGTCAAGCTATTACGTCCACCTAGTGGCGATTTTAACAAAATAACTCTTAAAATAGCGGAATCACTCGGATACACCCTCGTTCATTGGAGTAACAATTCAAATGACTGGAAAAATCCCGGCGTAAATAAAATCGTTTCCACAGTCTCTAACAATTTAAAGGGTGGAGATATTGTCTTATTGCATGCTTCTGATTCTGCTCTTCAAACAAATAAGGCTTTACCATTACTCTTACAAAAATTAAAGAGCGACGGATATGAACAAACATCTGTATCACAACTTATTTCCAACACAAGTACAAAAAGTGAAGATATTAAGTAGTTCTTTTCCACACGGTTCTTCACACATAAAAAGCTCTGCTATCTTTCGTTAAGATAGCAGAGCTTTTTTTATCCTAGTATTTACAAACGATAAGAATCTGGCTAATTAAAAACCCAATCTCTCCTCATTAAGCTGACTCACTCTTTTGTCCAATTAAACGATGCAATACAAGTAACTGATATGTATTACACAATAGAAGTGGTATCACCATTAAATACAACCAATCTGTATCATTAATCCGGAGCGCTGGTACCCATTCAAGAATTGTTACAACAACCATAAAGAACAGAGCGGGAACAAATGCTTTTTTATTTGTTTCTTTACTCTTTATGTAAGCGACAATTGCCCCAAACACAAATAACAGCCCAGCAACAAGTATGTTATTCCCTAATGAAACTTCTCCATTTGCAATAAGTACTGACCTTAAATAAACGAAATCAAATAATACGAACGCAATAAAGAACAGTTGCACTGCATTCCATAAAGAAGATGACCGGAACATCCCTAATCCAAAACGATGGATCGTTAAATACGCAAAGAACCCCATTTGACTTATAACACTAAAAATAAATCCTACGCCCATCAACCAGAAAGAAACTGCTAGAATTTCCTTTCCGTCGAAATTTTGAAAAAATTTAGCGTACTTGTCCCACTCTAAAACAAAACCAATAAAGACCGTGCTAATCCCACCAAGAAACAACGTCGTAAAAAATAGTCGTACCCACTTGCGGCTATTCACAACACATCCCCCATTATTCTTATATTTCTAATTAAATTGTATCAATGACAATTTCAAAAAGCTAGCCATGTTAATGTATAAATTCCTTAAAGAGATTTATATTAAAAAAAGAGAACTGTGCTGAAAGGAGCTCCAACTTATGAAACGGATGCTGCTCGTTTTGATTTCTTCTTTTCTATTTATGGCACTAGTGGCATGTGCACAAGAAAAAGAAGCAAAATCCGAACTTGATTATGATCAAACAAAAAAAATGATTGTTGATATTTTAAAAACCGACCAAGGAAAAAAGGCAATCAAAGATGTATTAACTGATGAAAAAATGAAACAAGCCCTCATACTAGATGAAACAGTAGTAAAGAAAACGATTGAAGATGCGATGGTATCTGAAAAAGGGCAACAATTCTGGGAAAAGCTCTTTAAAGACCCTGAGTTCTCATCAAAATTTGCTAAAAGTATGGGAAAAGAACAAACAAACTTAATGAAAACTTTACTAAAAGATCCTGAATACCAATCAGGTGTTATAGAGATTATGAAAAATCCTGAAGTAGAGAAAATTATGTTACAAACAATGAAGAGCAAAGAATATCGCCAATATTTACAGCAAGTACTAACCGAAACTGCCGAAAGTCCACTCTTCCAAGCTAAGATGATCGACATCATTAGTAAAGGTGTACAAAAAGCCGAAAAAGGTGGGTCTGATAAGAAAGGTGCAGGCGGTGAAGGTGGTTCTCAAGATGGGAACAAAGAACAACAATAAAGATTATAGTAATGAGTGGACAATGTATATATTATCCACTCATTACTACTTTATTTTTGTGTAACAGCTGTTTTATCAATAACCGTCTCAGCTATCGTACGATAAATAAGACCCGTTGTATGTGTATCTTCATATACTGACGGCGCAAAGTCCTCTTTATTCCAATCAGGTTGTTGAAGTGGAATTCGGCCAAGTACGTCCGTTTGAAGTTCCGTAGCTAATTTATCTCCTCCACCTCTTCCAAACACATACTCTTTTTCACCAGTTGCTTTACTTTCAAAATACGCCATATTTTCAACAACACCAAGAATACTATGTTCTGTACGTAAAGCCATGGCTCCAGCGCGCGCTGCTACAAATGCTGCTGTTGGATGCGGCGTTGTTACAATAATCTCTTTACAAGCCGGCAACATCGAATGCAAGTCTAACGCAACATCACCAGTACCTGGTGGCAAGTCTAATACTAAATAGTCTAAATCGCCCCACTCTACTTCTGTGAAGAAGTGATTTAACATTTTCCCGAGCATAGGTCCTCTCCAAATAACTGGAGCATTATCTTCTACAAAGAATCCCATTGAGATTACTTTCACGCCTAGACGCTCCACTGGTATTATCTTATCACCTCTTACGATAGGACGTTTTTCTATTCCCATCATGTCCGGTACACTAAAACCGTAAATATCCGCATCAATGATACCAACCTTTTTCCCTAGACGAGCTAAAGCAATCGCAAGGTTAACGGAAACTGTTGATTTTCCCACTCCACCTTTTCCACTCGCCACTGCTAAAAATGTTGTTTTTGAGTTTGGTGATAATAAAGATTCACTCTTCTCTTCTTGTGGTGGTGCAAACTGAGCTAATTCCTCTTCCGTAAACTCTGCAAAACGAAGTCCAACTGTTGCTGCTCCAAGTTCTTTTACTAACTTTACAATTCCAGACTGCAATTGCATTTGTTCCGCCGTACCCATTTTTACAATTGCAATTTTAACACTCACATGTTCCTTCTCTGGCTTGACTGTTACTTCTTTAATTGCATTTGTTTCTTTTAACGTTTTATGTAAAAACGGATCTACAATCCCTTCTAACGCTTCCACTACTTGTTCTTTTGTTACCATAATTAGTCCAGCCCCCTGTATGAAAAATAACGTAATGTTAATTGAATTTATCTTTCTTTATCCCTGAAATAAATGCGTTTACATTTCCAGTATAACATATTTTCGGAAAACTTCGTTAACGAGAGAAACTCAAAAAATCCTCCTTATTCTGGAGGATTTCCTTTTTCCGTAAAATAACGTAATATACCACGATATATTGCAGCCGCTACTTTTTGCTGGTATTTCTCCGAATTTAACATATATCTTTCATTCACATTCGATAAAAAGCCAGCTTCAATTAAAGCACCTGGTTTTTTGGCATACTTCAATAAATACACGTGAGGAATTGTTTTAGCAGAACGATTCGTATTTTCTAAGCTTGTTCTCAATTCAGCTTGTATAAATTTTGCAGCCCGTTCATTTTCAATCGAAGAACGGTAGTAGAACGTTTGTGCGCCCTTAGATCCACTACTAGTTAGGGCATTTAAATGAATACTCGCAAAAAAGTCTACATCAGGCTTATTAATGATTTCAACACGCTTTTTTAAATCCTCTGCTTTACGTCTACTATATGACTTTGTATCTTTATTAGCTAAATCATAATCTCCTTCACGCGTTAAAATAACTAAAGCACCTTGTTCTTGTAAATAATCTTGTACCTTTTTTGTAATCTCAAGCGTAATATCTTTTTCTACAATATCCTTTCCACCAACAGCCCCTCCGTCTGGTCCCCCATGCCCAGCATCGAGTACAATCACTTTCCCTGATAAGGGTAAATTCCAAGCTCGCCACGATTTTGTAATTTGAAATTCTTGTTTAACTAAAAAAAACAAAACAACCGCAGCGAGCGCAAAAGAGATAATTCGAATTCTCTTCATACCTTTCCTCCTCCAGCTAGTCCCTCTAATTACTTATATGGGACAAGAGGAAAGTTTATGCTTGTCTTAGTGTAGCTTTAATCGATATCTTCTTTCGCCTTTTTCATACCCTTCTTGCCACCACAAGCCGATAAACTGCTGGCACGATTCCAAAAGCAATTCCTCGTCTTGCAACTTAATTTCACGTATAGTCATACTCGTTAAAAATTGAAATAACGTTTCAGTTAATTGTTGCTCTTCTTCTAAAGCCCTATATTTCACATCAAAGAATGATTCACCATGATAACCAAATTTACTGTATCTCGCTCCTAATAAATAAGATTCTATCCCTAGTTCAATACAATAATCTTCATACTGACGATGGAGTTCTTGCATCTGAAAGGCATCACGAATATTTGAACGCAATGTTTTTAATGATAATTCTCGCAGCATCTTTCGCTCGTATTTTAACTGCTTTTCTTTTTGTTTTTCTTGTAAGTTGACAATGACATTCATAGTACTTATAAACCTCCCTAATACGTATTAGTCTAAACTTCTAAAGAAGAAGCATACGCGCGGCAGTAGCACTAAAATATTCCAAGCTACAAAAATTACAAAAGAAGAATTAAACATAAAAAAACCCCAACCAAAATGGTTGGGGTTTGTAGTTCGCAAAAATTAACGTTTTGAGAACTGAGGTGCACGACGTGCGCCTTTAAGACCGTATTTTTTACGCTCTTTCATACGTGCGTCACGAGTTAATAGACCTGCACGTTTTAATGTTAGACGGTATTCTGGATCAGCTTTTAATAAAGCGCGAGAAATACCGTGACGAATAGCACCAGCTTGACCAGTGTATCCACCACCATTTACGTTTACAAGTACATCGTAGTTACCTAAAGTTTCTGTTGCAACTAGAGGTTGTTTCACTACTTCACGTAATGCAGCAAATGGGATATAGTTTTCAAAATCACGACCGTTAATGATAACGCGTCCTTCGCCTGGAACTAGGCGTACGCGCGCTACTGAACTCTTACGACGTCCAGTGCCATAGTATTGAACCTGTGCCAAAGTAAGCCCTCCTTTAATTGATTATCCGCGAAGTTCGTAAACTTCTGGTTTTTGTGCTTGGTGTGGATGCTCTGCTCCAGCATACACGTTTAATTTCTTAGATACTTGACGTCCTAAACGTCCTTTTGGAAGCATCCCTTTAATTGCAAGCTCTAACATTTGTACAGGGTAGTTTGTACGCATTTCTAGAGCTGTTCTTTGCTTAAGTCCACCTGGGTGGTTAGTGTGACGGTAGTAAATTTTATCGTTTAATTTATTACCTGTTAAATGAATTTTCTCAGCGTTAATAATAATTACATGATCACCCGTGTCAACGTGTGGTGTAAATGTAGGTTTGTTTTTACCACGTAAAATGGATGCTACTTCAGTAGATAGGCGACCTAAAGTTTGACCTTCAGCATCAACCACATACCATTTACGCTCAACTTCGTTAGCTTTTGCCATAAAAGTCGTACGCATGTGTTTCCCTCCTCGTTATCTTTTCCATAGAAAAAATCTATTGTTTATCTTAAACACGATTTCCTTCCGGGGCTAATCGTGGTTTTAGAAACAATACCATATGTTATGATATACTTTTGAGTTTCTAATGTCAAGCAAATGTTACACCAGGATTAGTTGTTATAGTTTACCTGCCATAAGTAAAGCCCGTGACCTGGAGCCATCTTTCCAGCAAACTGGCGATTTTGTTTCGCTAAAATCTCTGGAATGCTATCAGGATCAAGCTTTCCTTGTCCTATGCTAAGTAACGTACCAACAATAATTCTGACCATATTATATAAAAATCCATTACCTACAAAACGAAAAATTAATTCATCGTCTTGCTCAATTAATTCGATTTCATAAATTGTTCGCACTTTATCTTTTTTGTCAGTTTTTGCCGAACAAAAAGAAGTGAAATCATGCGTTCCAATAAAATAAGGAATCGCTTTTCTTATAGAATTTATTTCGAGCGGATATGGATATTGATATACGTAATTTCTACGGAATACATCCGCAGTCTTTGATAATAATACACGATAGCGATATTCTTTTTTCTCGACACCGTAACGTGCATGAAATTCTTCTGTTTTTTTCTCTACCTGCCCAATAACAATATCATCCGGCAACATTGTATTTAAAGCATTACTCCATTGCCACTCTTCAAGAGACAAAGGCGTATCAAAGTGTATCACTTGTCCTTTGGCGTGAACGGTAGAATCCGTTCTGCCTGATGCCTGCACACGAACAAGTTCTCCTTTATGCAACTTCTGCAATGCTTTCTCTATTTCTTGTTGAACAGTACGATGCTGTGGTTGAATTTGGTAACCACAAAAATGAATGCCATCATATGCAACTGTACATTTTATTCTATCCATTTCTCTATTCTCCATTACGACCGCACCCATGCCAAAATACAAGCTAAACAAAGTAAGCTTACAATTGTTACTGTATCACTTATTTTCCAGCGTAGTTGCCTAAATTTAGTACGTCCTTCGCCACTTCGATATCCACGAGCTTCCATCGCAATCGCTAAGTCCTCTGCACGCTTAAAAGCACTGATAAATAGTGGAACGAGTAGTGAGATAATAGCTTTCATCCTATCTTTTATCGGTCCCCCAGCAAAATCAATACCACGTGACGCCTGCGCTTTCATAATTTTACTCGTTTCATCCATTAATGTGGGGATAAATCGAAGAGAAATTGACATCATTAATGCGATTTCATGAACAGGAACTTTCATACGCTTCAACGGCTTTAATAAAGTCTCTAAACCATCTGTAATCTCAATTGGTGTCGTTGTTAACGTTAATAATGTCGTCATTAAAATAATAACGAAAAATCGTATAGAAATGTAGATTCCTTGCTCTAATCCTTTTTCATGTATCGAAAACCAACCAAGCTGGAATAGTACTTCCCCTTCTTTATTTGTAAAAATATGCAGGAAAAATGTAAAAAGAAAAATCCATAAAATTGGTTTTAAGCCCGAAAGTACATAACGAATCGGCACTTTTGCAAAAAATAAAGCAATGAGTGCATATAAAAATAAAAATCCATATGAAATCGCATTATTTGCTAAGAAAACAACAAATACATATAAAAAGACAATCAACAGCTTCGTACGAGGATCAAGTTGATGAATGAGTGACTGACCTGGAATGTATCTCCCAATAATCAACTGCTGCATGATTCATGACCACCTTTTCGTAACACCTGTACAACTTCATGAGTAAGATCCTCTAAAGATAAGGTAGCCTTCGAAATTGAAATACCAAACTTCTCTTCAATTGCACGTTTATACTTTAAAGACATTGGAAGATCCACACCGATTTGTTCTAATTCATCAGCATGTGAAAATACTTCCTCTGCTCTTCCTTGCAAAAAGACCGTTCCTTTATGCATGACCACTATTTGATCTGCATACTTAGCGGCATCCTCCATATTATGGGTGACAAGAATGACTGTAAGCCCCTGTTCCTTATGCAAATTGTAAAACATCTCCATGAGCTCGTGCTGTCCTTTCGGATCAAGCCCCGCTGTAGGTTCATCTAATACAAGCACTTCGGGTTCCATCGCAAGTACGCCTGCTATTGCAACACGCCTCATTTGCCCACCGCTTAATTCAAACGGAGAACGTGCTAATAATTCTATGTCCAATCCAACAAGCTGGATTGCATCCTTTGCCTTTTGTTTCGCCTCTTCTTCAGATACACCAAAATTAGTAGGCCCAAAACAAATGTCCTTTTCAACTGTTTCTTCAAATAGTTGATGTTCTGGAAACTGAAAGACAACCCCTACTTTTTTTCGTAGCGGCTTAAGTTTCTTCTCTTTCTTCCCTGCTGAAATTAAATGTTCACCAATTTGAACCGTACCATTTGTCGGCTGCAATAAACCATTTAAATGTTGAATCATCGTCGACTTACCTGAACCAGTATGACCGATAATGGCATAATAGCCCCCACTTGGAAACGACACGTCTACATCATAAAGTGCGCGTCTTTCAAATGGAGTTTTATATTGATAACGATGTTCTACTTTTTGGAATGTAATCTCCAAAGTTCGTTCACCAAGCTTTCCATTGTAAGATGCATATTTTGCAAGTGAATTTCATTTCTTTTTAATAATTCTGCTATTTTTACCGAAAAAGGTACATCTAATCCAATCTCTTGGAGCATATGAGAGGATTTGAAAATTTGCTCTGGAGTACCTTCCTCTAATATTTCTCCCTTGTTCAAAATAATAATACGGTCTGACTGTGCCGCTTCTTCTAAATCGTGCGTAATTGATAAAACCGTAATACCCTTTTGACTAACAAGTTGTCTGACCGTTTCTACTACTTCACGTCTTCCCTGAGGGTCTAACATTGAAGTTGCTTCATCTAGTATTAAAATAGATGGCTGAAGTGCTAAAATACCTGCTATTGCGACTCGCTGCTTTTGTCCACCAGATAACGAATGGGGTTCTTCATTTAAAAAATCTTCCATACGGACAAGTTGCAGAGCTTGTTCTAGTCTTTCTATCATCTGCTCCCTTGGCATTCCGATGTTCTCAAGGCCGAATACAACGTCATCTTGTACTGTCGTTCCAACAAATTGATTATCTGGATTTTGAAATACCATCCCAATTTGTTTTCGAACATCCCATACTGTTTCCTCTGATAAAATCATTGTATCATTTACAGTAATTGTCCCTGATTCCGGTAAAAATAAGCCATTCAATAATTTTGCAAGTGTAGACTTCCCTGAACCATTTTGTCCAATAACAGATACCCATTCTCCTTCATATAAGGAAAACGAAACATCTTTTAATGCATAAGAGGCTGCCCCAGGATATTGAAATGATATATTTTCTGTCCGAAGTTTCTCTTTTTTCAATACAAGGCACCCTTTCTATCGCCAAGTTAGCCTATTTTTTTATACTTAAAAAAAAAGGGCCATGACCAGTTACTTGAAAAGAACTGTCCTGCCCTTTTAATCATCATTATACTAACTCGATAATTACCATTGGTGCTGCGTCTCCGCGACGTGGACCAATTTTTGCAATACGAGTGTATCCGCCTTGGCGCTCAGCATAGCGTGGAGCTACATCAGCGAATAATTTTTGAAGTGCATCTTGACCAGTCTCAGCGTTAGCAACCTCATTACGGATGAAAGCTGCTGCTTGACGACGAGCATGAAGATCTCCGCGTTTACCTAAAGTGATCATTTTTTCCACTACAGAACGAAGTTCTTTTGCACGAGTTTCTGTCGTTTGGATGCGCTCGTTGATAATTAAATCAGTAGCTAAATCACGTAACATAGCTTTACGTTGCGCACTTGTACGGCCTAATTTTCTGTATGCCATTCGTAGTTCCCTCCTTTGTTGATGGGTTTAAATCCTCAGTCGTCTTTACGTAAACCTAAACCTAATTCCTCAAGTTTATGTTTAACTTCTTCTAAGGATTTACGTCCTAAGTTACGAACTTTCATCATATCTTCTTCTGTTTTGTTCGCAAGCTCTTGTACAGTATTAATTCCTGCACGTTTTAGGCAATTATAAGAACGAACAGAAAGATCCAGTTCTTCGATAGTCATCTCTAGAACTTTTTCTTTTTGATCTTCTTCCTTCTCGACCATAATCTCAGCATTTTGTGCTTCGTCAGTTAAACCAACAAAGATATTTAAATGCTCAGTTAAGATTTTGGCACCTAAAGAGATAGCTTCTTTTGGCCCGATGCTTCCATCCGTCCATACATCAAGCGTAAGCTTATCATAATTAGCCACTTGTCCGACACGTGTCTTTTCCACTTGGTAAGTAACACGTGATACTGGAGTATAAATAGAATCAATAGGAATTACTCCTATTGGTTGATCTTCGCTTTTATTTGCATCAGCTGGCGTATACCCACGGCCACGCTTTGCAGTTAAACGCATGCGGAAATGCGCATTTTTTGCTAACGTCGCAATGTGTAAATCTGGATTTAAGATTTCAACATCACTATCGTGAGTAATATCAGCAGCTGTGACAATACCTTCGCCCTGTACATCGATTTCCAACGTCTTCTCTTCTTCAGAGTAGATTTTAAGAGCTAACTTTTTCAAGTTTAAGATGATCGTCGTAACGTCCTCTACTACGCCCTCAACTGTTGAAAATTCGTGTAAAACGCCATCGATTTGGATAGCAGTTACAGCGGCACCAGGGAGTGAGGATAAAAGAATACGACGTAAGGAGTTACCCAAAGTAGTACCATATCCACGCTCAAGCGGTTCAATCACGAATTTGCCATACTTAGCATCTTCGTTAAGTTCAACCGTTTCGATTTTCGGTTTTTCGATTTCAATCATTAACTAAACCCTCCTTCAAAACGTCGAAACCCCGGTTAAACAAAGGAAGAACCTCTGTTCAACCGAAAGTCCCCCTTAGGCAGTTCCCGATTGTGCACAACAAGCGATGTTTCTGTACGAAATTTCTCGATAATGCATCATATCCATTATAGACAAAAGGGAAAATTCTATACAGAAAAATTACACACGACGACGTTTTGGTGGACGACATCCATTATGAGGAACTGGAGTAACATCTCTAATTGCTGTTACTTCTAGGCCTGCAGCTTGAAGAGCACGAATTGCAGCTTCACGACCAGCACCAGGACCTTTAACAGTAACCTCTAAAGTTTTTAAACCATGCTCCATTGCAACTTTAGAAGCAGCTTCAGCAGCCATTTGCGCAGCGAATGGAGTAGATTTACGAGATCCACGGAAACCAAGTGCACCAGCACTAGACCAAGAAAGTGCGTTACCGTGAGTATCTGTAAGAGTTACGATTGTGTTGTTGAAAGTAGAACGAATATGAGCTATACCAGCTTCAATATTCTTTTTCACACGTTTTTTACGAGTGTTTGTTTTACGTGCCATTGTTAGTTCAACCTCCTTTACTTATTATTTCTTTTTATTTGCTACTGTACGACGTGGACCTTTACGTGTACGAGCATTGTTTTTAGAGTTTTGACCACGAACTGGTAAACCACGACGGTGACGAAGACCACGGTAAGAACCGATCTCCATTAGACGTTTAATGTTAAGAGATACTTCACGACGAAGGTCTCCCTCAACTTTAATACGATCGATGATATCACGGATACGTCCTAATTCATCTTCCGATAAATCACGAACTCGTGTTTCCGAAGAAATACCAGCTTCTGTAAGAATTTTTTCAGCAGTTGTGCGACCAATGCCGAATACGTAAGTTAAAGAAATAACAACGCGCTTGTCACGAGGAATATCTACACCTGCGATACGTGCCATTCTGAATGCACCTCCTTCTGATTAACCTTGTTTTTGTTTATGTTTAGGGTTTTCACAAATAACCATTACTTTTCCACGTCTACGAATAACTTTACATTTTTCGCAGATTGGTTTAACTGACGGTCTTACTTTCATGTCTCGAACCTCCTTAAAGATTACGGAGTGCTATATTATTTAAAACGGTACGTAATACGACCACGATTTAAATCGTACGGAGATAATTCTACCGTAACTTTGTCTCCTGGTAAAATACGAATGAAGTTCATACGGATTTTACCAGAAACGTGAGCCAATACGACATGCCCATTCTCTAATTCTACTTTGAACATAGCATTTGGCAACGTTTCAAGAACGGTACCTTCGACTTCAATTACATCATCTTTAGCCATTCAATAGTTCTCCCTTCTTCAAATCAGTAACATTTTACACTGCTCTGAAATCCCGGAGAGCCAGCTACTTATAAAGTGGTAAGGATTTCGTATCCTGCTTCTGTAAGAGCAATCGTGTGCTCAAAATGGGCACACCATTTACCATCTACCGTTACCACTGTCCAGTCATCAGATAGTGTTTTTACATATCGTCTTCCTTGATTCACCATCGGCTCAACACAGATGACCATTCCCGGCTTTAATCTAGGGCCTCTATTTGGTGGACCATAGTGCGGGATTTGAGGGTCCTCATGTAAGTCTTGCCCGATTCCGTGACCAACATACTCCCTAACGATCGAGAATCCATTCTCTTCAGCATGGGTTTGAACCGCATGCGAGATATTTGATAATCTTTCGCCTGGTTTTACTTGTTCTAGACCAAGATACAACGATTTTTCTGTGACATCAAGTAGCTTTTGAACAGATTCAGAAATGTTTCCAACTGGATACGTCCATGCAGAATCTCCATGGTACCCATTGTATTTCGCACCAATATCGATACTGATGATATCGCCCTCTTCGAGCTTACGCTTCCCTGGAATCCCGTGTACAAGCTCTTCATTTACAGAAGCACATATGCTCCCCGGAAATCCGTTGTATCCTTTAAAAGATGGCGTAGCACCATATTTTCGAATCGTCTTTTCCGCTATTTGATCGAGCTCTTTCGTTGTAATTCCTGGAGTAATTTGTTGTTTCAACTCTTGATGAGTTAAAGCAACGATCCTGCCAGCTTCTCGCATGATTTCTATCTCGCGAGGAGTTTTGCAGATGATCATTACGCTAAGCCTCCGATGAGAACATCGATATCAGCAAATACTTTATTGATATCTTGCTCACCATTAATGCTTTCTAAGTAACCAAGCTCCTCGTAGAAATCAAGCAAAGGTTTTGTTTGCTTAATATTTACATCTAAACGATTTGCTACAGTTTCTTCATTGTCATCAGAGCGTTGATATAATTCGCCACCACATTTATCGCACACATCAGCTTTTGCTGGTGGATTGAATTCTAAGTGGTAAGTCGCACCGCACTCTTTACAAATGCGACGGCCTGTAAGGCGTGTTAATAACAACCCTGAATCCACATTAATGTTTAAAACATAGTCGATTTTTTTGCCAAGATCTTTCATAATCTCTTCAAGAGCTGATGCTTGTGCAACAGTTCGTGGGAAACCATCTAATAAGAAGCCTTTAATACAGTCTTCCTGACTTAAACGTTCACGAACAATTCCGATTGTAACTTCATCTGGAACAAGCGCACCTTTATCAATAAAAGATTTTGCTTGTAAACCAAGTTCAGTTTCAGCCTTCATAGCTGCACGGAACATATCTCCTGTTGAGATGTGAGGGATGTTATACTTGGCAACAATCTGTTCGGCTTGTGTACCTTTACCAGCACCAGGAAGCCCCATTAAAATTAAGTTCATCCTTGTTCCCCCTCAGTACATGAGCATGTAGGGAAGACAATTCTTCCCACTTACTCACTGCTTGATAAACCCTTTGTAATGGCGTTTTACCAATTGGCTTTCTAGCTGCTTCATTGTTTCTAAAGCAACGCCGACAACGATTAACATACTCGTTCCACCAATCTGTGCAGATGGAGGAAGATTTCCCAATTTCGTAAAGATAACTGGTAATATTGCAATCGCTGCTAGGAAAATTGATCCCACAAAGGTCAAACGATACAAGATTTTTGTTAGATATTGTTCTGTATTCTTACCCGGACGAATACCTGGAACATATCCACCTTGCTTGTTTAGATTCTCTGACATTTGCTCTGGATTAACCTGAACAAATGCATAGAAATATGTGAAGGCTACAATGAGCGCAACATATATAATCATTCCCACTGGGTGAGAATAGTTAAAGTTTGCAATAATCCACTGCGACACATCATGTTTCGGGAAGAACTGTGCAATAGTTGGAGGCGTAATTAAGAATGAAACAGCAAAAATGACTGGAATAACACCCGCACTATTTACCTTAAGTGGTAAATGAGTGTTTTGTGCTCCAGCATGATTCCCATTCCCTCCTGTTACACGCTTCGCATATTGAATTGGAATCTTTCTAACAGCCTGTTGAATGAAAATAACACCAACAATAACTGCTAGCACAGCTAGTAAGATCAATGCAACTTTAACGATACTCATGAACAATTGATCTCCGATATTTTGAAACTGTTGTTGATACACTTGAGATATAACACTTGGGATCGCTGCGGCAATACCACCAAAGATGAGGATGGAAATACCATTACCTACACCTTTAGATGTAATCTGTTCACCTAACCACATTAAAAATGCAGTACCAGCAGTCAGTACCGTAGCAATGTATAAATAAGTGCTCCAACCAGGATTCAAAATTAATTGCCCACCTACCATACCGTTAAAACCGATCGACATACCAAACCCCTGAATAAACGCAAGAACAATTGTAAAGTAACGCGTGAATTGCGTTAGTTTACGACGGCCCATTTCACCTTGCTTCGACCATTCCGAAAATTTAGGAACAACATCCATCTGCAATAATTGCACGATGATGGATGCTGTAATATACGGCATGATTCCCATCGCGAAGATGGAGAAGTTCTTCAAGGCGCCACCGCCAAATGTATTTAGTATACCTAAGGCATTTAATTGATCTTGTGCTTTCAGTACGTCTCCATTTGTAAATGGCACTGGGATAAACGTGCCAATCCTGAATACGATTAACATCGCTAAAGTGAATAATATTTTACGTCTTATCTCAGCAACGCGCATAAAGTTGGAGATTGTACGAAACATTAGATCACCTCAACTGATCCGCCAGCTGCTTCAATTGCTTCTTTAGCACTTGAAGAGAACTTGTGCGCTTTAACAGTTAATTTTTTCTCTACTGCACCGCTTGCAAGAATTTTAACACCGTCGTTTAATTTGCTGATAACGCCAGTTTCCAGCAATAATTCAGGTGTTACTTCTGTACCATCTTCAAAACGATTTAACGTTGATAAG
Organism: Bacillus cereus group sp. RP43; assembly: GCF_040459645.1. Taxonomy (NCBI): domain Bacteria; kingdom Bacillati; phylum Bacillota; class Bacilli; order Caryophanales; family Bacillaceae; genus Bacillus; species Bacillus cereus group sp. RP43. The sequence goes on from NZ_JARVHQ010000001.1 coordinate 5,020,589, forward strand.
TTTACAATAGTAAACTCTTTACGGTTAATGTTTGTGAAGCCGCGTTTTGGTAAACGACGGAATAGTGGAGTTTGACCACCTTCGAAGCCAAGACGAACACCGCCGCCAGAACGTGCGTTTTGTCCTTTATGACCTCTACCAGCAGTTTTACCGTTACCAGAACCGATACCACGACCGACACGGTTACGTACTTTACGAGAACCTTCTGCAGGTTTTAATTCATGAAGTTTCATTCCCAGGCACCTCCTTATATTAATGAGTTATCCTTAAGCTTCTTTTACAGTTATAAGGTGAGAAACTTTGTTGATCATACCAAGAATAGCAGGAGTTTCTTCCTTAACTACAGTTGAATTCAACTTTTTAAGACCTAAAGCTTCTACCGTCGCACGTTGATCTTGTGGACGACCAATTACACTACGAGTGAGGGTAATTTCTAACTTTTTCGCCATTTGTTTTCCCTCCTTAACCTAGTAGCTCTTCTACAGATTTACCGCGTAATTTTGCAACATCTTCAGCGCGCTTAAGTTCGCTTAATCCGTTCACAGTAGCGCGAATCATGTTGATTGGTGTGTTAGAACCAAGAGATTTCGAAAGAATGTCTTGTACACCAGCTAATTCTAGTACCGCACGAACAGGTCCACCAGCAATAACACCAGTACCCTCAGCAGCAGGTTTTAAGAATACTTCACCAGCTCCAAAATGACCGTTGATTGTGTGTGGAATTGTTGTACCAACTAATGGTACTGCGATTAGGTTTTTCTTAGCGTCTTCGATAGCTTTACGAATTGCGTCTGGTACCTCTTGTGCTTTACCAGTACCGAATCCAACATGACCGTTTTTATCGCCAACTACAACTAGTGCAGCAAAGCGGAAACGACGACCACCCTTAACAACTTTCGCGACACGATTTATCGTAACTACACGTTCTTCAAGTTCTAATTTACTTGGGTCAATGCGTTGCATCAATTTTCCCTCCTTTGACCATTAAAATTGTAATCCAGCCTCACGAGCAGCTTCAGCTAGAGCTTTAACACGGCCATGGTATAAGTAACCACCGCGATCAAATACTACTTCTTTAACGCCTTTCTCTACAGCACGCTTAGCAACTGATTCTCCAACTTTCGTAGCAGCTTCAGTATTGCTAGTACCGTTAAGAGCAAGGTCTTTATCAAGAGTAGATGCACTTACTAATGTTACACCATTTACATCATCAATAACTTGAGCGTAAATATGTTGGTTAGAACGGTACACGTTTAAACGTGGACGTTCTGCAGTACCAGTAAGTTTAGCACGTACACGTGCATGTCTTTTCTTACGAGTCGCATTTTTAGCAGCTTTAGTGATCATTCTTGTCACTCCTTTCTCTCACCTAACGGGTTTACTTAGCAGTTTTACCTTCTTTACGACGAACAACTTCGCCTTCGTAACGAATACCTTTACCTTTATATGGTTCAGGAGCACGTACAGCACGGATGTTAGCAGCAAATTCGCCAACACGTTGCTTGTCGATACCTTTAATTACGATTTTAGTTGGTGCAGGTACTTCAACTTCAAGACCTGCTTCCGGAGTCATTTCTACTGGATGAGAATAACCTACGCTTAAAACAAGTTTATCTCCTTGTTTTTGAGCACGGTAACCAACACCGACTAATTCAAGTCCGCGTGCGAAACCTGCAGTTACACCTTCAACCATGTTTCCGATTAAAGCACGAGTTGTACCGTGTAATGCACGGTGTTCCTTCTGTTCAGATGGACGCTCAACTGTTAGTGTATTTTCTTCAATTTTGATAGACATATCAGCATTGAATGTACGAGTTAATTCACCTTTAGGGCCTTTTACTGTTACAGTATTGTCTTCTGCAATTGTAATAGTAACACCTGCAGGGATTTCAAGAATCTTTTTACCAATACGAGACATGTGGTCACACCTCCGTTCGTTTTAAATATATATTACCAAACGTATGCTACTACTTCTCCACCAGTTTGTAATTGACGAGCGTCTTTGTCTGTCATTACTCCCTTAGATGTAGAAACAAGAGCGATACCTAATCCGTTAAGTACACGTGGTACTTCGTCAGCTTTAGCGTAAACGCGTAAGCCAGGTTTACTGATACGTTTTAATCCAGTGATTACACGTTCATTGTTTGCACCATATTTCAGGAAAATACGAAGGATACCTTGTTTGTTATCCTCGATGTATTCTACATCACGAATGAAACCTTCACGTTTTAAAAGTTCAGCGATCTCTTTTTTGATTTTAGAAGCAGGAACCTCTAATTTCTCATGACGTACCATGTTCGCATTACGGATGCGAGTAAGCATGTCTGCAATTGGATCTGTCATCACCATGTGTTTTACCTCCTTCCCATTTGTGGGTTTTACCAACTAGCTTTTTTAACACCAGGAATTTGACCTTTATATGCAAGTTCACGGAAACAAATACGGCAAAGCTTAAATTTGCGGTATACAGAATGCGGACGACCGCAGCGTTCGCAACGTGTATACTCTTGTACTTTAAACTTAGGAGTACGCTTTTGTTTCGCGATCATAGATTTTTTAGCCACGTTTTCGCCTCCTCTACTTAGCGTTGGCTTCCATTATTTTTGGAATGGCATACCGAATTGTGTTAAAAGTTCACGAGCTTCTTCATCAGTTTTCGCTGTAGTAACGATTACGATGTCCATACCGCGGACTTTACTTACTTTATCATAATCAATCTCAGGGAAAATTAGTTGCTCTTTAACACCTAATGTGTAGTTCCCACGACCATCGAATGATTTCTTAGAAACACCACGGAAATCACGTACACGTGGTAAAGAAACTGATACTAATTTGTCGAAGAACTCATACATTTGTTGTCCGCGTAAAGTTACTTTCGCACCGATTGGCATACCTTCACGAAGACGGAAACCAGCGATTGATTTTTTAGCGCGAGTTACAACAGGTTTTTGACCTGCGATTTGAGTTAATTCTTCTACTGCATTGTCTAAAGCTTTTGAGTTAGATACCGCGTCACCAACACCAGTGTTGATTACGATCTTTTCGATTTTCGGTACTTCCATCACAGATTTATAGTTAAACTTGCTCATTAGAGCAGGAGTAATTTCCTTTTGGAACTTCTCTTTAAGGCGATTCAATGAAGTGACCTCCTTTCTTAAGAAAATTATTTATCTAATAATTCACCAGATTTTTTTGCAATACGAACTTTTTTACCATCTTCTACTTTGAAGCCTACGCGAGTAGGTTCGCCTGTTTTCGGATCTAATACCATAACATTAGAAACGTGAATAGGTGCTTCTTTCGTAATAATTCCACCTTGTGGATTTAATTGAGATGGCTTAGAGTGTTTTTTAACGATGTTAACACCCTCAACGATAACACGGTTTTGCTTTGGGAAAGCCACAAGGATAACGCCTTGTTTTCCTTTGTCTTTACCAGTGATTACCTGAACTTTATCACCTTTTTTTACATGCATCTTAATTCTGCACCTCCTTAGCAAGGCAATACCTTAAATTATAGAACTTCTGGAGCTAAAGAAACGATCTTCATGAAGTTGCTATCACGTAATTCACGAGCTACTGGTCCGAAGATACGAGTACCACGTGGGCTCTTATCGTCTTTGATGATAACCGCTGCGTTTTCATCAAATTTAATGTAAGAACCGTCCGGACGACGAGCTCCGCTCTTCGTACGTACCACTACTGCCTTAACAACGTCACCTTTTTTAACAACGCCACCTGGTGTTGCTTGTTTTACCGTAGCAACGATAATATCACCAATGTTAGCATATTTACGACCAGAGCCGCCCAATACTTTAATTGTTAAAAGTTCACGTGCACCAGAGTTGTCAGCAACTTTCAAACGAGATTCTTGTTGGATCATGTTATGAAACCTCCCTTCGGACTAAAAATTCCGATTCGTCTATTTAGATAACAACCGCTTCTTCAACGATTTCAACTAAACGGAAACGCTTAGTAGCAGAAAGCGGGCGAGTTTCCATGATTTTAACGATATCGCCAAGTTTTGCTTGGTTTTGCTCATCATGGGCTTTGTACTTTTTAGAATACTTAACACGTTTTCCGTACAAGGAATGAGTTTTGTAAGTTTCAACTAAAACTGTAATCGTTTTGTCCATTTTATCAGACACAACACGACCAGTATAAACTTTGCGTTGGTTACGTTCGCTCACTATGCAAACCTCCCCTCAATTTATCGATTAATTCCGATCTCTCTTTCACGAACTACAGTTTTCATACGAGCAATCGCTTTACGCACTTCACGGATGCGAGTTGGATTCTCTAATTGTCCTGTAGCAAGTTGGAAGCGAAGATTGAATAATTCTTCCTTTAAAGCTTTAACTTTTGTTTCGATTTCGGCAGTGGTTAATTCACGAATATCATTAGTTTTCATTAGATTCACCACCATTTTCTTCACGTTTTACGAATTTACATTTCACAGGTAACTTGTGAGCTGCAAGACGTAATGCTTCGCGTGCTACCTCTTCAGATACACCCGCGATTTCAAACATAATTTTCCCAGGTTTTACTACTGCTACCCAGCCTTCTGGTGCCCCTTTACCGGAACCCATACGTACTTCTAGAGGTTTTGCAGTGTAAGGTTTAGAAGGGAAAATTTTAATCCATACTTTACCGCCACGTTTCATGTAACGAGTCATTGCACGACGAGCAGCTTCGATTTGACGGTTTGTAATCCATGAAGCAGCTTGTGCTTGTAAACCGAATTCACCGAAAGCAATTTCAGTTCCACCTTTTGCACGACCACGCATTTTACCACGATGCTCTCTACGATATTTTACGCGTTTTGGCATTAACATATTATTTTCCTCCTTCCTCAGAAGCTTTCTTTTTTGTAGGAAGGACTTCTCCACGGTAGATCCATACTTTTACGCCTAATTTACCGTATGTTGTATCAGCTTCAACTGCTGCATAGTCAATATCAGCGCGAAGTGTATGAAGTGGAACAGTTCCTTCACTGTAAGATTCTGCACGAGCGATATCAGCTCCGCCAAGACGACCAGAAACCTGTGTTTTAATACCTTTTGCTCCTGCACGCATAGCACGTTGAATAACTTGCTTTTGTGCACGACGGAATGATACACGGTTTTCTAATTGACGAGCGATGTTTTCGCCTACTAATTTAGCGTTAAGATCAGCTCTCTTAACTTCTAAAATGTTAATGTGTACACGCTTGCCTGTTAATTGGTTAAGTGCTTTACGAAGTGCTTCAACTTCAGTACCACCTTTACCAATTACCATACCAGGTTTTGCAGTGTGAATTGTAACATTTACACGATTTGCTGCACGTTCGATTTCTACTTTAGCAACAGCAGAATCTTTTAAGCGTACAGTAATGTACTCACGGATTTTGATGTCTTCATGTAATAATGTAGCGTAATCTTTCTCAGCGAACCAACGAGATTCCCAGTCACGGATAACACCGACACGAAGACCAATTGGATTAACCTTCTGACCCATCGATTATCCCTCCTTCTTTTCTGATACCACAACTGTGATGTGGCTTGTGCGTTTGTTAATTTGGCTTGCACGACCCATTGCACGTGGACGGAAACGTTTCAACGTTGGACCTTCGTCAACGAAGACTTTTTCAACAACTAGGTTGTTAATATCCATCTCATAATTGTGCTCTGCATTTGCGATTGCAGATTTTAAAACTTTTTCTACAACTGGAGAAGCAGTTTTTGGTGTGTGGTTAAGGATAGCAATCGCTTCACCCACTTGCTTACCTCGGATTAAGTCTACTACTAAACGAACTTTACGAGGAGCAATACGAACTGTTCTCGCTACTGCTTTAGCTTGCATTGAAGTGCCTCCTCTCATTATCTTCTAGTTTTCTTATCGTCAGCAAGGTGACCTTTATACGTACGAGTTGGTGCGAATTCACCTAACTTATGGCCAACCATATCCTCAGTGATGTACACAGGTACGTGTTTACGACCATCATATACAGCGATTGTGTGTCCGATGAACTGAGGGAAGATAGTTGAACGGCGAGACCAAGTTTTAACAACTTGTTTTTGCTCAGATGCAACTAATTTTTCCATTTTGCTCATTAAGTGATCATCGACAAATGGTCCTTTTTTTAAGCTACGAGCCATTTTGGTGCCTCCCTTCGTGATTGGCGTACGGTTCTTGAAGCGAACCGTACTACAATCCCATTATTTTTTACGACGACGAACGATAAATTTATCAGACGCTTTGTTTTTCTTACGAGTCTTGAATCCAAGAGTTGGTTTACCCCATGGAGACATTGGAGACTTACGTCCGATTGGAGAGCGACCTTCACCACCACCGTGTGGGTGATCAACCGGGTTCATTACAGAACCACGAACTGTTGGGCGCTTACCTAACCAGCGAGAGCGACCTGCTTTACCGATTTTGATAAGTTCGTGTTGTTCGTTACCAACTTGACCGATTGAAGCGCGACAAGCAGATAATACAAGACGTACTTCACCAGAAGTTAAACGTACAAGTACGTATTTTCCTTCTTTACCAAGTACTTGAGCAGATGTACCAGCAGAACGAACTAATTGTCCGCCACGACCAGGCTTAAGCTCGATGTTATGAACAACAGTACCTACTGGAATGTTGATTAATGGTAATGCGTTACCGATTTTAATGTCAGCTTCAGGGCCAGACATAACTTCCATACCTACTTCTAAAGTTTTAGGAGCAAGAATGTAACGTTTTTCACCGTCAACGTAGTTAATTAATGCGATATTCGCAGAGCGGTTTGGATCATATTCGATCGTAGCAACGCGTCCTGGAATTCCATCTTTATTACGCTTAAAGTCGATGATACGGTATTGACGCTTATGTCCGCCACCTTGATGACGTACAGTAATTTTACCTTGGTTATTACGACCAGCCTTTTTGCTTAAAGGAGCAAGTAAAGACTTTTCCGGTCTGTCAGTCGTGATTTCAGCGAAATCATTCGTAGTCATGTTACGACGACCGTTAGTAGTTGGATTATACTTTTTAATTCCCATCTCAATTTCCCTCCTTCTTTAGTAAGAATTAAACGCCTTGGAAGATTTCGATTTCTTTGCTGTCAGCAGTTAGCTTAACGATTGCTTTACGACGACGGCTAGTAAAACCAGCGTGACGACCAACGCGTTTTGCTTTCGGCTTGTAGTTCATGATGTTTACTTTGTCTACATTAACACCAAAGATCGCTTCGATAGCGTCTTTAACTTCTGTTTTATTAGATTTAACGTCCACGTCGAACGTGTATTTTTTTTCAGCCATCATTTCCATAGAACGTTCAGTGATAACTGGGCGCTTAATGATATCACGAGGATCTCTCATTATGCAAGCACCTCCTCTACTTTTTCCACTGCCGCTTTTGTCATGATTAGCTTATCATGATGAAGCACATCTAGCACGTTTACGCCATCAGCAGTGATTACTGTTACTCCAGGGATATTGCGAGCAGATAACTCTACAGATTCGTTTGCATCAGCAGTTACGATAAGAGCTTTCTTCTCAACAGTTAATCCTTTAAGTACTGCTACCATGTCTTTTGTTTTTGGTGCATTTAACACTAGGTCCTCAAGAACTACAATGTTGTTCTCAACTACTTTAGTAGCTAATGCAGATTTAATCGCTAAACGACGAACTTTCTTAGGAAGTTTGTACGCATAGCTTCTTGGTGTAGGTCCGAATACCGTACCACCACCACGCCATTGAGGAGAGCGGATAGAACCTTGACGAGCACGTCCAGTTCCTTTTTGACGCCATGGTTTACGACCACCACCGCGAACTTCAGAGCGAGTTTTTACTTTGTGTGTACCTTGACGTAAAGATGCACGTTGCATCATTACAGCTTCGAAAAGTACAGCTTCATTTGGTTCGATACCGAAAATAGCTTCAGCTAATTCGATTTCACCAACCTGTGAACCAGTTTGGTTATATACAGTAACTTTTGGCATTGGAATTCCTCCTTCCTATTGTGAATTATTTGCTAACCTTCACAGCGCCTTGAACAACTACAAGAGATTTCTTAGCACCTGGAACGTTACCTTTTACTAGTAATAAGTTGCGCTCAGTGTCAACTTGAACGATTTCTAAGTTTTGGATAGTAACTTGGTCTCCACCCATACGTCCAGCAAGTTTTTTGCCTTTAAATACACGGTTCGGAGCAACTGGGCCCATTGAACCTGGACGACGGTGATAGCGAGAACCATGAGACATAGGTCCGCGAGATTGTCCGTGGCGTTTGATAACACCTTGGAAACCTTTACCTTTAGAAATTCCTGTTACGTCAACGATTTCACCTGCAGCGAAAACTTCAACTTTTACCTCTTGACCAACCTCTAATCCGTCCACGTCTGCATCGCGGATTTCGCGAATGAAGCGCTTAGGAGTTGTAGATGCTTTAGCAGTGTGGCCTTGTTCAGGTTTGTTAGTTAACTTTTCACGTTTATCTTCGAATCCTAACTGGATTGCATTGTAGCCATCAGTTTCAGTTGTTTTCTTTTGAAGAACAACGTTTGGATTAGCAGCGATTACCGTTACTGGGATTAACTCACCGTTCTCAGCAAATACTTGAGTCATACCGATCTTTCTTCCTAAGATTCCTTTGGTCATGAGTTACACCTCCTACATTTTTAAGTTATATAAATTATAGTTTAATTTCGATATCTACACCAGACGGTAAGTCTAAACGCATTAATGAATCTACTGTTTGCGGAGTAGGACTCACGATATCGATTAAACGTTTGTGTGTGCGCATTTCGAATTGCTCACGAGAATCTTTGTACTTATGAACAGCACGAAGAATTGTGTAAATAGTCTTCTCAGTTGGTAATGGGATCGGACCAGAAACTGTTGCCCCAGAACGCTTAGCTGTTTCTACAATTTTCTCAGCTGATTGATCAAGAATACGGTGATCATAAGCTTTTAAACGGATACGAATTTTTTCTTTTGCCATTATTTTCCCTCCTTCGTTCGCCTATTTCTAAAATAGACCTTCTCCATGGAAATTTCCCCACACCATGCCATGGCAAAGCGGCCGGGTGTGTCAGCAACCTTCCACTTCATCGCAGTCAAAGACCAACATTGTCTATTATACAATGTTATTCGTCTAGATGCAAGCATCTTTTTGTTTGCATCTGCTTTTCTCTACTTTTGCTATTATACATGGCACTTTAAAGAATATCAAGTTTTCACCCGCTCTTATTTAACTTACAGTTTTTGGGTGTTATCGTCGTTTTTATATACTATAGAAGAAACTCATTCAAAAATCGAAAACACGCCTCTTTCTTCTATATTAATAAGCAATAAAAAAACTCAAGGGAGAATCCCTTGAGTTTTTAATAATCTATTTAAAGATTACTCAGCAACGATTGTAGCAACTACACCGTAACCTACTGTACGTCCACCTTCACGAATAGAGAATTTAGTTCCCTCTTCGATAGCGATTGGAGCGATAAGTTCGATAGTCATTTCGATGTTGTCACCAGGCATTACCATTTCAGTACCTTCTGGTAATTGGATGATACCAGTTACGTCAGTTGTACGGAAGTAGAACTGAGGACGGTAGTTAGCGAAGAATGGAGTATGACGTCCACCTTCTTCTTTAGATAATACGAAAACTTCAGCTTTGAATTTAGCGTGAGCTTTTACAGAGCCAGTTTTAGCAAGAACTTGTCCACGTTGGATGTCTTCACGAGCAACCCCACGAAGAAGAGCACCGATGTTGTCTCCAGCTTGAGCTTGGTCAAGAAGCTTACGGAACATTTCTACACCAGTTACAGTTGTAGAAGCATTCTCTTCAGCAAGACCGATAATTTCTACTACGTCACCAACTTTAACGATTCCGCGCTCTACACGACCAGTTGCAACTGTACCACGACCTGTGATAGAGAATACATCCTCGATAGGCATTAAGAATGGTTTGTCAGTTTCACGTTCTGGAGTTGGGATGTAAGCATCAACTTCAGTCATTAATTCAATGATTTTTGCTTCCCAATCAGCTTCTCCTTGAAGAGCTTTAAGAGCAGAACCTTTGATTACAGGAATGTCGTCGCCTGGGAATCCGTATTCAGATAATAGGTCGCGAACTTCCATTTCTACTAATTCTAATAATTCTTCGTCGTCTACCATGTCGCATTTGTTTAAGAATACAACGATGTAAGGAACACCTACTTGACGAGAAAGAAGGATGTGCTCACGTGTTTGAGGCATTGGGCCATCAGCAGCAGATACTACTAAGATACCGCCGTCCATTTGAGCAGCACCAGTGATCATGTTTTTAACATAGTCAGCGTGACCTGGGCAGTCAACGTGTGCATAGTGACGAGTTTCAGTTTCGTACTCAACGTGTGCAGTTGAGATTGTGATTCCGCGCTCTCTTTCTTCTGGAGCAGCGTCGATTTGATCGTATCCGCGTGCTTCAGCACCACCAGCTTTTGCAAGAACTGTAGTGATCGCAGCAGTTAATGTAGTTTTACCATGGTCAACGTGGCCGATTGTACCGATGTTAACATGGGGTTTAGAACGTTCGAATTTAGCTTTAGCCATTCTAAATTCCTCCTTAGTTTATATAGGTTATTTTATATTCAGACTAGAAAGTGAAACTTACGTCCCACTTTCTAAGCTTACATAAGTAGTTATACTTGAACAATCGATAAAAATCAATTATTCACCTTTATTTTTTTTAATAATTTCTTCAGAAACAGACTTCGGTACTTCTTCATAATGATCAAATGTCATTGAGAATGTTCCGCGTCCTTGAGTGTTAGAACGTAATGCCGTTGCATAACCGAACATTTCAGAAAGTGGAACCATAGCGCGAACAACTTGAGCGTTACCGCGAGCTTCCATACCTTCTACACGTCCACGACGAGATGTTACGTCGCCCATAATGTCACCCATGTACTCTTCAGGAATTACAACTTCAACTTTCATCATTGGCTCAAGAATTACTGGGCTACATTTAGAAACCGCAGCTTTAAGCGCCATAGATGCAGCGATTTTGAACGCCATCTCAGATGAATCGACATCATGGTAAGATCCGTCAACTAACGCAGCTTTGATGTCAACTAGTGGATAACCAGCTAGTACACCATTTTTAAGTGAGTCTTCAAGACCCGCTCCAACAGCTGGGATGTATTCACGTGGAACTACACCGCCGACGATTTTGTTTTGGAATTCAAAACCTTTACCTTCTTCATTAGGTTCAAACTCAATCCAAACGTGACCGAATTGTCCACGACCACCAGATTGACGAGCGAACTTACCTTCAACTTTCGCAGCAGCGCGGAAAGTCTCACGGTATGCTACCTGAGGAGCACCAACGTTTGCTTCCACTTTGAATTCACGGCGCATACGGTCAACGATGATATCAAGGTGAAGTTCACCCATACCAGCGATGATTGTTTGGCCAGTTTCTTGGTCAGTGTGAGCACGGAATGTTGGATCTTCTTCAGAAAGCTTAGATAATGCTGTACCCATTTTATCTTGGTCAGCTTTAGATTTTGGTTCGATAGCTACAGAGATAACTGGTTCTGGGAATTCCATAGACTCAAGGATAACAAGACTCTTCTCATCACAAAGAGTATCACCAGTAGTAGTATCTTTTAAACCTACAGCAGCAGCGATATCACCAGCGTAAACTGTTGAAATTTCTTCACGGCTGTTAGCGTGCATTTGTAGGATACGACCTACACGCTCACGCTTACCTTTAGTTGAGTTTTTCACGTATGATCCAGAGTTTAACACACCAGAGTACACACGGAAGAACGTTAACTTACCAACATAAGGGTCAGTCATGATTTTGAATGCTAAAGCTGCGAATGGTTCTTCATCGCTAGACTTACGTTCTACAGCTTCATCTGTATCCGGAAGAGTACCTTTAATAGCAGGTACATCTAATGGAGATGGTAGGTAGTCGATAACTGCGTCTAACAGAATTTGAACACCTTTATTTTTGAATGCAGAACCACAGATTACTGGGAAGAATTCTACAGAAGTTGTAGCCTTACGGATACCAGCTTTAAGCTCTTCTACAGTGATTTCTTCACCTTCTAGGTACTTCATCATCATTTCTTCATCAAGCTCAGCTACCGCTTCAATAAGTTTTCCACGGTATTCTTCAGCTAATTCTTTGTGCTCTTCAGGAATTTCGACACGCTCGATGTCTGTTCCTAAATCGTTACCGTACATGTAAGCACACTCTTCAACAAGATCAATGATACCATTGAACTCATCTTCAGCACCGATTGGTAACTGAATTGGATGTGCGTTTGCTTGTAAACGATCGTGGATTGTTCCTACAGAGTATAAGAAATCTGCACCAATCTTATCCATTTTGTTAACGAATACGATACGAGGTACACCGTAAGTAGTAGCCTGACGCCAAACAGTTTCTGTTTGTGGTTCTACACCAGATTGTGCATCAAGTACTGCTACCGCGCCATCAAGTACACGTAAAGAACGTTCTACTTCTACTGTGAAATCTACGTGTCCTGGAGTGTCAATGATGTTTACACGGTGACCTTTCCATTGAGCTGTAGTTGCAGCAGAAGTAATTGTGATACCACGCTCTTGCTCTTGCTCCATCCAGTCCATCTGAGATGCACCTTCATGAGTTTCACCGATTTTATGAATACGTCCTGTGTAATACAGAATACGCTCAGTTGCTGTTGTTTTACCAGCATCGATGTGAGCCATGATACCAATATTACGAGTGTTTTCTAAAGAGAACTCTCTTGTCATTTGGTGTCTTGCTCCTTCCATATATGGATTGGATTATTTTATTTTAAGTAGCAAAAAAGCCACTTTATATTGTTACATATGCCAGTGTCTTGTACCCTCATTATGTAAAACGAGCGCCCAACGAAAGGGAGAGGCATTCTCCCTCTCCACACTTCCATAAGCGACAAATAAAGCGGTTTATGCTTACATTTATTTTACGTTGAATCCTACCAACGGTAATGAGCAAATGCTTTGTTAGCTTCTGCCATTTTATGAGTGTCTTCACGTTTCTTAACAGATGCACCAGCGTTGTTAGCTGCATCTAAGATTTCGTAAGCTAGACGCTCTTCCATAGTTTTTTCACCACGAAGACGAGCATAGTTTACTAACCAGCGAAGACCTAAAGTTGTACGGCGTTCTGGACGAACCTCAACTGGAACTTGGTAGTTAGCACCACCAACACGACGAGCGCGTACTTCAAGAACAGGCATGATGTTCTTAAGAGCTTGCTCGAATACTTCCATTGGTTCTTTATCTGAACGTTCACGAACGATATCGAAAGCGTTATAAAGAATTGTTTGAGATTTACCTTTTTTACCGTCAACCATCATTTTGTTGATTAGGCGTGTTACAAGTTTAGAATTGTACATTGGATCTGGTAACACGTCACGTTTCGCAACAGGTCCTTTACGAGGCATATTGAGTTCCTCCTTTCATTATAAGTTTATTATTTTTTAGCAGGTTTTGGTCGCTTAGTACCATATTTAGAACGTCCTTGCATACGTTTGTCAACACCAGCTGTATCAAGCGCACCACGAACGATGTGGTAACGTACCCCTGGTAAATCCTTTACTCGACCACCGCGAATTAATACTACGCTATGCTCTTGTAGGTTATGACCGATACCTGGGATGTAAGCTGTAACTTCAATACCATTTGTTAAACGTACACGAGCGTATTTACGTAACGCTGAGTTCGGTTTCTTCGGAGTCATTGTACCAACACGAGTACATACACCACGTTTTTGAGGTGCAGAGATATCAGTTGATTTTTTCTTTAAAGAATTAAAACCTTTGTTTAACGCAGGTGATTTAGACTTCCATACTTTATCAGTACGACCATTTCTCACTAATTGGTTAATAGTAGGCATTTGATTATCCTCCCTTCGCATGTTTGTATGACCACATATCCAGGTGGTTCATTATTAGTTGAAAACAAAGTTTTTGCAAGGAAGAGCAAATGCTCTCTCCTCACAAAAACAGTTTTAACTTATTATTCCTATTGCTGAAGCTCCCACTTGAATCCCCGAAACTTTTCCAAGCTTACGAACTGATTCAACTTTGGTTATGGGTATGTTATGTTGCAAAGCAGTACGAATGATAACGTGAGTTAATCTCACATCAGCATCTTCGGCAATGACAACTTCTTTAACTATACCATCTTTGATTGCTTCCAATGTTCGTTTATGACCAACGACTACATTTTCAGCATTTGACACTTTTTGATAAGACATATAAATATCCTCCAAAGCATCGTTCAGGAGCAACCTTGATTATAGTAACATTTTGACTCATACAATGTCAACTAGGATTAGCTGTTTTTATACAAAATTTACGACGGAAAATTTTACTGTTCCACATAAACTTCATCGTTTTCTACATTCATGTTATCTTGTGTTGTTTTTACAAGATCCACTTTGCGATAACGATTCATACCTGTTCCAGCAGGAACAAGCTTACCGATAATAACATTTTCTTTCAATCCTAGAAGCTCATCGCGTTTACCCTTAATTGCTGCATCTGTTAGAACACGAGTTGTTTCTTGGAACGATGCTGCAGATAAGAACGAATCAGTTTCAAGTGAAGCTTTAGTAATACCAAGTAGAACTGGTCTAGCTGTTGCTGGTTGTTTACCTTTCAGTAACACCTTCGCATTCGCATCAGTAAACTGATGGATATCTAGTAATGTTCCTGGTAATACATCTGTTTCACCCGCGTCACTTACACGAACTTTACGTAGCATTTGACGTACCATTACTTCTACATGTTTGTCACCAATTTCTACCCCTTGCATACGGTATACTTTTTGAACTTCACGTAATAAGTATTCTTGAACGGCTGTAATGTCCGTTACTTTTAGTAATTCTTTCGGATCAATAGAACCTTCTGTTAACTCTTTACCGTGGCTAATTGGCTGTCCTAGAGTTACTTTCAGACGAGCACCGTAAGGAATAGCATACGTACGAGCTTCAACTTCACCCTGTACAACTACTTCTTGGCGATCTTTAACATCGTTGATCGCTGCGATAACACCGTCGATTTCACTGATAACTGCCTGACCTTTCGGATTACGAGCTTCGAAGATCTCTTGGATACGAGGTAAACCTTGTGTGATATCATCTCCGGCAACCCCACCTGTATGGAACGTACGCATCGTTAACTGTGTACCTGGCTCACCGATAGATTGAGCTGCGATAATACCTACCGCCTCTCCTACTTCTACGTCTGTACCAGTTGCTAAGTTACGACCGTAACACTTCTTACATACACCATGGCGAGTATTACACGTAAACGCTGAACGGATATTTACAGTTTCAACACCCGAATTTTCAACGATATGAGCGATATCTTCAGTAATTAATTGGTTTTCACTAACTAATACTTCACCTGTTTCAGGATGTTTTACAGTTTTTCTTGCAAAACGTCCAACAAGACGATCATATAGTGACTCAATAACTTCATTACCCTCTTTAATCGCACCAATTAGTAAACCACGATCTGTTCCACAATCATCTTGACGAACAATTACATCTTGTGCAACGTCTACAAGACGACGTGTTAAGTAACCAGAATCGGCAGTTTTAAGTGCTGTATCGGCAAGACCTTTACGCGCACCATGCGTAGAGATGAAGTACTCAAGTACTGTTAAACCTTCACGGAAACTTGATTTGATCGGAAGCTCAATGATACGACCAGATGGATTGGCCATCAGACCACGCATACCAGCAAGCTGAGTAAAGTTCGATGCGTTACCACGGGCACCGGAATCACTCATCATGAAGATTGGATTGCGTTTATTCAAGGATTTCATCAGTTTTCCTTGGATAACATCTTTTGCATTACTCCAAATAGAGATAACGCGATCGTAACGTTCTTCTTCCGTGATTAAACCACGACGGAATTGTTTAATTACATTATCTACTTTTGCTTGTGCTTCATGGAGAATTTCATCTTTTTCACCTAATACAAGAATGTCTGATACCCCAACTGTAATACCAGCTTTTGTAGAGTATTTAAATCCTAAGTTTTTCATACGGTCAAGCATGCGAGATGTTTCTGTAATTTGGAAACGTTTGAATACTTCCGCAATAATGTTACCAAGGATTTTCTTGCTAAATGGTGCCACTTCTTCGCGACTAGCAATAATTTCTTTAATGTTCGCACCTTTTTCAACGAAATATTCCGCTGGTGTTTCTTTTTCAAGGTTTGAGTTTGTTGGTTCATTAATATAAGGGAACGACTCTGGTAAGATTTCGTTAAATATTAATTTACCAACTGTTGTTAATAGAAGCTTACTCTTTTGCTCTTCAGTAAACGTTACATTATTTACCGAACTCGCAGCAACTGCAACACGTGTGTGCAGATGTACATATCCATTTTGGTATGCAAGTATTGCTTCGTTTGCATCTTTGAAGACCATACCTTCACCGATTGCACCCTCGCGCTCAAGTGTTAAGTAATAGTTACCTAATACCATATCCTGAGATGGAGTAACAACTGGTTTTCCGTCTTTTGGATTCAAGATGTTTTGTGCCGCTAACATAAGAATACGCGCTTCTGCTTGTGCTTCTGATGATAACGGAACGTGAACCGCCATTTGGTCACCGTCAAAGTCCGCGTTGTATGCAGTACATACAAGTGGGTGAAGACGGATTGCACGACCTTCTACTAATGTAGGTTCAAACGCCTGGATACCAAGACGGTGAAGTGTTGGTGCGCGGTTTAGAAGTACCGGATGCTCTTTGATCACAGATTCTAAAACGTCCCAAACTTCAGGGTGTACACGCTCGATTTTACGTTTAGCACTCTTAATGTTGTGTGCTAATCCTTTTCCAACTAACTCTTTCATAACGAAAGGTTTAAACAATTCAAGCGCCATTTCTTTCGGCAATCCACATTGGTACATCTTTAAGTTCGGTCCTACAACGATTACAGAACGGCCAGAGTAGTCAACACGTTTACCTAATAAATTTTGACGGAAACGTCCTTGTTTACCTTTAAGCATGTGAGATAGTGATTTTAATGGACGGTTACCTGGTCCAGTAACTGGACGGCCACGGCGACCATTATCGATTAATGCGTCTACAGCTTCTTGTAACATACGTTTTTCGTTTTGAACGATGATGCTTGGTGCACCTAAGTCCAATAGACGTTTTAAACGGTTGTTACGGTTAATTACACGACGATATAAGTCGTTTAAGTCAGAAGTAGCAAAACGTCCACCATCTAACTGTACCATCGGGCGTAGTTCTGGTGGGATAACTGGAAGAACATCTAAGATCATCCAAGATGGGTGATTTCCAGAGTTACGGAATGCTTCTAATACTTCTAGACGTTTAATAGCACGAGTACGGCGTTGTCCTTGTGCTGTTTTTAATTCTTCTTTTAAGAAGTCTACTTCTTTATCTAAATCGATGTCTTGTAGTAGTTTTTTAATCGCTTCTGCACCCATAGCAGCATGGAATGTGCTGCCATATCGATCACGATATGCACGGTATTCTTTTTCAGAAAGTAATTGCTTCTTATCAAGTGGTGTATCTCCACTTTCTGTTACAACATAAGAAGCGAAATAAATTACTTCTTCAAGCGCGCGAGGGGACATGTCTAAGACAAGTCCCATGCGGCTCGGGATACCTTTGAAATACCAAATATGAGATACAGGAGCAGCTAATTCGATATGACCCATACGTTCACGACGAACTTTTGCACGCGTTACTTCAACGCCACATCGATCACAAACTACACCTTTATAACGTACACGTTTATATTTTCCGCAATGACATTCCCAGTCCTTTTGTGGTCCGAAAATACGCTCACAGAACAAGCCATCTTTTTCAGGCTTTAACGTACGATAGTTAATTGTTTCTGGTTTCTTAACTTCACCGTATGACCAAGAACGAATCTTGTCAGGTGAAGCAAGTCCAATCTTCATATATTCAAAGTTATTTACATCTATCAAGGGGCCTACCTCCCTTTTAGTCTACAGGTTATCCCAATTATTCCTTAGTTGTCTCAACTTCAACATTCAATTTATCTGCTGATTGATGATCATCGTCATCTTCCGTATCACGCATTTCAATTTCTGTATCGTTGATAGACATCATTTTAACGTCCATACCTAAACTTTGCAGTTCTTTAATCAATACTTTGAATGATTCAGGAACGCCTGGTTCTGGAACATTTTCACCTTTAACAATTGCTTCATACGTCTTAACACGTCCAATAACATCATCAGACTTCACTGTTAAGATTTCTTGAAGAGTATAAGCAGCACCATAAGCTTCAAGTGCCCAAACCTCCATCTCACCGAAACGCTGTCCACCGAACTGAGCTTTACCTCCAAGAGGTTGCTGCGTTACAAGTGAGTATGGTCCAGTAGAACGAGCATGAAGTTTATCGTCAACCATGTGCGCAAGTTTGATCATATACATGACACCAACAGATACGCGGTTATCGAATGGCTCACCAGTACGTCCGTCATACAGGACTGTTTTCGCGTCATTTGCCATACCAGCTTCTTCAATTGTGCCCCATACATCTTCCTCACGAGCACCATCGAATACCGGTGTTGCAATGTGAATACCAAGGTATCTTGCTGCCATACCAAGATGAAGCTCTAATACCTGACCGATATTCATACGAGATGGTACCCCTAATGGGTTTAACATGATATCGATTGGCGTACCATCTGGTAAGTAAGGCATATCTTCTTCCGGTAAAATACGGGAAATAACACCTTTGTTACCATGACGACCAGCCATCTTATCGCCTTCAGAAATTTTACGTTTTTGAACGATATATGCACGTACAAGTTGATTCACGCCTGGTGGCAATTCATCGCCATCTTCACGGTTGAACACTTTTACGTCTAAGATAATACCGCCACCACCGTGTGGTACACGTAGTGATGTATCACGTACTTCACGTGCTTTTTCACCGAAGATTGCATGTAATAGACGTTCTTCTGCTGTTAATTCTGTTACACCTTTAGGTGTTACTTTACCAACAAGTAGATCTCCATCTTTTACTTCAGCACCGACGCGAATAATACCACGCTCATCAAGGTTACGAAGTGCATCTTCTCCGACGTTTGGAATATCACGTGTAATTTCTTCTGGTCCAAGCTTCGTATCACGAGCTTCTGACTCATATTCTTCAATATGAATAGAAGTGTACACATCATCTTTTACAAGGCGCTCACTCATAATGATCGCATCCTCATAGTTATAACCGTCCCATGTCATGAAGCCAACAAGCACGTTACGTCCAAGTGCTAGTTCACCTAATTCCATAGAAGGACCATCCGCAAGGATTTCACCTTTTACAACCTGATTTCCAACACTTACGATTGGACGCTGGTTGTAACAAGTTCCTTGGTTAGAACGAATGAATTTTTGCATTTTGTAGCGATCTAAGTCGCCTTTTACTGTTTGACCGTCAACGTCTACATAGCGACGTACCCAAACTTCACGTGCTTCTACGCGTTCAACAACACCAGGGTGTTTACAGATTACTGCAGCACCTGAGTCTTTTGCTGATACGTACTCCATACCTGTACCTACAATCGGAGATTCCGGATTCATTAACGGAACCGCCTGACGTTGCATGTTCGCTCCCATAAGTGCGCGGTTAGAGTCATCGTTTTCTAAGAACGGAATACAAGCTGTCGCTGCCGACACTACTTGTTTTGGAGATACATCCATGTAGTCGATGCGTTCTTTATTTGTGACAATGTTTTCACCACGGAAACGAGCTACGATATCTTCATCAAGGAATTCCCCTACTTCAGATAATTTCATATTCGCTTGGGCTACAACATAGTTATCTTCTTCATCTGCTGTTAAATAATCAACCTGCCCTGTTACAAGACCAGTTTCTGGGTCAACACGACGGTATGGCGTTTCAATGAAACCAAACTCATTTACTTTCGCAAACGAAGATAATGAGTTGATCAAACCGATGTTTGGTCCCTCTGGTGTTTCGATTGGACACATACGACCATAGTGAGAGTAGTGAACGTCACGCACTTCAAAGCCTGCGCGCTCACGTGTTAAACCACCGGGTCCTAATGCAGATAGTCTTCGTTTGTGAGTTAACTCTGCTAACGGGTTTGTTTGATCCATGAACTGAGATAACTGAGAACTTCCGAAGAACTCTTTAATAGATGCAATAACCGGGCGAATGTTAATTAACGCTTGTGGTGTAATTGCATTTGTATCTTGAATCGACATTCTCTCACGAACAACACGTTCCATACGAGAAAGACCGATACGGAATTGGTTTTGTAGTAACTCTCCTACAGAGCGCAGACGACGATTTCCTAAGTGGTCAATATCATCTGTATCCCCTACTTTATATAGCAGGTTAAAGAAGTAGCTAATAGAAGCAAGAATATCACCTGGTGTGATGTGTTTTATATCACGAGTAATATTTGCATTCCCAATTACGTTTATAGATCGTTCGCCTTCTGATTCTGGAGCGTAAATCTTAATAGATTGCAGCTCAACATCGCCTGCTACCACTCCACCCATTGGTTTCGCTGTTTTGAATCCAATGTTTTTCTCTAAGTAAGGTAGAATGCGATCCAGTGTACGACGATCTAAGACTGTTCCTTCTGCCGCTAAAATTTCACCAGTTTCTGGATCCACCAGTGTTTCAGCTAAACGTTGGTTAAACAATCTGTTTTTAATGTGTAGCTTTTTGTTGATCTTATAGCGACCTACATTTGCTAAATCGTAGCGCTTCGGATCAAAGAAACGAGACACAAGTAAGCTCTTTGCATTTTCTACTGTTGGTGGTTCACCAGGGCGTAGACGCTCATAAATTTCAAGCAATGCTTTTTCTGTGCTATCTGTGTTGTCTTTTTCTAACGTATTGCTTAAGTATTCGTTATCACCTAAAAGCTCGGTGATTTCTTGATCAGAGCCAAACCCTAATGCGCGTAACAAAACAGTTACAGGAAGTTTACGCGTACGGTCAATACGCACATATACAACATCCTTAGCATCTGTTTCATACTCTAACCAAGCTCCGCGGTTTGGAATTACAGTAGCAGTAAAACCACGTTTTCCGTTTTTATCCACTTTGCCACTATAGTATACGCTTGGAGAGCGAACTAACTGGGAAACGATAACACGTTCTGCACCGTTAATTACGAATGTTCCAGTCTCTGTCATGAGTGGGAAATCTCCCATGAACACATCTTGTTCTTTTACTTCACCAGTTTCCTTGTTGATTAGACGCACTTTTACACGAAGTGGTGCTGCATACGTCACATCACGCTCTTTGCATTCTTCTACAGAGTATTTAGGTTCACCTAAGCTGTAGTCGATAAATTCAAGCGATAGATTTCCCGTAAAGTCTTCGATCGGAGAAATGTCCTGGAACATTTCTCGCAAACCCTCATCAAGAAACCACTGATAAGAAGAGGTTTGAATTTCGATAAGATTTGGTAACTCTAATACTTCACTAATACGGGCATAACTTCTTCGTTGGCGGTGGCGTCCGTATTGAACTAGTTGACCTGTCAACTGCTTCACCCCTCAAATCATGAGTATTATAAATGCACAAAAAAATTTGTGCAAAATCACAAATAAAAACAACTACTGCTATTAGCGTAGTTTTTTTCTCTTAAAGATAGATACGTTGAGTCTTTCTACCTGCTCAAAAAAGAAAAATGGCTTCTATAAGAAAACCATCATTCTGTTTCATAATCTGCTGATTTTACTATCTTTTCCAAGAGAAACAAAAATATACATCTTTCTCAACGCAGAAAATCATATATTGGCATTGTATAATGTTAACATAGCCAAAAATAACCGTCAACGCTTTTTTGATTTTATGATATAATATCCTTTTTTCTTTTCTACAACTTCAACTTCAGAAAATACTTCTTCTAGTTTTTTCATCGCAGATGGCGCACCTTGTTTCTTTTGAATAACAATCCACAATTCTCCACCTGAAACTAAATACTCCACAGCCTTTTCTAAAATCTCATGCACGATATCTTTACCAGCACGAATTGGAGGATTAGATAGAATAACAGCATACTTGCCATCTACATTTTCATAGACACTACTTTGCAAAATACGTATATTTTCAATTCTGTTATTAGCGGCATTTTCTTTTGCAAGTCCCAAGGCCCTTTCATTCACATCCACCATGTGAATTTCACGATTTTGAAACTCTTTCGCTAACGACAAACCGATTGGACCGTACCCACATCCTACGTCTAACACATCACCTTTAACATCTGGCATTTGAAACGCTTCAATTAAAAGACGAGAACCAAAGTCCACTTCGTTTTTCGAGAACACCCCATGGTCAGATAAAAAAGTAAATCGAGATTCACGAAGTGTAACTTCCCATCGTTTACGATCACTTTTACTAGAAGGGTCGTTAGAAAAATAATGGTCTGCCATATGGCCACCTCTTTTCTTTACAGTTAAAAAAAAAGCTCGCATGAGAGCGAGCTTTTTTTAAAGCACCAAAAGTTAATTACTTAACTTCTACAGCAGCGCCAACTTCTTCAAGTTTAGCTTTCATTTCTTCAGCTTCCTCTTTAGTAACGCCTTCTTTGATTGCTTTTGGAGTGTTGTCAACTAATTCTTTAGCTTCTTTTAAGCCAAGACCAGTGATTTCACGTACAGCTTTGATAACTTTGATTTTTTGAGCGCCAGCACTTGCAAGTACTACGTCAAATTCAGTTTGCTCAGCAGCAGCTTCACCAGCGCCACCAGCTACAGCTACAGGAGCAGCAGCAGTTACGCCGAATTCTTCCTCGATAGCTTTTACTAAGTCGTTAAGTTCTAATACAGTCATAGATTTAACTGCTTCAATGATTTGTTCTTTAGTCATTGTAAATATCCTCCCTTAAATAGGTTTGTATTGTTTTATAGATAACAAGTAATTATCTTTTAAAAAATTAAGCGCCTTGCTCTTCCTTTTGATCTGCAACTGCTTTAGTAGCAAGTGCAAGGTTACGGATTGGAGCTTGAAGAACGCTAAGAAGCATAGAAAGTAAGCCTTCACGTGATGGAAGAGTAGCGATAGCTTTAACCTCATCAAGTGTTACAAGTTTACCTTCGATTACGCCCGCTTTAATTTCTAAAGCTTCATGATTTTTAGCGAAGTCGTTTAATACTTTCGCAGGAGCAACTACATCCTCGTTACTGAACGCGATTGCGTTTGGTCCTGTTAAGAATTCATTTAACTCAGCCATTTCAGCAGACTCTGCAGCACGACGAGTTAAAGAGTTTTTGTAAACTTTGAACTCAACGCCAGCTTCACGTAATTGCTTACGTAATTCTGTTGCTTCAGAAACTGTTAAACCACGGTAGTCAACAACGATTGTAGATTTACTAGCGCGAAGTTTGTCCGCGATTTCAGTTACAACTTGTTGTTTAGTTTCGATTACTTTGCTCATGTTATTACACCTCCTGTAGATTATATAGAAGATGTACCGAAAGTGCACTAAAAACCTCCATGCCCAACTTGTAGACATGGAGGCATATAGTCACAGAAAAAAGATTCCGTTTCGTATATTAACACCTAGGTAGGGAATTAAGTCGAATTGACTCCTACTGTCTACGGTACACTATTAAAATTCACAACATAAATGATTATATTAAAACTTCTTTATGAAGTCAACTTCCAATTTTTACGCAAGTGTAGAAACGTCTACGCGCACGCCAGGTCCCATTGTAGAAGCAACAGTTGCGTTCTTCATGTAAGTACCTTTTGCAGCAGCTGGCTTAGCTTTTTGTAGCGTATCAGCAATTGTTTTGAAGTTTTCTACTAATTTAGCATCTTCGAAAGATACTTTACCGATTGGAACGTGGATGTTACCAGCTTTATCAACGCGGTATTCAACTTTACCAGCTTTGATTTCGTTAACAGCTTTAGTTACATCGAAAGTAACTGTTCCAGTTTTAGGGTTTGGCATTAAACCTTTAGGTCCTAATACACGACCAAGTTTACCAACTTCACCCATCATGTCAGGAGTTGCTACTACTACATCGAAATCGAACCAACCTTGTTGGATTTTACCGATGTAATCAGCATCGCCTACGAATTCAGCGCCAGCAGCTTCAGCTTCTTTTGCTTTTTCGCCTTTAGCGAATACTAATACACGTTGTACTTTACCAGTACCGTGTGGAAGAACAACTGCACCACGAATTTGTTGGTCAGCTTTCTTAGGGTCAACACCTAAACGGAATGCAGCTTCTACAGTTGCATCAAATTTAGCTGTGTTTGTTTTCTTTACTAATTCTACTGCTTCTGTTGCAGAGTAAGCAGATGCACGATCAACAAGCTTCGCAGCTTCAACGTACTTTTTACCTCTTTTAGCCATGTTTGTTTCCTCCTTGAATGTGGTTTTAGCGGAATAACCTCCCACGTTTACGCCTTCATTCCGGGAACCCCCGAGGATGTGCGCCCATCCATTTATTTAAAAATGATAATCATTTACGATAATAAAGGTTGCGAATTGGAATTCCAGACCCGCAACCTTTTTTACAAAAAACAAATCGAATTAGTCTTCGATAACGATGCCCATACTGCGCGCAGTACCTTCAACCATACGCATTGCAGCTTCTACGCTAGCAGCGTTTAGGTCAGGCATTTTAGTTTCAGCGATTTCGCGTACTTTATCACGCTTAACAGTTGCCACTTTATTACGGTTTGGTTCACCAGAACCAGACTCAATACCAGCTACTTTCTTAAGAAGAACAGCAGCAGGAGGAGTTTTAGTAATGAAAGTGAATGAACGGTCCTCAAATACCGTAATTTCAACAGGGATGATAAGACCAGCTTGATCAGCTGTACGAGCGTTAAACTCTTTACAGAAGCCCATGATGTTAACACCTGCTTGTCCTAATGCTGGACCAACCGGCGGAGCTGGATTAGCTTTACCTGCAGGAATCTGAAGTTTTACCATTTTAATTACCTTTTTAGCCACGAGACACACCTCCTTAAGTCCGTGATGTGGTCAATTGGGCAGTGATTTGCCCTCCCACTTCATATTTTATCATAATGATAAAATCTTTTTCAAAAAACGTCTCCGTTACCGAAGACGTACTGACTTAAAAGATATTATCACTTTTTACAGTTCATTTCAAGTTTCATTTTATAATTTTTCAATTTGATGGAAATCAAGTTCAACCGGAGTCTCGCGACCGAACATGTCTACAAGCACGCTAACTTTTTTCTTTTCCACATCAATTTCTTCAATCGCACCTGTATAATCCGCGAATGGTCCCTCATTTACACGCACTGTTTCATGAAGTTCAAATTCGAAATCAACCACTTCATTGTCCATTCCCATATGCTTCATGATGGTAACAACTTCCTCTTCTAATAGAGGCGATGGTTTAGATCCTGAACCAGAAGAACCGACAAAGCCTGTTACACCTGGCGTATTACGAACAACATACCAAGAATCGTCAGTCATGATTAGTTCTACTAATACGTAACCTGGGAACACTTTTCTTTTCGTTATTTTTTCTTTACCATTTTTCATTTCTACTTCTACTTCTTCCGGGACAACAACACGGAAAATTTTATCTTGCATACCCATTGATTCTACACGTTTCTCTAGGTTTGCTTTTACTTTATTTTCATATCCAGAATAAGTATGGACAACATACCAACTTTTTTCCATTCATTTAGGACGAGCGTCCTTCCCTCCCTGACGTACATTTTTTTGCGCAAATGAAAAAACCCGTTCACCGGGCTTTTACACAGTTCTTATAAATAACATTATATCATGGATAAGTGCTTCTTATTCAAGAATTAACCAAGAATTAACCGAATTAAAGAAGAAATGCCCATATCAACCACTGCGAAGAAAATCGCAAAGAACACAACTGTCGCGATAACAGTCGTTGTTGAGCGGAGTAATTCATCTTTTTTAGGCCAACTTACTTTTTTCATTTCGCGACCTACATCGCCGAAAAAGTTCGTTAAACGCATCTACGTGACCTCCAGTGTATTATTTCAATTATTTATTTTGTTTCTTTGTGAACTGTATGCTTATTGCATGTTTTACAAAACTTCTTTATCTCAAGTCGCTCTACTGAGCTCGTATCTTTCATCGTAGAGTAGTTTCGATTTTTACACTCTTCACATGAGAGTACAACTTTTTTCCTCATTAGTTACACCAACCTTGTAACATTGTCCCTAAAAATGTATCATACAACAAAAGACAATGTCAATGTCATGACTTTCACTCTCTTCGCAAAAAGAAAACAGGTGAATTATTTTACACCTGCGGCACTTGCTATGAATTTAAAGTTGTACTCTCTCTCATCTCCATATATCTTTCTAATTTCCTTTTTACACGCTGTAATGCGTTATCAATAGATTTCACATGCCTGTTTAACTGTTCTGAAATTTCTTGATAGGAACGACCATCTAAGTATAAAGAGAGCACTTTTCTTTCTAAATCGCTTAATAATTCAGATATTTTTGATTCTATGTCTGTATATTCTTCCTGACTTATAATCATCTCTTCTGGATCAGTTACTTTCGATTCCGAAATAACATCTAATAGTGTTCGATCAGATTCCTCATCGTAAATTGGCTTATCTAAAGACACATACGAATTTAATGGAATATGCTTTTGCCTTGTTGCTGTTTTAATAGCGGTAATAATTTGTCGAGTGATACACAGTTCAGCAAATGCTTTGAACGAAGACAGCTTGTCCCCTTTATAATCACGAATGGCTTTAAACAATCCAATCATGCCTTCTTGAACAATATCTTCTCGATCGGCACCCACTAAGAAATAAGATCTTGATTTCGCGCGAACAAAGTTCTTATATTTGTGAATTAAATATTCTAGAGCGTCAGTATTACCTTTTCGAACTAACTCAACGATTGCCTCATCCTCTAAATCACGAAATGTAACGTCGCCTACACTTACGAAGCCTGCTTCCACCTTGATCCCTCCGACCGCTATATATTTAGCAATATTATACAGTAAAAAGATAAAGAGCGTCAATGCTTCAACGCTCTCCTCTTCTTAATTTTTCTAATTTTTCTGTAATATCTTCACTAAATATCTTTCGCATGGCGGGTTGCTTTTCTTTCGTGTCTTTTGTACGCCTTCTTACTTGTTGTTCCATCGCTTGCACTTCTAACTCTAATTCACGCGCAGATTTTCTAAGTGCACCTTGCGCAAATATAATCCATTGCTCCGTATAATCCGAAGTTGCAACGTATATTTGTGTATTTATATTTCTAAGCTCAATCGCAAGTTGTTCTATCTTTTCATCTGCAGTTTGATTCTTTCTCGTGAATATTACTTCCACCCGCGATTGTTTCATCTTTTTTTCAATACCATAGACTGTATAGGCATCAAAGACAATCATTACCTTTGTGCCTGTATAGCCTTGATAATCCGCCATCTTATCAATAAGTGCGTCTCTTGATGATTGTAAATCTACATCCCGCAGTTTCTTCAAGTCTCCCCAAGCTCCGATAATGTTGTAACCGTCAACGATTAAAATATCGTCCATTTTTTATTTACCAATTTCGTGACGTTTACGATATACCTCATACATTAACAAACTTGCGGCTACCGAAGCATTTAAGGATGTAACTTTACCGACCATCGGTAAAGTAATTAGGAAATCACACTTTTCACCAATAATACGACTCATACCTTTTCCTTCACTACCAATTACTAGTCCGATTGGCATATTACCATCTAAATTACGGTAATCTGTTTTCCCTTTAGCATCTGTACCAGCAATCCAAAGTCCACGTTCTTTTAATTCATCAATTGTACGTGATAAATTTGTTACACGTGCAACAGGAATATATTCAATTGCCCCAGTCGATGCTTTCGCAACTGACGCTGTAAGTCCCACCGCTCTTCTTTTTGGAATAATAACCCCATGAGCCCCTGTTGCATCCGCAGTACGCATAATAGAACCTAAGTTATGCGGGTCTTCAATTTCATCTAAAATTAAGAAGAACGGATCTTCATTACGTTTTTCTGCTAATTTAAACAAATCCTCTAACTCAGCATATTGATATGCAGCTACTTGAGCAATTACACCTTGATGATTTCCTTCAACCAATTGATCTAATTTCTTCTTTGGTGCGTGTTGCAAAATAACCTTATTCTCTTTTGCTAATGCTAGTACGATCTGCACTTGTCCTTTGGCAGCACCTTCCGCTACCCAAATTTTATTAATATCTCGCCCTGATCGTAACGCTTCAATTACAGGGTTACGTCCGATAATATATTCACTACTCATGATGATGTGCCCCCTTCCTTTTCTTCCAAAACGTCAATCGCCTTATATACAATCTCGTCCAATCTTTCACGATTATTCAACAAGTGATGATAACCGATTAGCGCTTCAAAGGCTGTACTGTGTCGATATGTTTGTACATCCGTATTTTTCGGAACGGTACCTGAATTTGCATTACGCCCTCTTCTTAATACCGCCTCTTCTTCTTCTGTCAAAAATGACGTCTCTAATAAATGATAAACAACTTTCGCCTGTGCTTTTGCCGAAACAAAGCTCGTCCCTAAGCGATGTAATTGATTAGGGCGAACTTTTCCTTTTTGAAGGAGGTGATGGCGGATATATTGTTCATATACCGCATCACCCATATATGCTAACGCTAAGCTGTTTAATTGCTTTGCATCAATCATTCTTATCCTCTTTTCCATCTTGTACCTTGAGCGGTATCTTCTAAAATAATATTACGTCCTTTTAAATCATCGCGAATTTGATCAGATAATGCGAAGTCACGATTTTGACGAGCTTCAATACGCTTTTGGATTAGTGCTTCAATTTCTTCATCAAGCAACTCTTCTTGCGCTAATTCTAATCCTAAAATACTAAATAATGTTTCAAGTTGTTTTACATACGCTTCAATTACAACTTTAGAAGTATGTTCTTCTAACAAATATTGATTTGCATGATTTGCTACGTTATATAATTCAGTAATCGCATTAGCCGTATTGAAATCATCATCCATCGCTTCTTCGAATGCTACCTGGAATTTTTCCATTTCAGCTAACCATTTTTCATTATGGTCCGTTAAATCCGTACTACTTTCCATACGATGCTTTAAGTTACCGTAAGCTGTTTTAATTCTTTCTAGTCCATTATTAGTACTTTGCAATAAATCTTCACTAAAGTTAATCGGGTGACGGTAATGTACCGATAGCATAAAGAACCTGATTAACTGTGGATCATATTGTTTAATGATATCATGAACTAAAATGAAGTTTCCAAGCGACTTAGACATCTTCTCGTTATTAATATTAATATATCCATTATGCATCCAATAACGTGCAAATGTTTTTCCTGTCAACGCCTCAGACTGCGCAATTTCATTTTCATGATGAGGAAATGCTAAATCTTGGCCACCAGCATGAATATCAATTGTATCCCCTAAATATTTACGCGCCATTGCTGAGCATTCAATATGCCACCCTGGACGTCCTTTCCCCCAAGGGCTTTCCCAGAAGATTTCTCCTTCTTTCGCAGCTTTCCATAAAGCAAAGTCAAGAGGATCTTGTTTCTTTTCTCCTACTTCAATACGTGCACCGTGACGTAAGTCTGCAATCGGTTGATGTGATAATTTACCGTAGCCTTCGAATTCTTTCGTTTTAAAGTACACATCACCTTCTGATTCATATGCATACCCTTTATTCACAAGTTCTTGAATAAATTCAATAATGATATCCATATTTTCCGTTACACGTGGGTGAACCGTTGCATGCTTGCAACCTAGTGCCGTTACATCTTCAAAGTAAGCTTCAACAAAACGATCTGCAATTGTTGGCACATCTTCACCTAATTCATTTGCCGCCTTAATTAATTTATCATCCACGTCAGTAAAATTAGATACATACTGCACATCATATCCTTTATATTCTAAGTAACGGCGTACTGTATCAAATACCATAGGTGGTCTTGCATTCCCAATGTGAATGTAGTTATAAACTGTAGGTCCGCACACATACATCTTTACCTTATTTTCTTCTAATGGCATAAACTCTTCTTTTTGACGCGTTAACGTATTATAAATGTGAATAGTCATTTTTATCCTTCCTTTCTACCTTTACTTCGAGTTGCTTTCTCAATTTATCAAGTTCTGCTTCCATAACCTTTAATTTATCAAAAATCGGATCTGGAAGATCAGAATGATTTAATTCTTGACCAATCTTTACTCCATTTTGAATAACGACTCGGCCAGGTATACCTACAACTGTAGAATGCGCAGGAACTTCCTTCAACACGACAGATCCTGCTCCAATTTTAGAATTCTCTCCAACAGTAATAGAACCTAGTACTTTAGCACCTGTTGCAATTAATACATTATCCTGAATTGTAGGGTGCCTCTTTCCTTTTTCTTTACCTGTACCACCTAATGTGACACCTTGATAAATTGTTACGTTTTCGCCAATTTCACACGTTTCTCCAATTACAACCCCCATTCCATGATCAATGAAAAAACGACGACCAATAGTTGCTCCTGGATGAATCTCAATGCCAGTAAAAAAACGACTAACTTGCGAAATCCAACGTGCCATAAAGAAAAAATTCCTTTTATAAAAAGCATGTGCAATTCGATGGGCCCAAACTGCATGTAATCCAGAGTAAGTTAAAATGACTTCGAAATAACTTCGTGCCGCTGGATCCTGTTCAAAAACGACTTCAATATCTTCCCGAAGCCTCTTAAACATCGATGTTCCCTCCCCTTTATGGGCTGCTTTTTTCCAGTAAACTAACTCCCTTAACTCCCCCTAAATCTTTATACAAGGTGATAAAACTTATACTCACACCCATTTACATGGTATAAAAAAAGACGCCTCTGTCATATAGACAGAGACGCCTTTTAAGCGCGGTTCCACTCTGTTTAGGCTAAAGAAGCCTCAAACTCATCCATGATAACGGTTTACACCGCTTCTGTTTACTTTGCGCCCTAAGACGTTCCGCGAAATACTTCGCTGTTCAACAGAAGACTCGAAGGGGCATTTCAAAAATCCGCTTATAAACCACTTCCAGCCTAAAGGTGGTTCTCTCTGTAAAAAGCCTGATTTTCTACTTCTCCTTCTCGTCGCTTTTCCTTATTAGATTTTAGGTATACTTATTATATTGCTAAACCTAGAAAATGTTAACCAATTACTTTTTGAATACGATTTAAAACTTTTTCTTTTCCAAGAAGAGCAATAGCGTTAGGAAGCTCCGGACCATGTGTTTGTCCAGTAGTAGCAACACGGATTGGCATAAATAGATTTTTACCTTTATGTCCTGTTTCCTTTTGAACTGCTTTAATAGCCGCCTTAACTGCCGCTGGCTCCATTGCTTCTAAAGCTTCTAATTGATCGGCAAATGTACGAAGTACTTCAGGTACTTGTTCACCTTTCAATACTTCTTGTCCCTCTTCTTCATGATCAACATGATCTTTAAAGAACATTTCAGAAAGCTCTACAATTTCAGCTCCAAAGCTCATTTGGTCATGATATAAAGCAATTACATCACGAACCCACGCTTGTTCTTGTTCGCTTAAGTTTTCACCTACGCGACCCGCTTTCACTAAATGCGGTAAGCTTAGTTCAACAACCGTATCTAAATCTTGTTTTTTCATATATTGGTTGTTCATCCATTTTAGTTTTTGAGAATCAAATAATGCAGGTGATTTTGATAAACGAGCTGCATCAAACATTTTGATAAACTCATCTTGAGAGAAGATTTCTTCTTCACCTACTGGCGACCAACCTAGTAATGCAATAAAGTTAAAGATTGCTTCTGGAAGATATCCAAGCTCTTTATATTGCTCAATAAATTGAATAATAGATTCGTCACGCTTACTTAGCTTTTTACGGCTTTCGTTTACAATTAAAGTCATATGACCGAACTGCGGAATATCCCAACCGAAAGCTTCATAAATCATCATTTGTTTTGGCGTGTTTGAAATATGATCATCACCACGAAGTACGTGTGTAATCTCCATCAAGTGATCATCTACTGCTACCGCAAAGTTATAAGTTGGAATTCCATCTTTTTTCACGATAACGAAATCACCAAAATCATTTGAATGGAATGCAACTTCATCTTTTACGATATCTTTAAACGTGTAGTCGCTATCAGCCGGCACACGGAAGCGAATACTTGGAATACGGCCTTCAGCCTCAAAGCCTTTAATTTGCTCCTCAGTTAAATCACGGTGGTTTCCTGCATAACGCGGTGTTTCACCACGAGCGATTTGACCTTCACGCTCTGCCTCTAGCTCTTCTTCTGTCATATAACATTTGTAAGCTAGATCACGCTCTAATAAATCTTCATATAATTTTTTATAAATATCTAAACGCTCTGTTTGACGATATGGTCCAAATTCACCACCAACATCAACACCTTCATCCCAGTCCATACCGAGCCATTTCAAGTATTTTAATTGGCTTTCTTCTCCACCAGCAACATTACGTTTCACATCAGTATCTTCAATACGAATAATAAACTTACCATCTTGATGACGAGCAAATAAATAATTAAATAATGCCGTACGCGCATTTCCGATATGTAAGTGTCCTGTTGGACTTGGCGCATAGCGCACTCTCACTTGCTTTTCCATAATTGGTACACCTTCCAATCTTAATGTCAACACATTCTATAATTGTACACCAAAAAAACGTGATTATCCATCTTACGAATTAAAAACCACTATTTTTTCTGTAATAAAACAACCGCTTGAGAAGCAATCCCTTCTTCTCTACCTGTAAATCCTAATTTTTCTGTTGTTGTTGCCTTTACATTAATATTATCAATAGACGTTTCTAATAGTTCACTAATGCGTTTACGCATACTTTCGATATGCGGTGCCATTTTTGGCTTTTGAGCAATAATTGTACAATCTAGATTTCCTAACTCATAACCTTGTTCACGCACAAATCCCCAAACTTTTTGTAACAATATAGCTGAATCTGCATCTTTAAAGGCAGGATCTGTATCAGGAAAATGCTTCCCAATATCTCCTGCTGCAATTGCTCCTAAACATGCGTCAGCAATCGTATGTAACAATACATCCGCATCCGAGTGACCAATTAATCCTTTCTCATGAGGAATTGTAATTCCGCCGATAATTAACGGTCTACCTTCCGCAAATTCATGTACATCAAAACCTTGTCCAATTCGAAACATTCTTTACATCCTCCTCAATCTAAACTACTTTATGAATTCTATATTATATTGCTATCCCTATAAAGAAAAGCCCGGCAACGGCCGAGCTTTTCTTTACTATAATACCATCACTTCTATTTCTTCTGAACATGAAGGAAGCTTTCAGCAATTAGTAAATCCTCTGGAGTCGTCACCTTAATATTATAGTAACTCCCCTCTACTACGCCTACTTGCTTCCCGACACGTTCTACGAGACTTGCATCATCTGTACCAAGAAAACAACTTTGCTTTGCACTTCTATGAGCTTCTAATAAAAGAGGAACAGAAAATCCTTGCGGTGTTTGAACCGCTTTAAGCTGAGAACGTTCTATCGTTTCAACAACAACACCCTGTTCTACTTTCTTAATGGTATCCTTCACTGGCACCGCACAAATGGAAGCACCATATTTCTCTGCTGCAGTTAATACATCTTGCATCATCTTATTCGTTACGAACGGGCGCGCACCATCGTGTACGAGAACATATTCAACACCACTCACATACTGAAGCGCATTATACACACTATCTTGTCTTTCGGCCCCGCCTTGAATAAATTGCACCTGCTTTTCAACCGGATACTTCTGCATTAACTCCTCAAAATAAGGGCGTTCCTCTTCGTTAATTGCCATGATAATACGTTTACATGCTTTATCTTTTTCAAAAGCACGTAATGTATGCATAATGATAGGTACTCCATTTATAAGTAAGAACAATTTGTTTTTGCCAGCACCCATCCGTTTCCCTTGACCCGCTGCCGGAATAATTAACGTATACATATTAATAATCCTCTACTTATAATGCTTTTTCTAATAATTTACGTTTTGCGAAAATCATACGACCAGCCGATGTTTGCAACACACTTGTAACTAGTACATTAAGTTGCGAACCGACAAATTCTCTACCGTCTTCTACTACAATCATCGTACCATCATCTAAGTATGCAACACCTTGATTTTGCTCTTTACCATCTTTTACAACATAAACACTTAATTCTTCGCCAGGGAGTACGACTGGTTTAATTGCATTTGCTAAATCGTTAATGTTTAACACTGTTACTCCTTGTAATTCAGATACTTTGTTTAAGTTGAAATCATTTGTTACAACAGTTCCACCAGTGATTTTAGCTAACTTTACTAGCTTGCTATCCACTTCTTGGATATCCTCGAAATCACCTTCATAAATTTCCACCGGAATTGGTAGCTCTTTTTGAATACGATTTAAAATGTCTAATCCTCTGCGACCACGATTACGCTTTAAAGCATCAGAAGAATCGGCAATATGCTGAAGCTCTTCTAATACGAATTGTGGAATCACAATTGTTCCTTCTAAAAACTTCGTTTGGCAAATATCCGCAATACGTCCATCAATAATTACACTTGTATCGAGAATTTTCCAATGAGTTGTAGATTTTTCTACCTCTACCTCTTCGTTCTCGCTATTGTTTTTCTTCTTACCTCCGCGCTGGGGTAATGTAAATAATCCTAGCAATTCATTTCTCTTTTTAAATCCTACTTGGAATCCTAAATAACCAAGTAAAAGAGTAAAGAACACTTGTAATACTGTACTAATGACTGGAATCGTGAATTCACGAATTGGTATCAAAATTAAATATGCAACAATAAGACCAGAGATCAACCCTAATGTACCGAATAAAACATCCGCTACCGGTGCCTTTACAAGGGCTTCTTCGATATGTTTAATAAGTTGAACAATATAATCCACAAGCCAAAATGTTGTTAAAAATAAAATAATTGCACCAATAATCGCACGAACGTACGATCCCTCAAGCCAAGGAACAGCACCGACGTCCAATACATTAATAACTTTTGGGATTAGAAAAATCCCTAACGCTCCCCCGATCACTAAAAAGAAGAGCTGCACGATCCTTTTTAACATCCAACCACCTCCTACTCATTATTAACCATTGTTTTGCTAATCAAAACGCCGAATGCAAAAGCGGACGTGTTTTTTTTGTAAATAGTTTTATTTACCAATATACCATATCATATACCAAAAATGTTCTAGTGTCCTTATATTATGGAATCAATGTAATATTCTTAATTGTGTCTACTCATATAGAGATGCTCTTGAATTCTTTTTAGGCCCTCTCGTATTTTCTTCGCCCTAACTTCTCCAATTCCTTCCACATCATCCAATTCATTAATAGTTGCACGACAAACACCTTGCAATGTTTTAAATCGATTAATTAAATTTTCAATGATAAGTGGTGGAACACGAGAAATTTTGCTTGCGATTCGGTACCCCCTCGGTGTCACGCTTTCTTCTAAGCTCATTTGCCCTGGATAGCCGAGCAATTTAACTAAATCGCTATCCTCTAAAAGCTGTGTATTTGCAAGATCTTGTAACTTTTTCAAAATTTGATGGTGATCCTGCGTTTTTTCTTGATAATAATCTTTAATTAATAACGCCGCTTCTGCTTCTAAGTCGGCTAGTAATTCTGTAAGTTGTAAACGAATTAACCTTCCTTCCGTTCCTAACTCATGAATGTAGCTCAATATTTCATTTTTAATACGCAGTACCATTTCAACACTATGTAAAACGTGAACTACCTCGGACATCGTAACGACCTCTTCAAATTCTAGAATGCCCAAATTCGTAATCCCATCATTCCATACAGCTTTATATTTTTCTAACGTTTGAATAGCTTGGTTTGCCTTTGTTAAAATTACACCTATATCTTTTAGTGTATAACGTAAGTTCCCTTGATATAGTGTAATTACGTTACGTCTTTGTGAAATAGCCACAACAAGGCTAGCCGTCTGCTTTGCTACACGCTCTGCCGTTCGGTGACGCATACCTGTTTCAATAGAATCAATGGATGGATCTGGAACTAATTGTGCGTTTGCAATTAAAATTTTGCTCCCAGTTTCATTTAAAATAAGTGCTCCATCCATTTTTGCTAATTCATATAAACTAGCCGGTGAGAATGCACAATTAATGTGAAATCCTCCATCAACAATACTTTTAATTTGCTCATTATACCCAAGAACGATTAACCCTCCAGTTTGCGCACGAAGCACGTTATCTATCCCTTCGCGTAGTGGTGTTCCTGGGGCAACGAGCTGTAGAATGTTAATCATACTTTTGACACGTTGCTTGTTTTCCTCCATAGCCTAGCCTCCTAATGTCAAACGAAGCGCTTCTCCTAAATTAGAAACACCTACTACCTCAATCCCATCTGGAATTGTCCATCCTCCCAAATTTTTTCTAGGAATAATAGCACGTTGAAATCCTAATTTCGCTGCTTCTTGTACACGTTGTTCAATTCTTGATACTCTTCTTACTTCTCCAGTTAGGCCTACTTCTCCTATTACCGCATCGGTTGGTGCAGTAGGTTTATCTCTGAAACTTGAAGCAATACTTAATGCAACGGCTAAATCGATTGCTGGCTCATCTAATTTCAAACCACCCGCGACTTTTAAATATGCGTCTTGATTTTGCAATAATAAACCTGTTCTTTTTTCTAGCACTGCCATAATAAGTGAAACGCGGTTATGATCAATTCCCGTCGCCATTCTTCGAGGATTTCCAAAACTAGTAGGGGAGATTAATGCTTGTATTTCTACTAAAACCGGTCTTGTTCCTTCCATTGAAGCAACCACTGTGGATCCTGCAACTCCAACTGGACGTTCCTCAAGGAAAATTTCAGAAGGATTTAGTACTTCTGCAAGACCTAGTTCCTTCATTTCAAAGATACCCATTTCATTTGTGGAACCAAAACGGTTCTTCACGGCTCGCAAAATACGATATGTATGGTGACGATCTCCTTCAAAGTAAAGAACTGCATCAACCATATGTTCTAGCATACGTGGTCCTGCAATTGCCCCTTCTTTTGTCACATGTCCGACGATAAAAATAGGAATCCCTTTCGTCTTTGCAAGTTTCATTAATTCCGCTGTACATTCACGTACTTGCGCTACACTCCCTGGGGCTGACGTTACTTCAGGTAAATGTATCGTCTGAATGGAGTCAATAACAACAAAAGCTGGATTCATCTCTTCAATGTGCGCTGCAATTCGTTGTAAATCAGTCTCTGCTACAACAAATAGATTACTACCCTTTACATGCAAACGATCTGCACGAAGTTTAATCTGCTTTGCTGACTCCTCACCTGATATGTATAGTACATCATATGAAGAATCGGCTAATTGCGATGAAATTTGTAATAACAATGTTGATTTCCCAATCCCAGGGTCTCCACCAATAAGTACTAAAGATCCATCTACAATCCCGCCACCAAGTACACGGTTAAACTCTTGAAATTTCGTTTCAATACGTGCCTCAGACTTTGTTTCTACCTCTGTTAAGCGTCTTGGTTTTGTTACTTCTGATTGAATTGCATTGGCATAATTAAGGCGTCTTGATGATACAACTGGTTCCATCTCTTCAACAAGCGTATTCCATTGACCACATCCAGGACATTTCCCCATATATTTTGGCGACTGATAACCACATTCTTGACATGTAAATTTTGTTTTCTTTTTAGCCATATCTTTTATAGTTCACTTCACTTTCATCTACAAACGTTTATCCTTCTCGTACAAGAAAGAGGGCTATCGCGTAGCCCTCTTTGTTTGTCTATACTTATTTTACCTTTTCCGCACTATGAATGACAAATGATTCTCCTTCTACATCAAAGATAACTTTTTGTCCTTTCTCAATAGCACCTTTTAACAGTTCTTCTGATAGTCTATCTTCTACATGTTTTTGAATTGCTCTACGAAGCGGACGAGCACCGTACTCTCGATCAAATCCTTTATCAGCAATTGCTGCAATTGCTCCTTCTGTTAAGTGCAATTCAATCTCTTGTTCTTTTAAGCGATTCACTAACTGATTCACCATAAGAGTTACAATTTCTTGAATATGTTTTTTCTCAAGCATATGGAACACGATAATTTCATCAATACGGTTTAAGAATTCTGGACGAAATGCTTTTTTCAATTCATCCATTACTTTACCTTTCATATCTGAATAATCGCGGCTCTCATCTTGTACGTTAAATCCAAGATGTTTATTACGTTTTAATGCGTCTGCACCAACATTAGACGTCATAATAACAATTGTATTACGGAAATCAACTGTACGTCCTTTAGAATCTGTTAAACGACCATCTTCTAATACTTGTAGTAAAATATTAAACACATCAGGATGAGCTTTCTCTACTTCATCTAATAAGACAACTGAATATGGCTTACGACGAACTTTCTCTGTTAATTGTCCACCTTCTTCATATCCAACATATCCTGGAGGAGATCCAACTAAACGAGAAGTAGAATGCTTTTCCATGTACTCAGACATATCGATGCGGATCATTGCATCCTCATCACCGAACATAGATTCCGCTAATGCCCTCGCTAATTCTGTTTTACCTACACCAGTCGGTCCTAGGAAAATAAATGAGCCAATTGGACGTTTCGGATCTTTTAATCCCGCTCTCGCACGACGAACAGCTTTTGCCACAGCTACAACTGCTTCATCCTGCCCAATTAAACGATCATGTAAAATTGATTCCAAGTTTAATAATTTATCTGTCTCTGTTTGTGCAAGTTTAGAAACCGGAATACGTGTCCATGTGGAAACGACATTTGCAATATCTTCTACTGTTACTTCTGAGTTTTCTTGTCCTTGTTTCTCTTTCCACTGACGCTTTGTATCTTCTAACTTTTCACGTAAACGTTGTTCCATATCACGTAAGGAAGCAGCTTTTTCAAATTCTTGGCTTTGTACAGCTGCATCTTTTTCTTTTCTAATTTCCTCAAGCTTCACTTCAAGCTCTTTTAAGTTTGGCGGTGTTGTATAAGAACGTAAGCGCACTTTTGATGCAGCCTCATCAATTAAATCGATTGCTTTATCAGGTAAAAAACGGTCTGTAATGTAACGATCTGAAAGTTTTACAGCCGCATCGATTGCATCATCTGTAATAGATACGCGGTGATGCGCCTCATAACGGTCACGTAAACCTTTTAAAATTTGAACTGATTCTTCTAAGTTTGGTTCATCAACATGAATTGGTTGGAAACGTCTTTCTAATGCCGCATCCTTTTCAATGTATTTACGATATTCATCTAAAGTTGTTGCACCAATACATTGTAATTCACCACGTGCTAAAGATGGTTTTAAAATATTCGATGCATCAATTGCACCTTCCGCCCCTCCTGCACCAATTAACGTATGAAGCTCATCAATAAATAGAATGATGTTACCAGCTTGGCGAATCTCATCCATCACTTTCTTTAAACGATCCTCAAATTCACCACGATATTTTGTTCCAGCAACAACTGTACCCATATCTAATGTCATAACACGCTTATCTCTTAAAGTTTCAGGAACTTCATTATTTACAATTTGCTGTGCTAATCCTTCCGCAATTGCTGTCTTACCTACACCAGGTTCTCCAATTAATACTGGATTGTTTTTTGTTCTACGGCTTAACACTTCAATTACACGTTGAATTTCTTTACTACGTCCAATAACAGGATCTAAGCGATTTTCACGTGCAACAACTGTTAAATCACGTGCTAGACTGTCAAGTGTAGGCGTATTCGCATTTGTTGATGAACCACCTTGGTGACCTGAACTAGCTTCATTACTTCCAAGGAGTTGTAACACTTGTTGTCTTGCTTTATTTAGGCTTACACCTAAATTATTTAAAACACGTGCTGCTACACCTTCACCTTCACGGATTAAACCAAGTAAAATATGTTCTGTTCCAACGTAGGAATGACCCAATTTACGAGCTTCGTCCATAGACAACTCAATAACTTTTTTAGCACGAGGTGTGTAATGTACTGTTTGAGAAGCTTCCGTGCCACGTCCAATTAATGCTTCTACCTCTTTTTGAACTTTCTCTGGACTTAA
Source organism: Bacillus cereus group sp. RP43 (assembly GCF_040459645.1). Classification (NCBI taxonomy): domain Bacteria; kingdom Bacillati; phylum Bacillota; class Bacilli; order Caryophanales; family Bacillaceae; genus Bacillus; species Bacillus cereus group sp. RP43. Next base: position 5,060,672 of record NZ_JARVHQ010000001.1, read on the forward strand.
TCCAAGAGCAATTAACGCTTTTGCTGCAATTCCTTCACCTTCGCGTACAAGCCCAAGTAAAATATGTTCTGTTCCAATATTATTATGCCCAATGCGAATTGCTTCCTCTTGAGATAAAGCTAATACTTTCTGTGCTCGTTCTGTAAATCTTCCAAACATCATAGAAATCGCCTCCTACTTGCGCTTAATTTTGTTCAATTCGTAATCGCTCACGGATTAAGGTTGCTCTTCGATAATCTCTTTCTTCTGGTCCTAGAGGTCCTCCTGCATATTGTTGCAAAATGCCCGGCTGAGTAAGAACCATTAACTCAGTTAAAATATTTCTCGATATACCTTGTATATATCCTAAGTCAATACCAAGTCGTACATCTGATAAGCAAGTGGCTGCTTCTGCAGATTGAATTAAACGACTGTTAGCTAGTATTCCGTAAGAACGATATACTTTATCTTCAAGCTCAATACTTGAATTTTGTACAATTAATTCTCTAGCCATTTTTTCTTGATGAATGATTTGTTGAATGACACTCTTTAAATCTGCAATAATATCTTCTTCTGATTTCCCTAGTGTCATTTGATTTGACACTTGAAATATATTACCTAACGCTTCGCTACCTTCACCGTATATTCCTCTTACTACTAACCCTAATTTTTGAATTACTTGTATAATACGGTTAATTCTTTTCGTTAAAACCAGTCCCGGCAAATGAATCATTACCGAAGCCCTTAATCCTGTACCAACGTTAGTGGGGCAACTCGTAATATATCCAAGCGATTCATCAAAAGCATATTCAACCTGTTCCTCGATCCAATTATCTATTTGATTGGCACTTTGAAGCGCCTCTGATAACTGCAAACCTGAAAATAGGCACTGAATCCTAACATGATCCTCTTCATTAAGCATGATACTTATATGTTCACTTTCTGATAGTAGGCATGCTCCGTATTCTGTTCCTGCAAGATTTGGACTAATTAAATGCTTCTCAACTAAAACTCTCCTTTGAAGAGGATTTAATTCATTCATTTTTAATAGTTCAAACGCCCCAAAAGGTTCTACAGGTTTATTTATAAACTTCTTCTTAAATAACTCATGAATCTGTTTAGCTTCTTCCTCGTTTTGCATAGTAGAGAATTGATATTTTTTAAAATTACGAGCCAAACGAATTCGACTACTTAAAACAATATCAGAATCAGGGCCATCCCCCTTCATCCATGGACTAATCGCTTCATTCATAATTCTGTCCAGTGACATAGAACTATTCCCCCTCTCTATGCTCACTAAGCTGATTTTCAAGACCTCGAATTTCATCTCGTACTTCAGCCGCTTTCTCAAATTCCTCTTTCTGTACATATTGTTTCAGATTGAGTTTTAGTTCATCTAATTCTTTCTTTAAGTAGATATTTCCTTCTATACGTTCAGGAATTTTCCCACAATGTTCTGTATGCCCACCGTGAAGACGTTTTAACAATGGTTTTAAATGCCCCTTAAATGTATCGTAACAAGAAGCACATCCAAAGCGTCCCACTTTTGTAAATTGTTCATATGTCATCTTACAATTCGGACATCTTGATATACTTGTATTTGAAAATGCATCTTGCCCTTCTTCAAACATCGCTGGTTCACTATGCAATAATCCGGCTAATAGGTCATGGAATGAAAAATTAGACTGCGGTGATTGAAAGAAAGACGTATAGCCACTTTGTTCTGCACATTGCTCGCAAAGATGAACTTCCGCCTTTTTTCCGTTGATTACTTTTGTATAATGTAAAGTTGCTGGTCTTATATTACAGTTTTGACAAGTCATCGCTATCTCCCACCTTTACAACAGGAACGATCTATCTCATGATACTTTTCATACATTACTAGATTGTTCTCTTTTCTTAATCCATTTAGTAAAAGCACATGTCATCTTTCAAAATTCCTACAATATTAAACTGCATTATCTTAGTTATCATTCTTAACAAAAGTTATATTTATTTATATTTCAGTGTTCTTAACATTGCGCATAATATTCGAGCCCTAAGTTCATCTCGAGAAGGAACATCCATTAATAATACAGAACGATCTAGTACGCTTAGCATAAGTTTAGCTTCACGATTTGTTATAATACCCTCTTCTATTAAACGTATAATCATGCTTTCTGCATTTCCTTGCGCAACACTATGATCAATCATATGAAGCATTTGATCAATAATGTCTATATCGTCATGCAATTTGACTTTTATAATGCGAATGTAACCCCCTCCACCTCGTTTACTTTCTACTACAAATCCTCTTTCTAGCGTAAAACGGGTATTGATTACATAGTTGATTTGAGACGGCACACAATCGAATCGATCAGCGATCTCATTCCTCTTGATTTCAATCACATTATTATTGCTTAAGTCAATAACTTGCTTTAGATATTTCTCAATGATATCAGATATATTTCTCATTTATCCGCCACCTTTATTGACTTTGACTATCTTTGACTTTAATTATATACGTATTAAAAAAATTTGCAACTCTTTTGCTTATTCACTATCCTAGCCACATTTCCCTATCTTTAATCAAAAGGACAATTCTTTAAGTAAAGATTTTTAAAATTACTACGAATTGTAAAAGGAAACACGAAAAAACACAAGTCAAAAGACTTGTGTTTTTATCTTGCTTGGCGACGTCCTACTCTCACAGGGACAAGGTCCCAACTACCATCGGCGCTAGAGAGCTTAACTTCCGTGTTCGGTATGGGAACGGGTGTGACCTCTCTGCCATCATCACCAAACTGATGAAGGTATATTCCTTCAAAACTAGATAACATTGCTTCATATTATATGGTTAAGTCCTCGATCTATTAGTATTCGTCAGCTCCACATGTCACCATGCTTCCACCTCGAACCTATCAACCTGATCATCTTTCAGGGATCTTACTAGCTTACGCTATGGGAAATCTCATCTTGAGGGGGGCTTCATGCTTAGATGCTTTCAGCACTTATCCCTTCCGCACATAGCTACCCAGCTATGCCCTTGGCAGAACAACTGGTACACCAGCGGTGCGTCCATCCCGGTCCTCTCGTACTAAGGACAGCTCCTCTCAAATTTCCTACGCCCACGACGGATAGGGACCGAACTGTCTCACGACGTTCTGAACCCAGCTCGCGTACCGCTTTAATGGGCGAACAGCCCAACCCTTGGGACCGACTACAGCCCCAGGATGCGATGAGCCGACATCGAGGTGCCAAACCTCCCCGTCGATGTGGACTCTTGGGGGAGATAAGCCTGTTATCCCCGGGGTAGCTTTTATCCGTTGAGCGATGGCCCTTCCATGCGGAACCACCGGATCACTAAGCCCGACTTTCGTCCCTGCTCGACTTGTAGGTCTCGCAGTCAAGCTCCCTTATGCCTTTGCACTCTACGAATGATTTCCAACCATTCTGAGGGAACCTTTGGGCGCCTCCGTTACACTTTAGGAGGCGACCGCCCCAGTCAAACTGCCCACCTGACACTGTCTCCCGGGTCGATAAGACCCGTAGGTTAGAATTTCAATACAGTCAGGGCGGTATCCCACCAGCGCCTCCACCGAAGCTAGCGCTCCGGTTTCAATGGCTCCCGCCTATCCTGTACAAACTGTACCAAAATTCAATATCAGGCTACAGTAAAGCTCCACGGGGTCTTTCCGTCCTGTCGCGGGTAACCTGCATCTTCACAGGTACTATAATTTCACCGAGTCTCTGGTTGAGACAGTGCCCAAATCGTTACACCTTTCGTGCGGGTCGGAACTTACCCGACAAGGAATTTCGCTACCTTAGGACCGTTATAGTTACGGCCGCCGTTTACTGGGGCTTCAGTTCAGAGCTTCGCTTACGCTAACCCCTCTCCTTAACCTTCCAGCACCGGGCAGGTGTCAGCCCCTATACTTCGCCTTACGGCTTCGCAGAGACCTGTGTTTTTGCTAAACAGTCGCTTGGGCCTATTCACTGCGGCTTTCCGTTAAGAAAGCACCCCTTCTCCCGAAGTTACGGGGTCATTTTGCCGAGTTCCTTAACCAGAGTTCTCTCGCACACCTTAGGATTCTCTCCTCGCCTACCTGTGTCGGTTTGCGGTACAGGCACCTTTTATCTCGCTAGAAGCTTTTCTTGGCAGCGGGGAATCAAAGACTTCGCTCCATAAGGAGCTTCCCCATCACAGCTCAGCCTTCACGATAAGCGGATTTGCCTACTTATCAGCCTAACTGCTTGGACGTGCACAACCAATCGCACGCTTCTTCTATCCTTCTGCGTCCCTCCATTGCTCAAACGATAAAGAGGTGGTACAGGAATATCAACCTGTTGTCCATCGCCTACGCCTGTCGG
>NZ_JARVHQ010000001.1:5070000-5145000 GCF_040459645.1 Bacillus cereus group sp. RP43
ATTCAATATCAGGCTACAGTAAAGCTCCACGGGGTCTTTCCGTCCTGTCGCGGGTAACCTGCATCTTCACAGGTACTATAATTTCACCGAGTCTCTGGTTGAGACAGTGCCCAAATCGTTACACCTTTCGTGCGGGTCGGAACTTACCCGACAAGGAATTTCGCTACCTTAGGACCGTTATAGTTACGGCCGCCGTTTACTGGGGCTTCAGTTCAGAGCTTCGCTTACGCTAACCCCTCTCCTTAACCTTCCAGCACCGGGCAGGTGTCAGCCCCTATACTTCGCCTTACGGCTTCGCAGAGACCTGTGTTTTTGCTAAACAGTCGCTTGGGCCTATTCACTGCGGCTTTCCGTTAAGAAAGCACCCCTTCTCCCGAAGTTACGGGGTCATTTTGCCGAGTTCCTTAACCAGAGTTCTCTCGCACACCTTAGGATTCTCTCCTCGCCTACCTGTGTCGGTTTGCGGTACAGGCACCTTTTATCTCGCTAGAAGCTTTTCTTGGCAGCGGGGAATCAAAGACTTCGCTCCATAAGGAGCTTCCCCATCACAGCTCAGCCTTCACGATAAGCGGATTTGCCTACTTATCAGCCTAACTGCTTGGACGTGCACAACCAATCGCACGCTTCTTCTATCCTTCTGCGTCCCTCCATTGCTCAAACGATAAAGAGGTGGTACAGGAATATCAACCTGTTGTCCATCGCCTACGCCTGTCGGCCTCGGCTTAGGTCCTGACTAACCCTGAGCGGACGAGCCTTCCTCAGGAAACCTTAGGCATTCGGTGGACGGGATTCTCACCCGTCTTTCGCTACTCATACCGGCATTCTCACTTCTAAGCGCTCCACCAGTCCTTCCGGTCTGACTTCACTGCACTTAGAACGCTCCCCTACCACTGATACCATTGGTATCAATTCGCAGCTTCGGTGGTGTATTTAGCCCCGGTACATTTTCGGCGCAGAGTCACTCGACTAGTGAGCTATTACGCACTCTTTAAATGGTGGCTGCTTCTGAGCCAACATCCTAGTTGTCTAAGCAACTCCACATCCTTTTCCACTTAATACACACTTTGGGACCTTAGCTGGCGATCTGGGCTGTTTCCCTCTTGACTACGGATCTTATCACTCGCAGTCTGACTCCTAAGGATAAGTCATTGGCATTCGGAGTTTGACTGAATTCGGTAATCCGATGAGGACCCCTAGTTCAATCAGTGCTCTACCTCCAAGACTCTTACACTTAAGGCTAGCCCTAAAGCTATTTCGGGGAGAACCAGCTATCTCCAGGTTCGATTGGAATTTCTCCGCTACCCACACCTCATCCCCGCACTTTTCAACGTGCGTGGGTTCGGGCCTCCATTCAGTGTTACCTGAACTTCACCCTGGACATGGGTAGATCACCTGGTTTCGGGTCTACGACCACGTACTAAACGCCCTATTCAGACTCGCTTTCGCTGCGGCTCCGCCTCTTCAGCTTAACCTCGCACGGGATCGTAACTCGCCGGTTCATTCTACAAAAGGCACGCCATCACCCATTAACGGGCTCTGACTATTTGTAGGCACACGGTTTCAGGATCTCTTTCACTCCCCTTCCGGGGTGCTTTTCACCTTTCCCTCACGGTACTGGTTCACTATCGATCACTAGGGAGTATTTAGCCTTGGGAGATGGTCCTCCCAGATTCCGACGGAATTTCACGTGTTCCGCCGTACTCAGGATACATTCAAGAGAGAACGAAGTTTCGACTACGGGGTTGTTACCCTCTGTGACGGACCTTTCCAGGTCGCTTCGTCTACCTCGTTCCTTTGTAACTCCGTATAGAATGTCCTACAACCCCAAGAGGCAAGCCTCTTGGTTTGGGCTAGATTCCGTTTCGCTCGCCGCTACTCAGGAAATCGCATTTGCTTTCTCTTCCTCCAGGTACTTAGATGTTTCAGTTCCCTGGGTCTGTCTTCCATACCCTATGTATTCAGGTAAGGATACCATACCATTACGTATAGTGGGTTTCCCCATTCGGAAATCTTCGGATCAAAGCTTACTTACAGCTCCCCGAAGCATATCGGCGTTAGTCCCGTCCTTCATCGACTCCTAGTGTCAAGGCATCCACCGTGCGCCCTTTCTAACTTAACCAAACTAAAATTAAAAAAATATGAGCTACACTGTTATCTAGTTTTCAAAGAACATACATTTAAACTTGAGAGATAGTTCTCTCAAAACTGAACGAAACGAAACAAGTCAACGTTTATTGATGAACTGCGTTCATCAATTCTCCATAGAAAGGAGGTGATCCAGCCGCACCTTCCGATACGGCTACCTTGTTACGACTTCACCCCAATCATCTGTCCCACCTTAGGCGGCTGGCTCCATAAAGGTTACCCCACCGACTTCGGGTGTTACAAACTCTCGTGGTGTGACGGGCGGTGTGTACAAGGCCCGGGAACGTATTCACCGCGGCATGCTGATCCGCGATTACTAGCGATTCCAGCTTCATGTAGGCGAGTTGCAGCCTACAATCCGAACTGAGAACGGTTTTATGAGATTAGCTCCACCTCGCGGTCTTGCAGCTCTTTGTACCGTCCATTGTAGCACGTGTGTAGCCCAGGTCATAAGGGGCATGATGATTTGACGTCATCCCCACCTTCCTCCGGTTTGTCACCGGCAGTCACCTTAGAGTGCCCAACTTAATGATGGCAACTAAGATCAAGGGTTGCGCTCGTTGCGGGACTTAACCCAACATCTCACGACACGAGCTGACGACAACCATGCACCACCTGTCACTCTGCTCCCGAAGGAGAAGTCCTATCTCTAGGATTTTCAGAGGATGTCAAGACCTGGTAAGGTTCTTCGCGTTGCTTCGAATTAAACCACATGCTCCACCGCTTGTGCGGGCCCCCGTCAATTCCTTTGAGTTTCAGCCTTGCGGCCGTACTCCCCAGGCGGAGTGCTTAATGCGTTAACTTCAGCACTAAAGGGCGGAAACCCTCTAACACTTAGCACTCATCGTTTACGGCGTGGACTACCAGGGTATCTAATCCTGTTTGCTCCCCACGCTTTCGCGCCTCAGTGTCAGTTACAGACCAGAAAGTCGCCTTCGCCACTGGTGTTCCTCCATATCTCTACGCATTTCACCGCTACACATGGAATTCCACTTTCCTCTTCTGCACTCAAGTCTCCCAGTTTCCAATGACCCTCCACGGTTGAGCCGTGGGCTTTCACATCAGACTTAAGAAACCACCTGCGCGCGCTTTACGCCCAATAATTCCGGATAACGCTTGCCACCTACGTATTACCGCGGCTGCTGGCACGTAGTTAGCCGTGGCTTTCTGGTTAGGTACCGTCAAGGTGCCAGCTTATTCAACTAGCACTTGTTCTTCCCTAACAACAGAGTTTTACGACCCGAAAGCCTTCATCACTCACGCGGCGTTGCTCCGTCAGACTTTCGTCCATTGCGGAAGATTCCCTACTGCTGCCTCCCGTAGGAGTCTGGGCCGTGTCTCAGTCCCAGTGTGGCCGATCACCCTCTCAGGTCGGCTACGCATCGTTGCCTTGGTGAGCCGTTACCTCACCAACTAGCTAATGCGACGCGGGTCCATCCATAAGTGACAGCCGAAGCCGCCTTTCAATTTCGAACCATGCAGTTCAAAATATTATCCGGTATTAGCCCCGGTTTCCCGGAGTTATCCCAGTCTTATGGGCAGGTTACCCACGTGTTACTCACCCGTCCGCCGCTAACTTCATAAGAGCAAGCTCTTAATCCATTCGCTCGACTTGCATGTATTAGGCACGCCGCCAGCGTTCATCCTGAGCCAGGATCAAACTCTCCAATAAAGTTAGTTTGTCTAGCATCTAAAAATAAAAATTGACGTTCACGTTGTTTGTTTCGTTCAGTTTTCAAAGAACTACTTAGTCGCTCATTTGCGACTTCCTTATGTTAACATCTTCATTTTTCGATGTCAACTAAGTTTTTTAATTTCTTTTTTGTCGTTTTCTGCGTTTCCGCATCAGCGACGGTTATTAATATATCATGTGGAAAAATGAAATGCAATAGTTTTTCTAATAAAATTTTTAACTTAGTAAAAAAGCATAAAAACAGCACCTTTCTTCTATATAAGTATAGTTTTTTAATCTGGCATCCATTTAACGAGCAATAATCTCACTTTGCTTTTAATAGAAGGTTTCTCTCCCCTCAAATAAAGAAATAAAAAAAAGCTTTGGAGAAATCTCCAAAGCTTAGTCTTGTTTATGGCGCATAGCTGGGAATAATAGTACGTCACGAATAGATGGTGCGTTTGTTAATAACATAACAAGACGATCAATACCGATTCCTAATCCGCCCGTAGGAGGCATACCATACTCAAGAGCTTCGATATAGTCATCATCCATCATATGAGCTTCATCATTACCTTGCTCACGCTCTTTTAATTGGGCTTCAAAGCGTTCCTTTTGATCGATTGGATCATTTAACTCAGTGAATGCATTAGCATGTTCACGTGCAACGATAAATAACTCGAAACGATCTGTGAATCGTGGATCTTCGTCATTCTTTTTCGCAAGTGGCGAAATTTCTACCGGATGACCGTAAATAAATGTTGGTTGGATTAATTTATCTTCTACTTTTTGTTCGAAGAACTCATTAATAATATGACCAACTTCCATTGTATTTTTAATTTCTACATTATGTTCTTTTGCAAGTTCACGCGCTTCTTCTACACTCATTGGATTCCAGAAATCTGCTCCAGAGTGTTGCTTAATTGCATCTACCATATGAAGACGTGTCCATTCCGGTTCTAGATTAATTTCATAATCACCATATTGGATTGTTGTTGTACCCAATACTTTTTTCGCGATATGAGCAACCATATTTTCTGTTAGTTTCATAATATCATTATAATCAGCGTACGCTTCATATAATTCAATCATCGTAAACTCAGGGTTATGACGAGTTGATACACCCTCATTACGGAATACACGGCCGATCTCATAAACTTTTTCTAATCCGCCCACAATAAGACGTTTTAAATGAAGTTCAATTGCAATACGCATATATAATTCCATATCTAACGCATTATGATGTGTAGTGAAAGGACGAGCAGACGCTCCACCTGCAATCGCGTGCATCATAGGCGTTTCTACTTCAAGATAACCGTTGTCATCTAAATATCTTCTCATTTCACGAATGATTTTACTACGGGTAACGAACGTTTCACGGCTTTCCATACTTGTAATTAAGTCCAAGTAACGTTGACGATAGCGTTGTTCAACATCTTTTAAACCATGGTATTTATCCGGTAATGGACGAAGAGATTTCGTTAAAAGTGTAAATTCTGTTGCTTTTACTGAAAGTTCTCCAACGTTTGTTTTGAACACTTTACCTTCAATACCTACTAAGTCACCTAAATCTGCTGTCGTAAATAACTCGTACTCTTCATCTCCAACAGCATCTTTACGAACATAAATTTGAACTTGTCCATGTAAATCTTGAATGTGCGCAAATCCCGCTTTTCCTTTACCGCGTTTTGTCATAATACGACCAGCGATAGAAACAGTGATTTCTTTCTCTTCTAATTCTTCTTTAGAGAATTCTCCATATAGACTTACTAAGTCAGTTGTTGAATTTGTGCGTTCAAATCGTTTACCGAACGGATCGATTCCTTGCTCACGTAAATTATGTAGCTTTTCACGACGAACAAGCAATTGGTCGTTTAATTCTTCGTGGTTCATGTTATCCATGATATTGATATCACTCCAGCTCTATTAATTTTTACAATATATACAGTATAGCATTTTCTACTCAACTAGAAAAACTGCCAGCAACCAACTGGCAGTTCTTCTTTCTTTCACGTAATTATAGGAAGTGTATAGAAGAATGTCAATCTCCTATGCCCCCTTATTAACCAACATAAATTGTTTGTTGTTTCGCTTCTACTTCTTCTACAAATGCACCTAATAAATTCGCAAGGTCTTCACGGGTGTTACAAATATTGATACCATTGCGCACACTCGCATTACCACGAACACCTTTTAAATACCAAGCTGCATGCTTCCTCATCTCTCTTACAGCGACATTTTCGTTCTTTAAATCGATAAGACGATCTAGATGCAACATACATACATCAATTTTCTCACGCACTGTTGGTTCCGGCATTAATTCACCTGTCTCTAAATACTTTACCGTACGATAAATCATCCACGGGTCTCCAAGAGCAGCGCGGCCAATCATAACTCCATCTACACCAACTTCATCAAGCATACGCTTTGCATCTTGCGGTGTTTCCACATCACCATTTCCGATAACCGGGATATTCACAGATTGCTTTACTTGTTTAATAATATCCCAATCCGCTTTCCCTTCATACATTTGCACTCGTGTACGTCCATGAACTGCTACTGCTTGCCCACCAGCACGCTCAACAGCTTTAGCGTTTTCAACTGCGAAAATATGATCTTCATCCCAACCAATACGCATTTTAACTGTAACTGGTTTTTCAACAGCATCTACAACTGCCGCTACCATCTCATATATTTTATTTGGATCTAAAAGCCACTTTGCTCCGGCATCACACTTAGTGATTTTCGGTACTGGGCAACCCATATTAATATCAATAATGTCTGCTGTCGTATATTTATCTACGTATTTTGCAGCATCTACAAGAGTTTCTTTCTCTCCACCAAAAATTTGTAAACTTAATGGTTTTTCTCTCTCATCGATATATAACATATCTAATGTTCTTTTGTTATTAAGTAATATTGCCTTATCACTTACCATTTCAGCACAAACTAAACCTGCACCAAATTCTTTTACTGTCAAACGGAATGCAGAGTTACACACCCCCGCCATCGGTGCTAGTACAACTGGATTTTTCATCTCAATATTTGCAATCTTTAACACCCGACTTACTCCTTCCTTTATGGTCACTTCGGCATCAATTCGTCTATTGAAACGTTTAATGTTTTAGCGACTTCTACTACAAAATCTTGGGAAGGTGATCTATTGCCCCTCTCAACTTCACCTAAAACCGATACAGATACTCCTAATTCTTTCGCAAAACCTTCTTGCGTATAGCCTTTTAGCTTTCGAAAAGCACGAATGCGTCTTCCCCATTTTTCTGCTTCCATACCGTTACTCCCTCTCGCCTTTTCATTTCTTCTACTTGTGAACGTGAAATGTTTTGTTTTATATCTTGATTAATCTCTAACAACGGAACGATAACAAAAGCTCTTTCGAACATCCGCGGATGCGGAACAATAAGATTCTCTGCTTCAATATTTTCTTGATTATATAGTAAAATGTCAAGGTCGATGGTCCTCGGACCCCATCTGATTTCCCTTTTTCTTCCTAGATCATTCTCTACCCTTTGTGTTACTTTCAATAATTCTTGCGGTGATAAATTGGTAGAAATTTTTACAACTAGATTTAAAAAGCAATTTTGGTCAGTATAGCCAATCGGATCAGTTTCATATACAGACGAAACATCATCAACTTGGATATGCTGGTTTTTATTTAAAAACTGAATTGCTTCAGTTAAATAAGTATAACGCTCCCCAATATTCGAACCTAATGCAATGTACGCTATATTATTCATGGACGTTCTCTCGTAATTTCTACCGCTACAGCACGATAATGCCCCGGTATCGGCGGATCTGGTTTAATTACCTTAATTGTACACTGTGAAATACTCTCATATTGTTTCAATATATCTGTAGCGATATTTTCAGCGATACTCTCTACAAGCTTATACGTTCTATCTTCAACAACTTTTCTACATAGTTCGAAAAGCTCCCCGTAATTGACAGAATGCTCTAAGTCGTCACTTTCTCCTGCACGTTTTAAATCCAACTCCACCGTTAAATCCACTTTAAACCTCTGACCCAATTTATTTTCTTCTGGGAATACACCATGATAACCGTAAAACTCCATATCATGGATATAAATTTTATCCAATTACTTTACCCCCTTACCAATCATCGCGTCCATCATCTTAGCCATACGTGCCATTTCTTTCACATCATGAACACGGATAAACTCACAGCCCTTTTCAATACCAAGACAAACGGTAGCTCCCGTTCCTTCAAGACGCTCCTCCACGGGTAAATCTAATACATGGCCAATAAAGGATTTTCTTGAAGTACCTAATAGAACCGGGTAACCCAATACATTTAACTGCTCTAAATTACGCATCGCTTCTAAATTTTGTTCAGGTGTTTTCGCAAAACCAATACCTGGGTCTAAAATAATATTCTCATCTCGCACACCTGCATCTTTAGCAATTTTAATACTCTCATACAAATCAGCAATCATATCAGCCATTAAATTGCGGTAGTTCATATTATCTCGGTTATGCATTAAGATAATAGGCACATCATAATAGGCTGCAACTTCAGCAATCTTCGGTTCCACCTTCGCTCCCCAAATATCATTAATAATATGAGCACCAGCTTCAATCGCTTGTTTCGCAACCTCAGCTTTATACGTGTCAATAGAAATAGGTAGCTTCACTTCTTTTGAAACTGCCTGAATCATTGGAACAACTCGCTTTATTTCTTCTTCTACTGAAACTTTAGCGAAACCTGGGCGGGTAGATTCACCACCGATATCAATAATATGAGCACCTTCATTTTTCATTTCTTTCGCATGGCACACTGCAGCATCTACTTCGTTGTAACTCCCACCATCAGAAAATGAATCTGGCGTTACATTTAAAATCCCCATAATTAATGTCTTTTCATTTAAATTCAATGTATATTCGCCGCAGCGCAAATCATAATCCCACTTCAAACTACACATCTCCTCTTCGCAATTCATTTCTGCTCCACAATTTCTCTCTCTGCACTTCATAAAGATCCATAAGTCTTTTTGTAACCACTCCCACTTTACCCGGGAAATCTTTCTCCTCTATACGATAAAGGGGGACGATTTCTTGAATAGAGTTCGTTACGAACACTTCATCCGCTGAAAGCAATTCATCTTTTGTAAAGAAACCTTCCTTTACCTCTATATCTAGCTCTTCAGCAGCCTTTATAATAAACGCACGAGTGATTCCGTTTAAAATCCCTGTTTCTAGCGAAGGAGTATATAAAATATCTCCTTTAACAAAAAAGAGATTCGAAACAATACCCTCTGCAACATAACCTGTTTCAGTAAGAAAAATACCTTCCTTATTCACAACATTTCCAATTTCGCGTTTCCCTAAAATATTATTTAAATAATGATGGGACTTCAAGCGAAACGCACCTTCTGGTGTATTTCGCACTTGCTTTAAAATAACTCCTTCTTTTTCCACTACATTCCCTGGAGCTGCTAAAGATTTGATAAAAACAATAACAGACGGTTCTTCATATACTTCCGTTTGTAATCCTATTTCATCTATACCCGCCGATACATTTAAGCGCACATATGCATGTTTTAACCCATTCTTAACGAGTAGATTCTTTAAAATAAGCATCACTTCATCTTTTGGCATTGTCCATTTGATTTGCAATATATCGAGCGCATCCATTAAGCGTTCATAATGATCATCCAATAAAAAGGGATGACCATTATAAATACGAAATGTCTCAAAAACCCCAAGCCCATATAGGTAACCGTGGTCATAAGGAGAAATTTTCGCTTCACTCGCTTCTATATACGCGCCATTTACGTAAATTAACACGATGTCACGCTTGGGCTATATTTGCGAATGAAATTCTGTAGCAACTCTTTCCCGTGAGAAGTCATAATAGATTCCGGATGGAATTGTACCCCTTCAATCGGCAACGTTTTATGACGAAGCGCCATGATTTCACCTTCTTCAGTCCAAGATGTTATCTCTAAACAATTCGGTAATGTCTCTTTTTTAACGATAAGAGAGTGATAACGTGTCGCAGTAAATGGATTTGGAATATCAGAAAAAATCGTCTGCCCATCATGATGCATTAAAGATGTTTTTCCATGCATCAAACGCTCTGCCCTGACAACATCCCCTCCAAATACTTGTGCAATTGATTGATGTCCAAGACAGACCCCAAAAATCGGAATCTTTCCAGCAAAGTATTTAATAACCTCCATACTAACACCCGCCTCATTAGGACTACATGGACCTGGCGAAATCATTAAAAAATCTGGTTTCATATTCTCAATATCCGAAATAGTCACTTTATCATTACGCTTAACAACAAGCTCTTGTCCAAGTTCTCCAAGAAATTGCACTAAATTAAATGTAAAAGAATCATAATTATCAATCATTAATATCATTTCTCTCACCTAACCGTTTCTTCGCTACTTTCTTTTGCACGCCATAAAGCGATTGCCTTTTTTAACGACTCTTTATATTCATCTTTTGGATTTGAATCAATTACAATACCTGCTCCAGCTTGCACATGCGCTTGTCCATCTTTAGCAAGTAGTGTTCGGATTACAATATTCAATTCCGTATCTCCAGAATAACCAATCCAACCAATTGAACCCGTATAAATTCCTCGGCGAACAGGTTCTAATTCTTCAATAATTTCCATCGTACGTATTTTCGGGGCACCGGTAATTGTCCCACCAGGAAATACAGCCTTCACCAAATCGAAAGCATCTTTATCTGCTTCCACCTCACCACGCACATTAGAAACAATATGCATAACGTGTGAGTATTTTTCAATTACCATGAATTCATCTACTTCAACAGTGCCATATTTGCAAACCCGGCCCAAGTCATTTCGTTCTAAGTCCACAAGCATTACGTGCTCTGCTCTTTCCTTTTCGTTTTCAATTAATTCTTTCGCTAATTCCTCATCCTCTTGCTCACTTGCCCCTCGAGAGCGCGTACCAGCAATCGGTCTTGTACTCACTTCTTTTCCTTGCTTTTTAATTAGCAATTCAGGCGAAGCACTAACAATTTGAAAATCCCCAAACTCCAAGTAACCCATATATGGAGATGGATTAATTTCACGAAGACTTGTATAAATTTCTAGCGGATGTGTTTGTAACGTTCTTTCTTGTCTTGTCGACAAGTTTACTTGAAACACATCACCATTTCCAATATATTCTTGAATACGTTCAACAGCCTTCATAAAGCCTTCTTCCGTAAAAGCGACTGCTTCATTTTTCTTTTCAGGACATTCAAACGGCATAGTCACTTCGGGCACTTCTTTCACCCAAAGATCCTTCCATTCATTTAACCGTTCTTCTGCCTCTTCACACTCATCTATATAATGCGTAATAATCCATAATACTCTTTCTTGTTGATCATAGACAAACACGTCATCAAATAATAAAAAGAATATATCAGGTATATTAATGTCATCCTCCGCAAGAGAAGACAGTTTTTCAATATAACGGATACAATCATAACTAAAGTATCCAATTGCCCCACCTTGAAAAGGTGGGTACTCCGGATTATAATCCGTTTTCCATTTCTCCATATACGCTTGCATTAAATCTAGTGGATTCCCTCTCTCTATTGTTTCCTTATCACTTTCACTTATATGTAACGTCTCATTCTTACCCTGAATTATCGCTACTGGATCCAGCCCAACGATGTTATAACGACCACCACGTCCACTTTCTAACAAAATATGTTGTGGCTTATCCTGGGAAAGAAATTTATATTGCTTAAAGAAATCTAACTGATATGGAATAGAAAGCGCTAAAGATTTTCTTCGTTGCATATCAACACCCCGTCTTCTTTTATCCCACCCTCTTAAGCTAACCAGCTCAAACTACATAAAGTTATTTATATAGAGAATGATTATACTCGAGGGCTAGTGAAAATAAATTAATTATACTACTTCTTATTTTACATGAAGTTTTCTAGTCATTCACTCTTTTCCTTTTTCCAATCAAAAAGAAAAAGCATCCTTTTTCAAGGATGCTTTTCAAATCGCATTCAATTATGATTCAAATTGATAAAGTGGTGTACTTAAATAACGTTCACCGTTACTTGGGATGATAACAAGTACCTTTTTCCCTTTACCTAATTTCTTCGCAACTTCTATTGCTGCATAAACGACTGCTCCTGAAGAGATACCAACTAAAATACCTTCTTCTTTAGCTACTCTTCTCGCATATTCAAACGCTTGCTCTGTTTTCACTTGAATAATTTCATCATATACTTCTACATCCAATGTCTCCGGAACAAATCCCGCTCCAATCCCTTGGATTTTATGCGGTCCTGGCTTTCCACCAGATAATACTGGTGAATCCGCAGGTTCTACCGCATAAATTTTGATATCTTTATAAGCTTCTTTCAGCACTTCACCGGCACCTGTAATTGTTCCGCCTGTACCAATACCTGCGATAAACGCATCCAATTGATCACCCATTTGTTCAACGATTTCTGGACCTGTTGTTATACGATGGATTTCTGGATTCGCTTGGTTTTGGAATTGTTGTGGTATAAAGTAACCATGCTCTTTTGCTAATTCAGTCGCTTTTCGAATTGCTCCGCCCATTCCTTCAGGTCCTGGAGTCAATACTAATTCAGCACCGTAAGCACGTAATAAATTACGACGCTCAATACTCATTGTTTCTGGCATTACTAAAATCGCCTTATATCCTTTAGCAGCCGCTACCATCGCTAAACCAATTCCTGTGTTACCACTTGTTGGCTCAATGATTGTATCGCCTTCTTTTAATAATCCTTTCTTTTCAGCATCTTCAATCATAGCTAATGCAATACGATCTTTAACACTGCTCCCAGGATTCATAAATTCTAATTTTAAGTATACATCTGCGCTGTCTGATTCTACGATGCGGTTCAACTTAACGATCGGCGTTTTCCCGATTAATTCTGAAACTGATTGTGCCACTCGCATTCCTGTCACTCCTAACACCGAGTATTTTTATTGGTTTTATCTATATTTAGATTTTGTCAGAAAATTCCCTGTTTGTCAATCTATCCGAGCGAACAATTCTCCACTTAAACTTCCTTATTACAAGCTCACAATTATGCTTGTAATATCTTCTTTAGAGAATTTATATCGTTCATTACAGAAATGACAGTGCACTTCCGTCTCTTCTTCTTCTTCACGAATTTGCTCTAATTCTGTTTTACCTAAACTAATTAACACACTCTCAATTCGTTCGCGTGAGCAAGTGCAATTAAATTGAACATCCATAGTTTCTAATACTTTTACTTTATCTTCCCCAAGAACTGCATATAGTAGCTCTTCTGGAGAAAGACCTTGTTCGATCAATGTTGATACAGGAGGAATTTTTTGCAAACGATCTTCAATGAATGAAATTGTTTCTTCCTGTGCGCCCGGCATAATTTGAAGGATAAATCCACCTGCCGCTAATACGCTGTCATCTCCATTTACAAGAACACCAACACCAACAGAAGAAGGCGTCTGTTCAGAAACTGCAAAATAGTACGTGAAGTCTTCTCCTAATTCACCTGAAACAATTGGAGATTGACCGATAAACGGTTCACGCATACCAATATCTTTAATTACAGTTACAAACCCTTCTGTACCTACCGCTTGATATACACGCAGTTTTCCTTGTTCTGTTCCTTCAAAATCAACATGCGGATTCGTTACATAACCACGTACATCCCCATTTGCATGAGCATCCACTAGGATTGGACCAATCGGACCGTTACCCTCTACCTTAATTGTTAACTTTTGGTCACCTTTTAACATCGCACCCATCATTGTACCCGCAGTTAAAGAACGGCCAAGCGCTGCTGAAGCAGTTCTCCACGTGTCATGACGTCTTTGCGCTTCGCTAACTGTATTTGTTGTACGCACACTATACGCACGTACTTCTCCATCAAATGCTAAAGCTTTTACTAAATAATCTTTCATACTTATTTATTCACCTTTCTCATACTGTAAATTTGCATTACGTTCATATAACATATACAAACCTTTTAACGTTAAAAACGGATCTACGATATCAATTACATTTGATTCTTCTGAAATTAATTTCGCTAATCCACCTGTTGCAATAACTTTCGGTTCTTGCTTAGCTTCTTCTTTCATACGCTTAACAATACCTTCCACTTGTCCAACGTATCCATAAAGAATACCTGATTGCATCGCACTTACTGTATTCTTTCCGATAACACTACTCGGTTTTGTAATTTCAATACGAGGAAGCTTTGCTGCTCTGCTATATAAAGCCTCTGCTGAAATCATAATTCCTGGCGTAATGACGCCACCCATATAATGCTTCTCTTCGTTAATATAACAATATGTAGTAGCCGTACCAAAATCAACAATAATAAGCGGACTTCCATATAAGTGGATTCCTGCTACCGCATTTACAATTCGGTCCGCGCCTACTTCACGTGGATTTTCATATTTAATATTCAAGCCAGTTTTTATCCCAGGCCCCACTACAAGCGGTTTAATTTTAAAATACTTTTCACACATACGCTCTAAAGCGAACATAATTGGCGGTACGACTGAAGACACAATAATACCTTTCACATCTTCAAAAGAAAGACCTTCATGCTCAAGTAACTGCTTTACAAGCATCCCATACTCATCTTCTGTTTTATGACGATCTGTTTCCATGCGCCAATGCTGACAAAGTTTCCCCTCTTCAAACACACCTAATACCGCATTTGTGTTCCCTACATCCAATACAAAAATCATATTCTCACCACTTATCTTATTTAATCTTTATTTGTGCAGTATGTATAAAACTTATAAAAACATCATATCACACATACTTATATAATCAGTTTTTCTATACTCATCATTGTACAAAAAGATTACTCCCTATTTCAATTTTTAATAATAGTTTCATTTAAATTCTTTTGCCACTTAAATTCATTCCACAAAAAAAGGAGTGACTATTGTCACTCCTTCGTTTCTTACTTATCTTCTGTATCTTCATCGTCTTTCTTCGTATTGATGTTTACTTTCACATCATCTGAAGATGTTGGACGCTCAGGTAATCTGCCATAATCATATAAATGATTAATTTGCTCTGCATCTAATGTTTCTACTTCAAGTAACGTTTTCGCGATAATATCAAGCTTATCTCGTTTTTCAGTAAGAATTTGTTTCGCACGAGCATAACATTCTTTAATAATTGTTTGCATTTCCACATCAATTTCATGCGCGATTGCATCACTGTAGTTTTGTTCTGAATGGAAGTCTCTTCCTAAGAATACCTGACCACCTTGTGAGCTACCAAATTGCATCGGTCCAAGCTTATCACTCATCCCGAATTCTGTAACCATACGTCTTGCAATACCAGTCGCACGTTGGAAGTCGTTGTGAGCGCCTGTACTTGCTTCACCAAATACAATCTCCTCAGCTACTCGACCACCAAGTAAACCAGTAATTTTATCAAGTAACTCTGGTTTTGTCATGAAGTAACGATCTTCCTTCGGAAGCATTACCGCATATCCACCAGCTTGACCACGAGGGACAATTGTTACTTTATGAACGATATCTGCTTCATCAAGGACAACACCAATTACAGTATGGCCAGCCTCATGGAATGCAACAATATTACGTTCTTTTTCAGAGATAACACGACTTTTCTTAGCTGGACCTGCAATAACACGATCCGTCGCTTCATCGATGTCACTCATATCAATTTTCTTCTTGTCTTGACGCGCAGCTACTAAAGCCGCTTCGTTTAATAAGTTTTCAAGATCGGCACCAGAGAATCCTGGTGTACGAGTTGCAATTGCTCTTAAGTTGACATTCTCATCAAGCGGTTTATTACGAGCGTGTACTTTAAGTACAGCTTCACGACCATTTACATCTGGACGATCTACTGTAATTTGACGGTCAAAACGACCTGGACGTAATAACGCTGGATCAAGAATATCGGGACGGTTTGTCGCAGCGATGATAATAATACCTTCGTTTGCACCGAACCCATCCATTTCAACAAGCAATTGGTTCAACGTTTGTTCACGCTCATCATGACCACCGCCAAGACCCGCGCCACGTTGACGTCCTACCGCATCAATTTCATCAATGAAAATGATACAAGGAGCATTTTTCTTTGCATTTTCAAATAAATCACGTACACGGGATGCACCGACACCGACGAACATCTCTACGAAGTCAGAACCACTAATAGAGAAGAACGGAACGCCTGCTTCACCTGCAACAGCACGTGCTAGTAAAGTTTTACCTGTACCTGGAGGTCCCACTAATAGAACACCCTTCGGAATACGGGCACCAACTTCAGCGAACTTACGAGGGTCTTTCAAGAATTCAACTACCTCAACAAGTTCTTGTTTCTCTTCATCCGCTCCAGCAACATCTCTGAAACGAATTTTTTTCTTTTCATCATTATATAGCTTCGCCTTACTTTTCCCGAAGTTCATAACACGGCTACCGCCGCCCTGAGCTTGATTTAATAAGAAGAAGAATAAAATGAAGATAATGACAAACGGAATGATAGAAGTGAAGAACGTTACCCAAGCACTTGTTTCTTCTGCTGGTTGATACTTAACTTCAGCCCCTTGCGCTTTATCATTAATTTTCTTTTGTAATTCCTCAGTATTTGGTGCATAAGTAACAAATTGCTCTCCTTGGCTAGAAGTCTTGAATTGTCCCTTTACCTCAAACACACCATTTTTCGGTTGAAGCTGCACATTACGCACTTCACCTTTTTCAAGTTGAGTAATGAATTTATCGTAGCTAACTGATGTCGTTTTTTGCGTCGAACCATTAAAATAGCTTACGATTCCAATTACTACTAAGAATATCAGTAAATAAAAGATGGTATTACGGAAGATACGATTCATTCCTAACCTCCTCTCACGGCATAAACACTATAGTAAATCGTAACATAGAAAAACTTTCCTATACAATTGTAACGCCTATATTTAATTAATTTGAGTAAACACTTGGTTTTAATACTCCTACATAAGGAAGATTACGGTATTGCTCTTTATAATCTAATCCATATCCTACAACAAATTCATGAGGAACAGTAAATCCAACATAATCTGCTTTCAGATCAACCTTACGGCCTGTTGGCTTATCTAATAACGTAACAATCTTTACAGATTTCGCTTTACGATATTTAAACAGGTCTACTAAATAGCTTAGTGTAAGACCGCTATCAATAATATCTTCAACGATTAAAATATCACGACCTTCTACAGAAGTATCAAGATCTTTTAAGATTTTTACTTCGCCTGTTGAAACTGTAGAGTGACCGTAGCTAGATACAGCCATAAAATCCATTTCAAGATATGTATCTGTTCTCTTTAATAAATCTGCCATAAATGGCATTGCGCCCTTTAGTACACCAATCGCAAGAGGTACTGTATTTTTGTAATCCTCTGCAATAACTGCACCTAGTTCGTGCACCTTTTCCTGTATTTGCTCTTCAGAAATTAATACTTTTTCGATATCTTGATTCATCATTTCATTATCCTCCCGGAAGACTCCTTGCTTTTGTAGTGAATAATCATGTATTTACCCTTCTTTGCTATCTCTTTCGGAGTAGCAAATGCAGATCGTTTCAACAAGGGCACCCAAATAATATTTCCACTTGCGTCACAAACGATCGGCCATTCTTCTCTTTTTTCTTTCGGTACTTTCGCTTCGATAAAAATAGCTTTTATCTTTTTTGTACCAGCCATACCTTGCATTGACATGCGATCTCCATTTTCCCTAGACCGAATACGAAGTGGATACGATATATCATTATACTTAGCAACAAATACTGTTTCATTCATGTTACTCGGTATATCTTCGCTCACCTCTGTTACAAGTTTATCCCCATTCGGCAATATAATTGTCCCAGGTACTGATAAATCTTGCGAAAAAGGAGAAACAATTTCTTGTTTAAATCCAAAACTACATTCTTCGTATGTGCGAACAATTTTCAAACCACCCGGAAAATCTAGTGAACCTGAAGGCTGTGCCCGCTTAAAAAATTCAATCACCTTGTCAATATGTATAGAAGAAAGCGAAGATGGAATCTTATATTCATAAAGATAGTTTAATATTAGTTGAATCCCTCTTCTTTGTAAAGGCATAGACATGGATTCAAAGGCAGGAATTGATAAGCTAATTTGTTTATCTCTTTTTTTTGTAATTACTTTATTCATTTTCTCAAAAGCTAATTCCTGCAAATAAGCCTCATCCTCTTGCATCTGCACGCTGAATTTTTGAAATTTCTCATGCATTTGTGGATTTTCTTCTTTCAAATAAGGAAGGACATATTTACGTAATCGATTCCTTGTATATACTTCCTTTTTATTACTCGGATCTATACGCGGAATAACTTTTAATTTATTACAGTAATCAACAATTTCTTCCTTAGTTACCCCAAGTAACGGCCTAATTAAATATCCATTATGAAAAGAACGCTTCACTGCAATTCCTGCGTATCCTTTCGGAGTACTCCCTCGTACAAGGCGCATTAAAATCGTCTCTACTTGATCATCTCCATGGTGACCAAGAGCTACATATCTCGCATCATATTTCTTCATTATTCTTTCCAAAAATGCATATCTGCATTCTCTAGCAGCAACTTGCGCATTCATTCCATATTGCTGTTGATATTGCGACACATTAATCCTTAGCGTTTCACAAATAACTCCTAGCTCTTTGCAAAGACCCTGTACAAATTGTAAATCCTCATGAGATTCATTACCTCTAAACATATGATCCACATGCGCTACTACAATTTCGAGCTGTTTTTCTGCCCTTTTTTCTAACAAATAATATAAAAGAGCCAAAGAGTCAGGACCACCAGAAACCCCTACAACAATTGTTGAATGTTTCTTTAATACATCATGCTGCTTTACAAAGTCATCTACTTTTTCAACAAATGCATCTTTCAACTTCGCAATCACCTTTCATTAAACAAGAACAACATTAGTTACCTTGTATATAATGGTACAACTTTTACAAACATTGTGCAAAAAAAAGATGTAAAAAATCCACATTTTTATCTTACATCCCTCCTGTATATTTAACAAAGTAATCACATTACCTTTTTAATCAAAAAAACCTAGGTATCTACCTAGGTTTTTTTGATTATTTTATTGCGCCTGCATTCCCACTATTGGAATCGTAGCCCACTTCGGCATATTTTTCTTTACTTTCGCCACCACAATAGTCATATCATCATTTATATAACCATCACCGGAGCGAATTACTTCTTCCATAATAATATCAGCAATTTCCTGTGGATCTTCTGTTTGTAGTTCTTTAATTTTACGTTTTATCCATAATTCGTGATTCTCCACGTGTTGCGCTCCCTCAAAAATGCCGTCACTCATCATGATAAGAAGATCACCTGTTTTTAATTGCTCACCAACCACATCAACTTCAACATCTTCAATGATTCCCATCGGTAAATTACTTGCCTCAATTTTCAAAATATTATTTCCGCGTTTAACAAAACTTGGCGTCGATCCAATCTTTAAAAACTTCGCACTCGCATCCCGTAAATCTACCATAGCCAAGTCAAGCGTTGTATACATCTCCTCTGTCGTCCTTAAAGAAAGAATTGAATTGATGGACTTAATTGCTATTTCTTCATCAATACCTGATTGAAGTATCTTTTGTAATAATTTTACCGTTTCCCTACTCTCCATATGAGCCCTTTGTCCATTTCCCATACCATCACTAATCGCAAGTGCATATTTACCAACGCTCAAATCCATCATCGCGTAGGAATCACCTGAAATAAATCCACCACCTTTTGCAGCTGTGGCCAATCCTGTATCCAGAGAATACGTCTTCGCTGAACCAAACGATATTAAACTGTGCCCATTTGGATATGAGGATTTCTCTTCATGCTTAACGACGATATTCTCTTTTAAAATATCTGAAAGCATTGGAGCAACCAACTTCTCACATTCCCCATGTTCATTAGATGCAGCTGGAATCAACATCTCAATATCAATACTTCCTCTATCTAAACAATAAATATCAACATGCTCCACTTCGACACCGAAATCACGAAACGCTTGTAAAATTTGCTCCTCCTGCGCTTGATGGTTCTCTCTTTCTCGTTGTATCTCCTTAGCGAAATCTTCCATCACTTTTGATACACCTAGTAATTGTTCCGCTACAATTCTACGATTTTCCTTCATTTGTTTTCTTAATTTCTGCCCCTCATAGAAGTGATCTAATTCACCTGCTACTAAATCCGTTACTTTCTTCCCTCTCACACAATGCTTGTCCCATTCACGAACTAACTTCCGATTATGCTGCAGCGTCCCTTCTTCTGTTTCACTCATTATTTGTTTCATATAATCGTATGTTTTATCAAAATTAACTACCCAACATTGATCCTTCTTAAAGCATGTTTGACATGTTTTTGCAGTAATTGTACTTAAAAACAAATCGGCTTCTGTTTCTTTATCTTCCTCCTCCACATACCCATATACGGAAAAGCTATTAGACAAAGCAGCAAATACATTAGCAAATTGATTAATTTTATTTGCTGTAACATCGCGCACCCTTCTTAAATATTGTTGTTGATCTTGAGAATGTTCCTGTGTACCCGGCATAAATTTAGCAATACGATCCATAACAAGCTTCGGTGTTAACAAGAAGAAAACAATTGCTACACCAGATTCAATTAAAGTTGTTACAATACTTGTTTGCTTGTCTACATATAATGTAATTAAGCTTGTACCAATTAATAAACCTAAACTAACTCCTATACGCTTCCCTTCTTTTAACAATCCCCCGAGCAATCCTGAAAAGGCAAGGAGACTAAGTTGAGACAAGCTAGCCACATTCGCTAAACTTAATATTAACCCAGTGACAACTCCCACCGTGGACCCTGTAGCTGCCCCTGCAATAAAGGCAAATACCAATACTAAATATCTAGTGAAAATATGTTGAATAGAAGCATCATAAACAAACCAATCCGTTGTGCCCGTTAAAACAGATGCTAGTAATATAATTAAACAAACAATTTCTTCTGTTTCTAACGCTTGTTGCTTCCCTTTCCTTTCCACTAAAAGCGGAACACTTTGTAAAAATATCATCGTTAATACGAAGCTAAGCCCCGCTTCGATCGTACTGACGAGCAAATCATACATGGTGACGGTGTGCTGTGCAAAATATACAACAACTAAATGTGCGGTTAATGCGGAGATAAATACTTGGAATGGTACCAGTCCAACAGTTTTACGTGTAAACCGACTAAAGAAGATATTATAAATAAAGAAGGTAAAGATAGATGCAAAAGTAAAAAATAAATTATCTATCGAAACTGAAAGTGCCCCCCCCATTAGGGCTAAGAACGCGAGCGGCATTTTATCTCGCTTCATAACATAAACAGCAGCAAAAAACGGCAATGCAAACGGTAAAATGTTTGTTAATATATATGCTCGTCCCAAAAGAAAACCAATAACAGCAATAATGAATCCCCATCTAAAGAAAACTTGTTCAAACTTCATTCGCAACTTACTCGTCCACTTTATTGTTCCAAGCTGACCTTCATTCATCGCCAATGCACTTGTATTCATAGTATTCCTTCCTGCTTTAGGCATATTTTTAACACCACCTGCATAGTTTAATTACTGTTATTATAAAAGATGATTGTTGGGATTTTTGTCAAAACAACAGTTTTGACTTTTATAATCGTTCGACTTTTTATTCGAAATAAATCTACATATATACATAGTATTTAATTTATTTAAAGCGAGTTGAAAGAATGTTCAGAAAATATAGGGTGATTTTGTAGAAGTATTGTACGTCTTAATTTATATTCAACAAAAAAAGACCATGCAAATTTGCATGATCTTTTTAGATGACCCGTACGGGATTCGAACCCGTGTTACCGCCGTGAAAGGGCGGTGTCTTAACCACTTGACCAACGGGCCGTTAAATTAAATATAGCGGCGGAGGGGATCGAACCCCCGACCTCACGGGTATGAACCGTACGCTCTAGCCAGCTGAGCTACACCGCCATGTCGTCGTATTTAACGGACAATTAGTATCTTACATCAGATATGTTTTAAAGTCAACACATCTCAAAAACTTTTTTAAAAATATATTCTCTCACATAAAAAAGTACCCGAGTAATTACTCTGGGTACCTCTCTATATGTTAAGAATTAAACGGACTTATTATCCGCGACGTGCGCCACGGCCACCACGTTTAGATTCTGTGTTACGCTTTAAAGAAGTTAAACGATCTTCACTATCTTTTAAAAAGCGTGCCATCTTTTGCTCAAATGTTTCTTTTGGAGCGCGTTCGTTACCGCCACCGCGGTTATCTCTGTTGGAAGAACGATTATTACGTTGTGGACGTCCAGAACGTTGTTGATCACCACCGCGTTGGTATTCACCACGTGGACGATCTCCTTCTGTTTTTTCACGCTCTTTCGCTTTCTTAATAGATAGGCCAATTTTGCCATCTTTTTCAACATTGATAACTTTTACTTCTACTTGGTCGCCTACTTTTAAGTGATCGTTAATATCTTTCACATAATTATCAGCAACTTCACTAATATGAACAAGACCTGTTAAGCCTTCTGGCAGCTCCACAAAAGCCCCAAAATTTGTAATACCTGTTACTTTACCCTGTAACTTGCTGCCTACCTCGATTGACATAAAAAAAATGCTCCTCCTTAGTGGTTAAAAAGTCAAATTTTACTTTATTATATATAATCCTAAAATGTAGTGTCAATAAGACATACTCTACTTAGAAACAGGAAAAATTATCTCCCCTTTTCCGGAGAAGAAATAATCCCTTCTAGCAATCTTTAAAACGTACTCTTCATCATTCAACTTTTGAACTTCATCTTTTAGATTCTTTTCTTTTTTCGTTAATGAATCCAGTTCTTTTTTCATGTCCTTAACTTTTGCTTCTTTTGCTTTAATGGAACTGTTTTGTTGATAAAACGTCACACTAATACTAGCAATAATTGTAAAAGCAAAGACAAGAAAAACCGCTAAACGGCGATAAAGTCGCTTCCTGTTCTCATCCGTTTGTATTATATGTTCTTTAACAGGATTTGGACTCTGTTTTTCGATTGTTCTTTGTCTCAGTTCCCTCATTTCCGAGGTCCCCCTAACTTCTTTTTTATACGCTCCCATAATTGGAAGATATGTCCCTTCAATTTTGCTACATATTGCAGGAACCCTACATGCTTCATTATAAAAAGTTTAACACGATTAGGGAGAAGTTTCCATATGAGCAAAGCAATAAATCGAACAGGCGAGAAAAAAACTTTCCATATGAAAAGTAATATCCAAATCACCATTTTCCATAACACATGTCCAATTGAAAGCAGTATACGAAATAAGAATAATATAAATGCAATAAATAGCTGCGCTATAATAATAACAGGTTTTATCATGAGTAGCTGTATAATTCGAACAAAAAATTGTGTTGTTTGCACAAAAATATAGATGAGAAAATTTAACATCTTCATGTATAGTGCTTTCAATAAGCTTTGATATGCTGCAAAACCACATAGTAACGCCAAAAATACATATATACGTAGTTCGGCTTCATTCACACGCAGTAATACATAAAAAACGAATAATGCTTGGACAATCCAAAATAGTATATCCTGTATAAATACAAGCCAACGTTTACGCTCTTGGCGCTTTAAAAACCGTTGATATGTATCTAAAGAGGCACCAATCCAAGCACCCATCCCAATCATTGAAAGCATTGTATACAACTGAATTGTTAGGCTCATTTAAACAACTTACTAAAGAAGCCTTTAGTTTTCTCCCCTTGGTTCTCATCAATATACAGCATCTCATGAACTTTCCCTTTAATTGATACAACACCCTTTTCTACATCTAAATTCTTCATTTGCAAATTTTGACCACGAATTGTTAAAAAACCCATTACAGTCTCAAGTAAAAACTCTTCGCTATCAAAACTCTCTACTTGCTTTACACCAGTAATATCGATTACACGCCTGCCACGCATGATAATATCATGCTCTACAGAAACATTTTGTTGATTAGAAGACATAGGTGAGTAACCATTATTCACGAAAATCCCCCCATAGCTTTATACTAGCTAATAGTAATGTATGAAGGGATAACCTATTTTAGAACAAGCCTTCTTCCGCTTTCACTTTTTCCTCACGAACGAGACTATACATGTTTGCTGCATCTTCTTTTTTAGTTGTTTCTTTCAATTCATTTACTTTCACAGTTACTATTTTTTGCCCGAAACGAATTGTTAATTCATCCTCTACCTTCACATCTGAACTCGCTTTTGCCACTTGACCATTAATCGAAATTCTTCCTTGGTCAGACACTTCTTTTGCTAATGTTCTTCTTTTAATTAAACGTGATACTTTCAAAAATTTATCTAGACGCATATCAAATCCCCCTATTAACGCTCTGTTTGTTTTGCCTCTTCCCATAAAACATCTAACTGTTCTAATGATAAATCTTGCATTTCCTTATTCATTTCAGCTACTTTTGCTTCCATGTATAAAAAGCGATCCATAAATTTCTCATTAGTTGAACGTAACGCTTCTTCTGGATCTAATTTATAATGACGAGCTATATTAACAAATGCAAATAGTAAATCACCAAATTCACCTAGCATCTTTTTCTCATCCATGTTTACAACTTCTTGTTGGAATTCTTGCCATTCTTCTAAGGCCTTCTCTATCATCGGCTGCACATCAACCCAATCAAATCCAACCTTTCCAGCTTTCTTCTGAATTTCATAAGCACGCATTAGCTGTGGCAAGCTGTTTGGAATACCCGCTAAAACAGATTCTTTCACGGATCCCTTTTCTTGTTTTTTAATTTCTTCCCAATTAGCAATCACTTCATCAGCATTATTTACATCCGTATTCCCAAACACATGCGGATGACGACGAACCATTTTCTCAGCTAAAGTCCGAATAATATCATCTATAGAGAACCAACCTTCATCCTCTCCAATTTGAGCATGAAGCATAACTTGTAATAGTATATCACCCAGTTCTTCTACTAAATGATCATCATCCTCTTCATCAATTGCTTCTAGCACTTCATACGCTTCTTCAATTAAGTATTTCTTTAAAGATTGATGAGTTTGCTTTTTATCCCATGGGCAACCATTCGGTCCACGCAGTTCCGCAATAATTGCTCTAAGCACATCAAACTGCTGATACAAAGACGCACGTTCCTTAACCGGAGGTACATATACACTCGTTAAATTATTTAACTCTGTTTCATGATCTAACATGTATAACGGTACCTTTTTTACTTGCTCAAATGAAGTCCCTGCAGCTGTTACAATATACACTTCGTAATCATCTGGCAAAATCTCCATTAACATCAGTTTCACATCTGAAGCAACGAACGCATCATACACTTGGCAAAAGATTAAATGTTGACGTAATTCTAATTGCCCTCTTTCAAATGATGTAGCATCAATTAATTGGAATCCCTCAATCGGATCAATTTTTAGACTTGCAAACATCGGATCAAGGAAACTTTGTCCACCTTCAATTCGCATTTCAATATTTGCTGCTTC
The DNA here is from genome assembly GCF_040459645.1 of Bacillus cereus group sp. RP43. NCBI lineage: Bacteria > Bacillati > Bacillota > Bacilli > Caryophanales > Bacillaceae > Bacillus > Bacillus cereus group sp. RP43. The sequence continues at coordinate 5,095,364 of NZ_JARVHQ010000001.1, forward strand.
TCCTTTTTCCAAAAGTAGCTGAACTGTTCTTTCTGCTACAAGCGGATGACCTGGAACAGCATAAATAATTTCTGCACCTTTAGCTTGTTCTAGCAATGTATTCGCGATTGTTTCATATACAATTTCAAATGTATCATGTGCCTCATATACATTATCAAAGGCTGTATACTTTATACCTTCTTTCTCCAATTCTTCTATAACTGGATGTTCCTTCGTTCTAACAAACATATGGTCTGCTTCTTTTATCTTTCGATATACACCCATCGTTAACTGATCTAACTCACCAGCACCTAATCCTAAAATAGTAATGATTCCACTCACAACCAGTCACCTCTATCCACTCTTCTTCAATGAACCTTCTTTTTTCTCTTGTTTCATAACGGTTCCTAATTCTTCTTTTGTAAATACACGTAATTTTAAAATTAAAAACATATATGCTAATCCGCCGATAGCTACACCTAACAGCGCTTCAAGCGTCGCAATTCCTCTATGTCCTGTATCAATTACTAATCCAGACATTCGCAACATACGCATAAAGATTATTAATACAAACCCCATACCGATACCACTAATAGCCACACCTAACATATTCCGCCTATCAATAAGCGGCTTCGATACAGCTCGCATAAGTAACACACTATTTAGCAAGGCAATTACAATAAGCGCAACTAAAGTTGCAATTGCAGCTCCCTTCACACCAAAATACGGCATTAATATATAATTCAAAGCTAGCTTTAAACACCCTCCAAATACAACGAATATTGCTGGTTTTAATGTTTGTCCCACTCCTTGCAAAATAGACGCAGTTGTAATTGACAATGAACTAAATAAAATAGATAAAGATAAAATAGATAATACATCTGATCCATCACTATTTTCAAACAACATAATATTTGTAGGTTGAATAATACAAGTTAATCCAATAGCAGCTGCAAATCCAATAACAAATGTTATTTTCATTGCTAACTTTACCTTTTCTTGAATAAATGAAAGATCTCCTCTTTCTTTCGCCGCTGTAATAATAGGAATAAGTGACAATGAGAAAGAAGTTGTCACAACAGTACCTAATTGCATAAGCGGGATACTTCTATCATAAACACCTTTTAGTACCTTTGCATTTTCAACTTGCTCTCCCGCGCGAATAAGCAAAGTATAAAAGGAAATAGAATCCGCCATTTGTATAAAAATAAGGACTAAATTACTAACACAAATCGCTAATCCCTGCCAAAAAAGAATTCGAATAATCCTTTTTTTACCTCTAATTCTCCTCCAACTTTTAAAGAAAATAGCCTGGAAATCATGACGCATATAAAGTAAAAGTACGATAATCCCAATAAGACCGCCTGCAATTGAACCTAGCATAGCACCCGCACCAACTGTATATAAATCAAATCCCTTAGCAATAAGAAATAGTGATAGAAATACAATAATAGAAACACGAATCGTTTGTTCAATTACTTGCGAAACAGCCGTCGGCATCATATTATTGAATCCTTGAAAATATCCTCTCGCTACAGATAAAAATGGCATTAGTAGGAATGAAAACGAAATAACACGTAATAATTTATCTAAATGTATATCACCCATAGCCGATGCAATTGTTTCGGCCCCAAAGAATAATGTGAAAAATCCTATAAAGCCAATTCCTAATAAAAACCAAAAAGATACACAAATAATTTCTTCTGCTTCTTTTTGTTTTCCTCGTTCTAATCTTTCTGCGACCATTTTTGAAATAATAATGGGAAACCCATAAGTAGCTAAAATTAAACAAAATCCATAAAACGGATAAATTTGTTGGTAAATATAAAAACCAACATCACCCGCTATATTTTGATATGGAATACGGTAAAAAGCGCTTAATACCTTCGTAATAAAACTTGCGATTGTTAATATAATAGCCCCACGCCAAAAGGCTTGGTACTTCTTCGCTTCCATACAAGAAAACTCCTTTTTCTATTCTCACCCCTCGTATTATATCACAAAGAAAAACTGGCTCTCCTTCATATTCCTTACATTCACTGACTTCTTTCAACAGCAAAAATATTCAATGAAAAAAGGTAGCAAAGCGCTACCTTCGTTCAATATACTTATTTCTCCAAATAGTTAATTTCTCAAATAGAAATGTCATAATTAGGAAAGATTGCCACTTATAGAAATTACACTTCACTACTGCTCCATTTGTTTCGCTAAAAAGCTTGCAGCTGTATTTACTGACTTATGCTCTACTTCACTTATAATAGCCTCTTTAGAGAAGATAACAACAGCTCCAATTGGATCCCCATTCGCAACAATCGGGCCAATTGTATAGGAGCTCACTTTTTCTGTTACTCCATCAATAATTGAAATTTCGCTTTCATCTGTCATAATTACAGACTTACGCTCTTCCATTGTCTTCTCAATTAAATCGCCAACACTTTTATTTAAGTATTCTTTTTTAGATACGCCTGCTACTGCGATAATAGAATCACGATCGCATACAAGCACATTATGTCCTAAGCTATCGTATAAAGCTTCCGTATATTCCTTTGCAAAATTACCTAGTTCACTAATTGGAGAATATTTTTTCAAAATCACTTCTCCATCGCGATCAACAAATATTTCTAGTGGGTCCCCTTCTCGAATACGTAAAGTTCTACGAATTTCCTTCGGGATTACTACCCTGCCTAAATCATCAATTCGACGTACGATTCCAGTTGCTTTCATTCTAATGCTGCCTCACTTTCTACTGATGATCAAAGTGGTGAATTTACCTGTTCATGTAAAAATCACCAACTATTAAACATAGTATTTTACACATTAGTTCTTCTATGCACGTCGAATTGTATTTTTTATCTTATATTAGGCATTTATTACTTCTTTTTTTACATCTGGTAAGCCTTTTAATAAATTTTCAGCAATTGTTAACCATTTCGACGTCTCTAATCCATTCGTTTTCATCACAATTTTCAATTGTGACCCCTCCATACCAAGACCGATCATACGACCAAAACTACTTCCTAGCATGAATAATTTTCCACCATCTATATTTTGGCTCGCTTGTTCAGAAAACAGGAATGTTACTTCAAATTTGTTTTGCTTAATTAACTCAATTTGTTCTTTCATCGCCAACACTTTAATGTTTGCAATTTGTAATAAATAACCAACTTCTTGTGGATAATCACCAAATCTGTCGATCATCTCTTCCTGCAACTCTTCAATATCTTCAATTGCAGAAATACCTCTAAATTGTTTATACATCATAATTTTTTGTTTACTATCTGAAATATACGCATCCGGTAAATATGCATCGACTTCTAAATCAATTTCAACATTAACGGTATTTTCAACTCCATCTGTTCCTCTACGTTGCTCAATTGCATCTTTTAACATTTGAGAATATAGATCAAATCCGACAGAATCAATAAATCCATGTTGTTCTGCCCCTAACAAATTACCCGCACCACGAATTGATAAGTCTCTCATCGCAATTTTGAAACCAGATCCAAGCTCTGTAAACTCTTTAATTGCCTGCAGACGCCTCTCTGCAACTTCCGATAACACTTTATCACGTTTGTATGCAAAGTAGGCATAAGCGACGCGATTAGAACGTCCAACACGACCACGAAGCTGATACAACTGTGATAATCCCATACGATCTGCATCAAATACAATTAATGTATTTACATTCGGAATATCTACACCCGTCTCAATAATTGTTGTACTTACAAGAACATCATGCTGCCCTTCTAAAAACGATAGCATAACAGACTCTAATTCACCTTCATTCATTTTCCCATGTGCGTATGTTACACGAGCATCTGGAACTAACATCGAAATTTCATCTGCTTTTCTTTCAATATCCTCTACACGGTTATATAGGAAGTAAATTTGACCGCCTCTTGCCAACTCTCGCTCTATCGCTTCTCGCATTAATGCTGGATTATACTCTACTACATATGTTTGTACCGGGAAACGATTCTCTGGTGGTGTCTCAATAACAGATAAATCGCGCACACCAAGCATAGACATATGAAGTGTACGCGGAATCGGAGTTGCCGTTAATGTTAACACGTCAACATTTGCTTTCAATTGTTTAATTTTTTCTTTATGCGTAACGCCGAATCTTTGTTCTTCATCAATAATAAGAAGTCCTAAATCTTTATACGTAACATCTTTAGATAAAATACGATGCGTTCCGATTACAATATCCACCGTTCCATCTTTTAAACCCTTAATCGTTTCATTTTGTTGTTTTCGTGTACGGAATCTACTTAGTAATCCTATATTAATCGGGTAATCTTGAAAACGCTCTCGAATTGTTTCATAGTGTTGTTGTGCAAGAATTGTTGTCGGTACTAAAATCGCAACTTGTTTTTCATCCATAATTGCTTTAAATGCCGCGCGAATAGCTACTTCGGTCTTTCCATATCCTACGTCGCCACAAAGAAGCCTATCCATCGGACGTCCGCGTTCCATATCTTTCTTAATCTCTTCAATAGAACGTAATTGATCCTCTGTCTCTTGATATGGGAAAGAAGATTCAAATTCTTGTTGTTCTGCCGTATCTGGTGTATATGCATAACCTTTCGAAGCTTCACGCTCGGCATATAATTTAATTAGATCATCTGCAATGTCTTGTACAGATTTTTCAACTTTCGTTTTGACCTTCTTCCAATCATTTCCGCCTAATTTATAAACTTTCGGTTCCTTACCTTCAGACCCTACGTATTTTTGCACTTGATCAATTTGTTCAATTGGAACGTATAACTTATCATTACCTTGATATTTAATATTTAAATAATCTTTATGAACACCATTAATCTCTAATGTCTCAATACCTAAAAATTTACCTATACCATGATTTACATGAACTACATGGTCTCCAACTTTTAATTCCGAATAACTTTTAATACGTTCAGCGTTAGATAACTTTTGCTTACGTTGTGATTTTTTAACCTTCTTATGAAAAAGTTCCTTTTCAGTAATGACAACAAACTTTTGCATCGGCATTTCAAAGCCTGCATGTAAATCACCTACAGCAATTTGTAACCTTCCAGGCAATAAGATATCTGTGGCCTCTACAATGTCTGCATCAATATCATAATCACTTAAAATATGTTGTAGTTTTTTTACACGTTCATCATCTGTTCCAAGTACAACGGTCGTAAAATTCCCTTCATTCCATCTATCAATTTCAGTTTTTAACAAATGCATCTGTCCGTGGAAATCTTGCATCGTTTTACATGTCACATTCACAATATTTTGAGGATGTGTGTGTGCTATATGGCGTAAGAATAACGTTAAATATACAAAACTTCTTTTTTTATTATGAAGAAACTCCTCAAACGAATGGGAGAAAGATAAATCCTGAATAATTGTTCCTTCGCCAAGAAGTGAGATATACCATTCCGCTTCTTCTGTTTCAAGATGTGATGCTGTTTCTTGAATACGGGAAATCTCATCTAAAATTACAACACCGTTCTCTGGTAAATAATCTATCAGACTAGCAGGTTCTTTATAGAAAATAGATAAATATTTAAACATCTGTTCTATACTCTGCCCGTTTTTCAACATTTCAATTTCATGACTAACCGTCTCAAGCACAGTAGTCTTTAATTTATCATCGGAAAGCTTTTGCATCGTCTTAGTCAAACCTTCTTCAAGATGCTTAATTCCCGATTTCAATTCTTCCTGTGAAAATAAAAACTCTGTTGCTGGACCGAACTTAACACTTTCCTTTTTATCTTGAGAGCGCTGTTCATCCACATCAAACAATCGAATAGAATCGACTTCTGTATCGAAGAGTTCAATACGAAACGGTAATTCTTCCGTTAATGGGTAAATATCTAATATTCCCCCGCGTAAACTGAACTCTCCTGGAGCTTCTACCATTGACTTACGCTCGTAGCCAATATGATGTAAAGTATGCAAAAGTGCATCTAAATCAATCTCTTGCCCTAGATTGATTTCAATTTGCCTTTGCTTCCATAATTCTTTTATTGGTAAAAATCTACGTAGCCCTGCAACTGGCGCTACAATAATCCCATTCTCTCCCGCCGCTAAGCGATTTAACACTTCAATACGCTGCGCCTTCAATTCTGGACTTGCAACACCAACTTCCGATGCTATCAATTCATTTACCGGATATAGCCAAACATCTTTTTCACCAAGTAACGCCACTAAATCTTCATGTACTTTTTGTGCTTGGTATAAATTGTGCGTCACAATAAGTTGTGATTGCTTTGTTTTTTTATATAAAGCTGCCATTAATAATGAACGAGAGGATGTTGCCATACCCGATACAAGTTGTTCTTTCAACCCATCCTCTAGCCCATTAATAACCGATTGTATTTCTTCATTTTTATAAAATTGCTCTAATAAACCTATCATTTTCAAAACTCCTCTCAACATAAAGAGCAAGTTACTATATTTTATGCAAATATTTTGGAAAAAGAAAACAGAAAAATGCTTTGGACATGCCAAAGCGACAACATTTTATTGCAGAAATTTTTCATATTCATAATACTCAGGATAAGATGCGAGCGTTTCCTGACACGATTCACAAATCGTTTTTATATATATATTTCCATTCTCATGAAAATGAATCATATCCACTACTTCTTGCTCTGTTAGTTGAAACAAAACGTCGCTATATACTTTTTCTGCGATAATGGAGCCCACATTACTTCCGCAATGTCTACAGTAATAATAACCTTCCATACTAGCCTCCTAAATATCCAATTGCTACTAGTATGGGATAAAACAAAATAAAATATTCCGGATTGTGCGCTTAACCATTAAAAGTATTCATGATTTGGAGAAAAGGTTTATTTAACCATTCCTCACATGCATCTGCTGCATTTTCAATGGATTGATTAACGCCAGCTATTTCTTCAGATGTAAAACGCCCTAATACGTAATCCACTACTTTCATCCCATTTTTTGGACGATCGATTCCCATACGGATACGTTGAAATTCTTGTGTTCCTAAATGTGAAATTGTTGATTTCACACCATTATGTCCACCCGCACTACCTTTCATGCGAAGGCGTAATTTACCTACAGGAATATCTAAATCATCATACATAACAATGAAGTCCTCAACATCAATTTTATAATAATCCATGAGCGGACGGATACTTTCCCCAGATAAATTCATATATGTAAGTGGCTTTAGTAAGATTACTTTTTCCCCATTGACAAAACCTGCACCAAATAATCCTTTAAACTTTTGTTCATTCAAAGAAATACTCCAACGCTTTGCAAGCTCATCGATCGCCATAAATCCAATATTATGCCTTGTTAATTCATATTCTCTACCTGGGTTCCCAAGTCCTACTATTAATTTCATTCTTGTACCACTACTTTCTTTTTTCGATACGAAAAGACGTAACCAAGCTTGGTTACGTCTCATTCTATCCAATTAATTGAATAATACACTTACAGATTCTTCTTCGTATACACGAATGATTGCTTCTCCGATTAATGGAGCAACTGAAAGTTCATGTACTTTATCAATTTTCTTCTCTTCTGGTAATACGATAGAGTTCGTTACAACTAACTCTTTAATATTCGAATTTTGAATACGTTCAATTGCTGGACCAGATAATACTGGGTGTGTACAGCAAGCATATACTTCAGAAGCGCCGTTCTCAACAAGAGCATTTGCCGCTAATGTAATTGTACCAGCTGTATCAATGATGTCATCAATTAAAATTGCTGTTTTGCCTTCGATGTTACCGATAATGTTCATTACCTCCGATACATTCGGACGAGGACGACGCTTATCAATAATAGCGATTGGCGCTTTTAGGCGATCCGCCATTTTTCTAGCACGAGTTACACCACCGTGATCAGGAGATACGATTACGATATCTTTAAGGCCTTTTGTTTCAAAGTAATCTGAAAGAATCGGTACACCCATTAAGTGGTCGATCGGGATATCAAAGAATCCTTGAATTTGTGGAGCATGTAAATCTAGAGTGATTACACGAGTTGCACCTGCTGTTTCAAGCAAGTTTGCTACAAGTTTCGATGTAATTGGTTCACGAGAACGCGCTTTACGGTCTTGACGCGCATAACCATAGTAAGGAATAACAATATTAATTGTTTTTGCAGATGCACGTTTTAATGCATCAATCATAATAAGTAATTCCATGATATGTTCGTTTACTGGGAAGCTTGTAGATTGAATAATGAATACATCGCAACCACGGATACTTTCTTCAATGTTAATTTGAACTTCTCCATCACTAAAACGATCAACAGAACATTTTCCTAGTCCTACTCCAATATGCTTTGCGATTTGCTCAGCAAGTTCCTTATTAGAGTTTAAAGAGAATACTTTCAAATTAGAATTTAGATATTGAGTCGACATCTAGATTAACCCTCCACATTATGATTTTTTCTTATTCAGCAATTGATCAACATAGTCTTCTTTGTTAACTTGACGCGCACGTGCTACAGATAATGCTTTTGACGGAACATTCTCTGTTATTGTAGAGCCTGCTGCCACATAAGCACCATCTTCAACTGTTACAGGAGCAACAAGGTTTGAATTACATCCAATAAATACCCCGTTACCAATTACAGTTTTAAATTTATTCTTGCCGTCGTAGTTCACCGTAATTGAACCACAACCAAGATTCACGTCTTCTCCAACTTGTGCATCCCCGATATAACTTAAGTGTGAAGCTTTACTTCTATTACCAAAAACAGTTTTTTTGATTTCTACGAAGTTTCCAACGCGCACTTCATCTCCAATAACTGAATCTGGGCGAATATGTGCAAATGGACCAACCGATACTTCTGTACCAAGTTTGCTGTCATGTACAGTAGATTGACGAATTACCGTACGATCTCCAATTTCACTATCGCGAATTACTGTATGCGGTCCAATTTCACAATCAGAACCAATTACAGTGTTACCCTCAATAACCGTTCCTGGGTGAAGAACTGTATCACTACCAATAATTGCATCAGCAGAAATGTATGTGTTACTTGGATCAATAATTGTAACACCATTTACCATATTCTTTCGGTTGATACGATTTTTCATAATAATTTCCGCTTGCGATAGAGCGACTCTGTCGTTAACACCTAACGTTTCATCGAAGTGCTCTGTTTGATAAGCTGATACAATATGACCTTCATTTTTTAAAATTTCAATAACGTCCGGAAGGTAATATTCGCCCTGTACATTATCATTTGAAACTTTAGAAAGTGAAGCAAATAAAGCTTTATTATCAAAACAATACGTACCTGTATTGATTTCTTTAATAGCTAATTCTTTTTCATTTGCATCCTTATGCTCAACAATCTTTTCAACATGACCATTCTCATTACGAACGATACGGCCATATCCAGCAGGCTCTTCTATGTAAGCTGTTAGTACCGTTGCCATTGCTCCCGCTTCTTCGTGTTGCTGAAGCAATGCTTCCATCGTTTCAGCAGTTATTAGAGGTGTATCACCACAAATAACTAAAGTTGTTCCTTCTTCATTTGCAAGTACACTTGCAGCTTGATCGACAGCATGAGCTGTACCAAGTTGTTCTGCTTGTAATGCAAACTCACTTACGTTTCCTAGCTGTTCTTGTACCTTTTCAGCACCATGTCCAACGACCGTTACAAGTTTCTGCAATCCTAATTGAGATACTTCATTGACTACATGTTGTACCATTGGTTTTCCACATACAGGATGCAGCACTTTGTATAGCTTGGACTTCATACGTGTGCCTTTACCTGCAGCTAGAATCACTGCAAATCTGTTTGACATATAGACCCTCCATCGCAACCTATTTATCCATTAACGATATTATCCTAAATCATCATATATTTCAAGAAACACATTATAACTATTAAATTTTACCATAATTCTTATAAGATGTTTTACTCTTTAGTATCTTTTTTAAGGAATAAGCTATACTATTTTAAATGATTTTGAAAAAATTAGAAGTTTTTCATCTTTATTTTTTCAAAATATGAATTTTTACAATTAGAAACGTATATTATTCAAAAAAAAAACAAACTCCTGTAAATGCTTACAGGAGTTTGCTACAAAATTATAAGGCTTTCTTTCAAAAGCCCTTTTTATTCGAATTTTACGAAGCGCCTGCTTCTTCAAACTCAACCTCTTCTAACTCGCCTAAACGATGATACTCTGTTAAAACCGCATCTTGAATTTTAGAGCGTGTATTAGAATTAATTGGATGTGCAATGTCACGGAATTCTCCATCTGGAGTACGTTTACTTGGCATTGCTACAAATAATCCATTATTACCATCAATTACACGAATATCATGAACAACAAATTCATGGTCTAGAGTAATAGAGGCAATTGCTCTCATGCGGCCTTCTGTGTTTACGCGGCGTAATCTTACGTCAGTCACTTCCATCTTGTGTTCACCACCCTTTTCTAAATAAGCGATATATTTGTATAAATTCCACAAAATTTCTATTTTCCCTTTAATTTTTTAAAAATTTTTAAGATAAAAATTTTTATTGTAGTTGAATATAAAGATTAGTAGAGATTATCGCTTACAAAAGGTTACTTAACTAGGGCAATTACTTCGATTTCAACAGAAACATCTTTCGGTAATTTTGCTACTTGCACACAAGAACGCGCTGGTTTATGAGTAGAGAAATAAGAACCGTATACTTCATTAACAGCATTAAAATCATCCATATCCTTTAAGAATACTGTTGTTTTTACCACTGTATCAAATGAAGCACCAGCTTCTGTTAATACTGCTTGTAAATTTTCAAATACTTGCTCTGTTTGTACTGTTACATCTCCTGTTACAAGTTCTCCACTTGCCGTTAACGGAATTTGTCCTGAACTATAGAACATATTATTTACAATAATCCCTTGTGAATATGGTCCGATTGCTTGTGGTGCTTTACTTGTTTGAACAACTTTCATACTTTTCACCCTTTTATTATTTATTTTTACTCTTTAAAAATAGTGTACCAAAGGCAGTTTGTCCATCTATTTTGTAATTTATAAATAGAGATAAAAAAAGGTAAAGCTATCTGCTTTACCTTTTTACTCAGCCTCTACAAGCCCTTTATCAAATGGTGCAAGTGAATAATTCCCCTTTTCCACTTGAATCGCTTTTTCTTTCACATCAACTTCTGACAGACGAATTAATGATACAAAGTTATTAATAAGTCTTTCTTCAATATCCGTAGACTCTACTAATACGCCAATTCCAACAACATTAGCTTTAAACTCTTCTAGCATGCTCATCATACCTTGAATGGTTCCGCCAGCTTTCATAAAATCATCAATAATTAAAACATTGGACCCTTCTGGAAGGCTACGCTTTGCTAAAGTCATCGTTTGGATTCGCTTAGAGGAACCTGATACGTAGTTAATACTAACAGTGGGTCCTTCTGTTACCTTATTATCTTTTCTCGCAATTACTACCGGTACATCTAAGTAGTTCGCTACTGCATAAGCAAGCGGAATTCCTTTTGTCGCTACCGTCATAACCGCATCAATTGGCTGCCTAGCAAAAACAGAAGCAAATAAACGACCTGCGCCATTAATCTGGCGAGGATTACTTAAAAGATCCGTCATATATAAGTAACCGCCAGGCAAAATACGGTCTGGGTTTTCAAATAAGCTACAGAGCTCATTAATAATCAGATTCGCCTCTTCTTCACTTATATATGGAATATATTTCACTCCTCCTGCTGCTCCTGGTACCGTTTGCAATGTGCCGACTCCTTGTTGTTCAAACGTTTGCTTAATAATAACTAAATCTTCACTAATGGAAGATTTAGCCGATTGATACCTTTCAGCAAAAAAAGTGAGAGAAACTAGCTGACGAGGATTTTGTAACAAGTAATAAGTCAGATCAACCAATCTTGTACTTCGTCTAATTTTCACACTCTCACCTCAAATCACGAATATTCTAAACAAATCATAACGTATTATACGTCTTTATTCAAGCGTTTCTCGCTCTCCTAATAAACGAACTGCATATACTTGTTCGCAAAATCCTTTTAATCCGTTATATATACGATGCATTCGCGAATCATGGTGTACAAGACCAAATACAGTTGGACCACTTCCACTCATTAATACGGCATCCGCACCGAATCGTTTCATCTGCGCCTTAATACGTGCAACCTCAGGATGCATCACAAACGTAACATCTTCTAAAACGTTACCAACAGTATCACAAATTCCTTTATAGTCCCCGTCATTAATGACTTCAACCATTTTATCTACATTTGGATGTGTAACACGATTTAATTTTAAATTTCCGTACACATCAGCAGTAGATACACCGATGTGGGGCTTTGCTAAAATAACCCAACAAGAAGGTGGAGTCTTTATATGTTCAATTTTTTCTCCTCTTCCAGTGGCAATTGCAGTTCCGCCATATACACAGAACGATACATCTGACCCAATTGCTGCGCCAAGCTCTGCTAACTCCTCAATTGTCAGCCCCAAATTCCATAACTTATTAAGGCCACGTAATGTCGCTGCTGCATCACTACTTCCACCTGCTAATCCAGCGGCTACTGGAATCGTTTTTTCAATAGTAATAGATACACCTTTTTTTACATTAAACTTCTCTTTTAATAATTTCGCTGCTTGATAAGCTAAATTGCGTTGGTCGTCTGGGACATACCGATTATGGGACAAAATTTCAATACGGTCTTCTGCTAATTCCATTAGCTCTAAACGATCTGCTAAGTCTATTGTTGTCATAATCATTTTCACTTCATGATATCCATCTTGTCTTTTTCCCAGTACATCTAACGACAGATTAATCTTTGCTGGTGCTTTCACTAGTAGCTTCAATCTATTCACCCACTCTATGTACTCAATCTTTTATCGTTTATTTTACCATAAATTTATAGTAAGACGATGACACTTCCCTAATTATAACGAAAAGCATTCAGAATGAAACTACTTATGTCAAATGACGGCACCTTTTAGCGTGCAAAAAGCCGAGGAATCTCTCCTCGGCTACCGTAGCATAGAAAGTATCTTACAACTACTGGTTTCGTTTCATTAATTGCTGTTCTGCAATTTCTATAGCACGTTTCACCATATTACCAGCATCTTTCGCACGAATTCCGCCCCATCCTTCTTTCTGAACAACATCATAAAAGCCAAGCTCTTTTGCAAGCTCTTCTTTAAATTGATTTGACATGACTCCTCTTCGTCTACTCAATGCAGAGTCCCTCCTTATTTTGCTACGGTATAATTAGTATGCAAAATAATATAGCTTTTCATTTGTGGGAATATATGTAACAAACAACACATTAATTATAAAATGCTTCATTATGAGGTTCATCGTAAAATGTTAACTCTACTGTCTCTGTTAAAACATCTGCATAACTATAAGATACGCGTTGCAATGCATCTTCTTGCTGATCTAACTGTACAACAAACACAGAACGATACGTTTCTGCAAGTACACCTGATTGCTCCACAGTTTTTCTTCTTCCACTATTCGCCTTTAACATAAGTCGCTGTCCAAGATGGTGATCTAATTCGCTTTTAATTTCATCTAAACGTTTTGACATATACCTTGCTACACCTCGCTGTAATTTAGATTGAACACTTAAAACACGATATATCTATCCCAATTATTAACCGCAATTTACAGACAATATCATTATAAAAGCATCATGCGTTCAAATAGATGGAAAAAATACTATATTGTACAAGTATCATTGTATAGTCTGCACGTTCTTGTCTCTTTTTATCCAGATTCATTTAAATCATTTCCGCATGAAAAAGCAAGATACGTATGTACCTTGCTCATTCATCATAATGTTGAAAGGGTAATCCCGTTCGTAAAATTCCTCTTGTTTCAATTCCGCCTAGTCCCTTTTCACCAGTAATTGTATTACGCACAACGTCCCATACATTGACTCTTTCCATAAATGAGGTGAAACTAACTTTGCCAACTACATATACCGGATCTAGAGCATGAATATTAATTCTAGACGGTGAACTAGCGAAATTAGCACCTGCTCGGATCAACGCCTCAAAGTGTGATTGACAAGCCCCAGCAAAAATAACGAGTTGATCTAATGATGGATACTTTTTTCGCACTTCTCGAACAGCCTGTACAAAATGTCTAGAATGTCTATATGCTGCTAAATCTCCCATAACTCCTTTTGACTTTGTATATGCATCATGTCCTGTAATAACTAAAATGTCTGGGCGAAAATGATCTATTAAGTCTACTACCTTTTCATGCATCTCTGTTTCCTTACAATGAATACCTTGAACAGGAACGCCTATTTTATTATATAAATCTAAGCACTTGCGCAAATATAAAGGATCTCCGTCTATATGCAATACACGCCCTGGCATTTGAAAATAATTCACTTCACTTGTATATCCACCAGTTGAATTATGTTCATGTCTTTGTTTCATCAACACGTAATCTTGCTGAAACAACCGGTAAGTACGCTCCATTGTTTCTTTTTCACGCTTCACTCTTTTTTTATGTTCTCGTTGATCTATACTAATTAAATCTGCAAGTGGTGCATCCGCCACAAGTCTAATTTCCTCTCCAAATAATATTGCCATATCGCCTTTTATTTCTATAACACGAAAAAGAATATCCCTATTATGAGAATATCGTTCAACTAATTCTCCAACATGTAAAGCCATTCTCCTACCTCCAAACTCGTTAGGCCATCTTACCTGTTTTTAAAGTATGAATTTAGGAAAAGAAAGGTGACAAAAGGGACAGCTCAAGTTGAACTGTCCCTTTCATATTCTTATGACAATTTATGAAGAATTAATGCATTACTTAATGTTGCAAACTCTTCGATAGATAACGTTTCGCCTCTTCGCTTCGGATCAATTCCTACTTCTGTTAAAATTCGATCCAACAGCTCTTTATCTTTCGGGAAACCATTTAAATTATTTGATAAATTATTCATTAAAGTTTTACGACGCTGTGCGAAACTTGCTCGTACTACTTCAAAGAAGAAAGTTTCATCCGTCACTTCTACAACCGGCTTAGGACGCTTTAGAAGACGGATAATCGCAGAATCAACATTTGGTTGTGGCACAAACACTGTACGTGGTACAGTCATAACTGTTTCTACCTCTGTATAATACTGAATGGCAATTGATAAAGAACCATACTCTTTCGTTCCTGGTTTAGCAGCTAAACGATCCCCAACTTCTTTTTGCATCATAACAACAAATCCACGAACCGGTAATTTTTCTTCAAGCAATTTAAATAAAATTGGTGTTGTAATGTAGTATGGTAAGTTAGCTACTACCATTACATCTTGTCCTTCTTCGAATTGCTCACTAAACACTTCATGTACATCTGCTTTTAGTACATCTTTATTTATGACTGTAACGTTGCTATATGGAGCTAACGTCTCGTCTAAAATTGGTAATAATCTCTGATCAATTTCAAAAGCCACTACTTTTTTAGCACGCTTCGCCAATTGCTCTGTTAACGCACCGATACCTGGTCCAATTTCAATTGCGCCACTTTCTGAACCGATTTCTGCGTGATCAACGATACGATTTAATACATTTGTATCAATTAAAAAATTTTGTCCTAAACTTTTTTTGAATGAAAATCCATATTTTTCAACAATGTCTTTCGTACGATTTGGTGTTGCGATATCCTTCATTTTTTTTCCTCCTGTATTACTTGCTTATAAGCTTCTGCAAATGATTCCTTTGAAACTTGAAACATTTGTAAACGTTTATGTAACTGTTTTGCGTTTGTATAACCAATCTTTAATAGCTTACCCACTCTTTCTCTGCGACCCTTTGCCATTTCTCCGCCCACTAAGCCCGCATCGACTAGATCACTCCAACTAATTTCACTTGTGTAAGCTTCCATTTCTTCATGTATATTCTCTAAAGCACGGCGAATCGACTCATTAGAAGCATGTTCGATTCCAACACCTTTTTTTCTTTTAGCAAGTGCTTCTTCCTTCGTTAAAAAAGCATGCTTACATCCGGGAACCTTGTCAGAAATAATTTTTCGAATACGCTCTCCAGGATAATCCGGATCTGTGAAAATAATAACGCCTCGTTTTTGCTGCGCTAATTTAACTTGCTCAATAACATGATCACCGATTGCTGAACCGTTCGTTTCGATTGTATCCGCATCAACAGCACGTTTAATCGCAACTGTATCATCTTTACCCTCTACAACGATAATCTCTTTAATTTTCATGCTTGCCTCCACACTCTTTTCATCTCTACTTAGTAAAACAAAAAAATGACGACTTTTCCATTATTATTTTCCCAATCTTACATTTTAAAAAGTAGAAGAGAAAAATCTTTGTTCACTATCCTTATTGTAACACTTCTATCTCCATCTTAATTTATCCGCAATATTTCTATACTTATGTTATGAGTAAATAGTGGGTTCTTATCATTTCTACTATCTCTCTTCTCAAAAAACAAAAAAAGAATGGGACTCCCCATTCTTTTTTATTCAACACCAAATAAGGCTTTGGCATTCTTTGTTGTTACTTGTGCTACTTCGTCATAAGAAATTCCTTTTAAATTCGCAATTTCTTCTGCTACCAGTTTTACATAACTCGGTTCATTTCGTTTCCCTCGAAATGGATGTGGTGTTAAATATGGACAATCTGTCTCTATCAATAATTTTTCTAACGGAATCTCCATAGCAACTTCTTTCGGTTTCTTGGCATTTTTAAATGTTACTGGCCCACCTAATGAAATTAAAAAATTCATATCGACACATCGCTGCGCTACTTCTACACTACCGCTAAAGCAATGCATAATGCCTCCTACTTCAGCTGCATTCTCTTCCTCTAGGATGTCAACAATATCTTGAGTTGCATCGCGGTTATGTATAATAATCGGCAATTTCACCTTTTTCGCTAATGCAATTTGTTTACGGAATACTTCCTTCTGTATTTCTTTTGGAGACTTATCCCAGTGGTAATCTAATCCCATTTCTCCAATTGCAACTACTTTAGGATGGGCAGCTAATTCTTCTAACCAAGCTAAATGTTCTTCTTTCATGTCGATTGCATCAACCGGATGCCATCCAACTGCAGCATAAATAAAATCATAAGCCTCTGCCAATTCAATTGCTTTCTTTATCGTTACTTCATCAAATCCAACAACAACCGTATATGTAACTCCCGCTTCTTTCATTCTCGCGATAACTTCTTGTAAATCTTCTTCAAATTGCTCTGCATTTAAATGTGAATGTGTATCAAACAACATAATAAATAACTCCTTTTATATTGAAATCAATTCTCTCATAGAAAAATTACACTCTTTCTAACTTAACGATAACAATACTACAATTTTAATGCAAAAAAAGGGAATGTAAAAAGAAAAAAGACGCTTCACCAATGTTACACGTGAAACATCTCTTTTCTTGTCTCAATTACTTGATTTTTGTACCATTTGGTAAATTTTGGTCGATTGATGCTAATGACAATACGCCATTCTCTTCACCTGCTAAAATCATACCTTGTGATAATTCACCACGTAATTTTACGGGTTTTAAATTCGTTACACAAATAACCTTTTTACCTTTTAGTTCTTCTGGGGAATAGAATTTAGCAATCCCAGAAACCACTTGACGCTTCTCTGTACCTAAATCAAGCTGAATTTTTAACAACTTATCTGCTTTTTTCACAGGTTCAGCGGATAATACTTCAGCTACTCGTAATTCTACTTTAAAGAAATCATCAATTGTAATTTCTTCTGCCTTTGGTTCTTCTTCTTTTTTCTCTTCTACTTTAGGAGCAGAAGCTTGCATTTGTTTTTTAATATACTCTACTTCTACTTCCATTTCTAAACGAGGGAAAATTGGGTTTCCTTTTTCTACTTTTGTTCCGCCTGGAATACATCCAATTGTAGATAGGCTTTCCCAAGATTTATGCGCCTCTTCAGTAAGGCCAAGTTGAGCAAACATCTTACTTGGTGCTACTGTTAGGAATGGCATAAGCATAATACCTGTTTGACGAAGTACCTCAGCTAAGTGGGCCATTACAGACGCAAGTTTTTCACGATCATTCTCATCCTTCGCTAATACCCATGGCTGTGTTTCATCAATATATTTGTTCGTACGGCTAACTAATTGCCAAATGGAACTTAGTGCTACAGAGAATTCCATATTCTCCATTGCCTCTTCTACTTTTTTCAATGTATCTTGGGCAAATATCACTAGCGTTTCATCGAACTCAGTTACATTTGCTTTAAATGCAGGGATTTCCCCGTTAAAGTATTTATCAATCATAGCTACTGTGCGATTTAATAAGTTACCTAAATCATTCGCTAAATCAAAGTTGATTCGTTCAACAAATCCTTCTGGTGTGAATACTCCATCAGATCCAAATGGAACTTCGCGAAGTAAGTAGTAACGCAATGCATCTAATCCGTAACGATCGATTAGTGTAACTGGATCTACTACGTTTCCTTTTGACTTACTCATTTTTCCATCCTTCATTAAAATCCAGCCATGAGCAAAGACTTTCTTCGGAAGTGGTAAATCTAAGGCCATTAAAATAATCGGCCAATAAATTGTATGGAAACGAACGATTTCTTTCCCAACTAAATGGACATCTGCTGGCCAGAATTTTTTATACTTCTCGTCATTTTCTGTTCCATATCCTAATGCAGTAATGTAATTAGACAACGCATCTACCCATACGTAAATAACGTGTTTTGGGTTACCTGGAACACGAACTCCCCAGTCAAATGAAGTACGAGAAACAGCTAAATCTTCTAATCCTGGT
Organism: Bacillus cereus group sp. RP43; assembly: GCF_040459645.1. NCBI lineage: Bacteria > Bacillati > Bacillota > Bacilli > Caryophanales > Bacillaceae > Bacillus > Bacillus cereus group sp. RP43. The sequence continues at coordinate 5,114,087 of NZ_JARVHQ010000001.1, forward strand.
TTAATGAAGTTATTAATCATTTCATTTTTACGGGACTCCGGCTGAATGAAGTGAGGGTTATCTTCATAGAACTTTAATAGTCGGTCTACATATTTACCCATTCTAAAGAAATAAGATTCTTCGCGAACAAGTTCTACAGCGTGACCACTATCTGGGCTTTTTCCACCAACTACTTTGTCACCTTCCATAATTGGATCTACTAATTGATGCGCTGTATAGAATGTTTCATCTTGTACAGAATACCAACCTTCATATTCATCAAGATAAATATCGCCTTGATCTACTAGCTGCTTGAAGATTTTCTCAACAACATCTTTATGACGATCTTCAGTTGTACGAATAAAATCATCATAAGAGATATCCATCTTCTCCCAAAGTTCTTTAATCCCTGATACAATGTTATCCACATATGCTTGTGGTGTAACATTTAGTTCTTCTGCTTTCTTTTGGATCTTCTGTCCATGCTCATCAGTTCCTGTTAAATAATGAACATTGTATCCTTGCATACGCTTATATCGTGCCATCGCATCTCCTGCTACCGTCGTATAAGCATGTCCAATGTGTAACTTTCCACTTGGATAATAAATTGGGGTAGTAATATAAAAGGACTTATTTTCCTCTTTCATCGTTTTGGACCTCCCGAATAACCTCATATGTATTTATAAACAGTATATCAAAAACTCACATATAAAAACGAGTTAATGCTCGATATCTTTATCATCTATTACTCATATTCAAAAAAATATACAATATTTTTTCCAAAAGGTATAAACATTATAAAAATAATACGAAACAATTATAGAAATGACTCACATTCTATTATATATAAGAAGTATAAAAATCTATAAATCTTTTTTTAAAATATAGAATTTAAGAATTGACGGAAATGTAAATGATTGGTATCATATGTCCATAGGGTATTTTGTCGAAAAATGACGAATCAAAAAATAGACTCGAAACTTATAAACTATTTATTTAGGAGGAAAAGAATTATGAAATCTACTGGTATCGTTCGTAAAGTTGATGAATTAGGTCGTGTAGTAATTCCAATCGAATTACGCCGTACTTTAGGTATTGCAGAAAAGGATGCTCTTGAAATCTACGTTGATGACGAGAAAATCATCTTAAAGAAATATAAACCAAACATGACTTGCCAAGTAACTGGTGAAGTATCTGATGGTAACCTATCTTTAGCTGAAGGTAAAATTATCTTAAGTAAAGAAGGCGCTGAACAGGTCTTAAACGAACTTCAAGATTATATCGAAACAGCAAAATAAGCTTCTCAATTATGAGAAGCTTATTTTTTATCCACATGATAGATTTGATATACATCACGTTTCGACAAATCTCGGTCTTTAGCGACTGTTTTAATCGCTTCTTTTGAATTCATACCTTTTTCATTTATATAATGTTCAATATGATTATATACTGAAATAGCTTCCCACCATTGCTCTTCTGGAGTAGGTTCTTCTGTTGAACCTGCTACTAAAATACAAAACTCACCACGGACTTCATTTTGCTTCGTCCATTCAATTGCTTCCTCAATTGTGCCACGAATAAATTCTTCAAATTTTTTCGTTAGCTCGCGACATAATACGATTTCTCTATTTCCTAACACGTCTTGCATAGAGATTAAAGTATCATCTAAACGATGCGGTGCCTCGTAAAACATCATTGTAGTTGGAATATAGCGCAGCTTTTCTAACTCAATCTTACGTTCCTTTTTATTTCTTTGCAGGAAACCATAGAAATAAAAGTGTTTTGTCTCAAGTCCTGATGCAATCAATGCTGTAAGAGCCGCATTTGCCCCAGGGAGTGGAATAACATGATATTGTTCTGCCACAGCCTCTACAACAATATCGTAACCAGGATCTGAAATACATGGCATACCAGCATCACTTACAATGGCTACAGTCTTACCATCTTCTAACTTATCCAAAATTTTTCGTCCACTTACTTCTTTATTATGCTCGTGATAACTCATAACTGGTGTTTCAATTTCAAAATAATTACAAAGCTTCTTCGTTTGCCTTGTATCTTCTGCAGCAATAACATCTGCCTCTTTTAAAATTCGGACTGCACGAAATGTCATATCCTCTAAATTTCCAATTGGAGTCGGTACTAAATATAAAAACCCTTTTTCATTTTGCTGAAAGCTTTTTTGTTGCCACATAGCGTTCTCCTTTTTGCATATATTCTTCTTTTTGTTTCCTAGTTAACTGTTTAAAGTGATATTCAGCTTGCATAGCCGTTCGTTTATCCTCATGATTCTCTACATATTTTAAACCAACTGGAAGTCTAGCGCGTGTATATCTAGCACCTTTTCCACTATTATGGGTCTGAATCCGTTTTTCTATATGATTTGTATATCCAGCATAATAACTTCCATCAGAACACTCCACCACATAAAAACAATGCTTATTCTTCTCCATATAAAATTGAACGAAGCTCCTTTGTATATTCATTGTTTTCTTCGTATACAAAAAGAGGTGGTAAGATTTTTAAATCTGCATTCCCATCCTTAATTCCTTCAATTAACAATGTATTCGCTTCTTTACCAGCCTTAGGATAAACAAATCGCACACGTTTCGGTTCGATTTTGTATTTACGCATTAATGTGACGATGTCGAGCAACCGACCTGGACGATGTACAAATGCTACTTTCCCACCCTGTTTCACTAGCTGGCTACTTGCATATACAACATCCTCTAATGTGCACATAATTTCATGACGAGCTATCGCTAAATGTTCATTTATATTCTTCTCAGAAGTTTGTGGTGTTTGAAAATAAGGAGGATTACATGTTACAACATCATATTGATGACGTCCAAGTTTCTCTGGCATATCTTTCAAATCTCCATGGATTAAATGAATTCTTTCTTCTAAATTATTGTATTGAACGCTTCTTATTCCCATATCATATAAGCGCTCTTGAATTTCTACACCTGTAATTTTCCCTTTTGTCCTCGTACTTAATAAAAGAGGGATAACTGCGTTACCTGTACACAAATCAAGTAAATTACCTTTTTGAATTGGAACCCAAGCAAAATCTGCAAGTAAAACAGCATCCAAAGAAAAATTAAATACTGATGGACTTTGTACAATCTTCATATCTTGCGCTAATAAGTAATCTAAACGCTCATCTTCATATAAATTCATATATTGCTCCCTTTCTTACACTTAACCTACCCTATTTCATCCTCTATTAATGTAAAAATAAATTTCATTCTACTCTCATGTATAAAAAATTACCTTTCCAATTATATTGGAAAGGTAATCTCATTTTTTATTTAAAAATGACAGACAGAATAAACAATCTCCCTCTTTACGTACACTTCCATAATGTAGATTACAAATATGAAAACCTTCTTGATATAGTCTTGCTAGGTTATCGTAGCCTTCACCAATATCTGTCTTCGCCTTCATTTCTTTGCGTTTTTGAGTTTTTTGTTTTTCCTTGTTCTGCACTTCTTCAAAACGATGTCGCAAATTTTCATTTTCCATTTTTATATGTTGGTTTTCTTCCAATAATTCTGCAAGATGTTGTTTTAATTCTCCCAACTGTTTGTATAAATGTCCAATTTGCTCTTCCATACTAGAAACCGATGCAAAAATATCCTTTTTCTCCACAAGCACCCACCTCATTAATCTGTGGTTTGACTCGAAACGACCCCTTTATTAATTAATTCATCTAACGTATATTCTACTATCCGTTCCTTGTCTACTAGCTCCACTTGAATCAATCTTTCTAAAATATTTAATCCGATAACACGGCCAGTACCATGCGGTGTTTGTATACGTTGATCTAAATCAGGAAGTTGTTCCTTTGCTGCCTCATATTCATCATTCTCATATTTTAAGCAACACATTAAGCGACCACATAAACCAGAGATTTTTGCAGGATTTAATGATAAATTTTGATCCTTTGCCATTTTAATGGATACAGGTTCAAAATCTCCTAAAAAAGTAGAACAACAAAGCATACGACCACATGGACCAATACCACCAAGCATTTTTGCTTCGTCACGAACTCCGATCTGTCTCAGCTCAATTCTTGTCCTAAAAATTGCCGCTAAGTCTTTCACTAGTTCCCGGAAATCAATCCGACCATCCGCAGTAAAGTAAAAAATAATCTTATTACGATCGAACGTATACTCTACATCTACAAGCTTCATATCAAGATTATGTTCTCCTACCTTTTGTTGACAAACTTGATATGCTTCTTTCGCAGCATGCCTATTCTCTTCAACAATGGTACGATCATTTTCATTTGCAATACGAATAACTTTTTTAAGCGGTAATACAACGTCGTTTTCATCAACTTGCTTTTTGGTAATAACTACTTTTCCGTATTCAATACCTCTTACTGTTTCTACAATTACAAACTCATTTTCTGAGATATCGAACTGATTTGGATCAAAGTAATATACCTTTCCGGCCTTCTTAAAGCGAACACCTACTACATCATACAAAACGGTCATCCCTCCTGCAACCGCAACACTAACTGTTCGAACACAAGCTGCGCATTTACATTAGCGTTGATTCTATTTTTTGCCTCTAATATATTAAAGAGAGCTGATACAATGCGCTTCTGAGCATAAGAAAAGGATTCAAACATCTCTTTCTGCTCATGAAAAACAAGACGATCTTCTTCTCCAAGTTGAACATATAATAAATCCTTATAAATAAGGAGTAACATATCTAAGCCTTGCTGTAATTGTTCTTTCTCTCCAAAGTGCTTCCCCCATTTTTCTTGTACAAAAAAAATAGAGGCTTTATCTTTTTCGAGCGCTTCACATAATTTTATCACTAAAGCTCTCGCTTGTGCAAACCATTCATCATTACACATTAATAAAGCTTCTTCAAAACTATTTGTAAGCTGCGCAGCAAGTGTAGATAAAGAAACTGTAATACCCTCTTCCTCTAACCTCTTAATTAAAGATTCTGTAGGCAACGGCCTAAACGTAACAACTTGACAACGAGATAAGATTGTATTTAAAATCTGATGACTTTGTTCAGTAAGTAAAATAGCTGTTGTATCACTACTTGGTTCTTCTAAAAACTTTAAGAGCGTATTCGCTGCATTTGCTGTCATACGATCTGCATGCTCAATAATATATACTTTTTTATTTGCTTCTAATCCTGTTTTTGAAAACTCTTCTTGTAAATCATGAATTTGCTGTTTTTTAATAGATAATCCATCTGGTTTTACAATATGTAAGTTTGGGTAGTTACCTGAATCAATTCGGCGACAATTCGTACATACATGACAAGGCTCTACACCATTTCTTTGTGAACAGAGAAAACTTTTTGCCATTTGAATTGCTGTGGCGAACTTCCCAGTCCCTTTCCCTCCCTCTAACAAGTAAGCGTGGGATATACGCTCTTTTGCAATGCTATTCATCAACATTTTGACACCGATGGGCTGTATAGCAGAAAGCTGCTCCCACGTATTTATCATACTGCATACCTCACTTATTTCATTCTTTCCTTCTATTATAACAATTTATCTTCTATAATCTGAACAACTTCTTCTATAAGTTTTTTCATCGGTTGATCAGCATTTACTAATACGATGCGATTAGAGAAACGCTCTACAACTTGTAAATATCCTTCACGCACACGTTTATGGAAAGAGATATCTTCCATATCTAGTCGATTTACTTCACGTCCTGCATCTTTTTCAATTCGTGCTAAACCTACCTCCGGCTCAATATCTAAATAGATTGTTAAACTAGGCATACAATCTTCCGTTGCGAAACGATTAATTTCAAATACTTTATCCATACCTAAGCCTCTTGCATATCCTTGATACGCTAAAGAGCTATCTATAAAACGATCACATAGTACAAGATAGTTTTCCTCAAGTGCTGGCATAACTTTTTCCACTAAATGTTGTCTACGTGCAGCAGCATACAGAAGCGCCTCTGTACGTGCTTCCATCATCGTATACTCTTGTTTATGTAAAATGGTTCTAATATCTTCAGAAATTACAATACCACCCGGTTCCCTGGTCGCCATTACCTTTTGTTCCTTTTGCTCAAAATATGGTAATAAACTTTTAATTAATGTTGTTTTACCCGAACCTTCTGGCCCTTCAATTGTTACAAATAATCCCTTCATCCTAAAACCTACTTTCTATATCATACACGTTCATATATTTTGTACTACCCTGAAAACGAGCCCCTGTTTTCTCTAAATGAGTAATTTGCTTTGTATGTTCTTGAGTAATTCTCTCTCCATACATGATCAATGGAATTCCAGGTGGATACGGAATCACCATTTCTGCAGCTATCATACCAACGGCTTCTTCTATAGATACTAACTTCGTTTTGTATCTCTCTAATTGTTTATACGTATACGGTAAAGGGGAAATCTCCCCTTTATAAGTATAACGAATTGATGCTGTCTTGTCTTTTACCTTATATTTCTGCAAAGCTACTCGAATTATCTCTATAGCTTTCATATACCCCTCATTTACTTGTAACGGTAATATAAATAGAACGTTATATGGATCTGCCATCTCCGTATATATACCGACCTTTTCAAATACAGACTGTAATTCATACCCCGATAACTGACAGCGCGTTTGCACCGTAACCTTTAATTCATCCTGCGATGGATATTGTAAAATGGCTATTTGTGGGATAGATCGCAATCCTTCTTTAAATCGGCGTAAAAACTCAACGATTTCATCATGCCCCTCTTCCTTTATAACTGCTATTGCAAAGCGCGCTATATCAAGAGAAGCCATAATTGGATACGATGGGCTACTAGATTGTAGCATACTTAAATAGGAGGAAACTTTTTCTTCGCTCACCAAACGGCTATTTATATGTAAATAAGATCCCATTGTCATCGCAGGTAATGTTTTATGTGCGGAATGAACCACAATATCCGCACCATAAACTAATGCTGACTTCGGGAAGGGGTCCCCTATACAAAAATGTGCCCCATGGGCTTCATCTACTAGAACAGGGATTTTATGTGCATGTGCGTAAGCGATACTTGCCTCTAAATCAATTCCCATACCATAGTAATTAGGATGTGTTAAAATAAGTGCTTTTGCATTTGGATACTTTGTAATTGCCTCCTTAATAACTTCATCATGAACACCTACCGGTACGTTATGTACTTCATCAATCCATGGATTTAAAAAGACTGGATTCGCCCCTGCTAATTTCAAACCATTAATGATTGATTTATGACAATTTCTTTGTACGAGGACAATATCATGCTCGCCGCAGCAAGACAAAATCATTGCTAAATTTCCAACTGTTGAACCATTAATTAAAAAATAACTTTTGTGCACGCCATATACTTCAGCTAATAATTGCTGTGCTTCATCTATACATTCAAACGGACTATGTAAATCATCTAATCCTGTTAACTCTGTTACATCAATAGATAATATGTCCTTAAACCCCCCTGTAGCTTTCTGAGGGAAGTTTAAACCATTCTTATGACCTGGAACATGAAAAGATAGTAGTCGCCTTTCTTTAAATTCCATTAAAGCCTCATATAAAGGCATACGATTTTGATTCATATGTACCTCTTCCTTATTGTTCATTCTGTATCTATTATACAGATATTAGGGCAAAAAAAATAATAGGCATAATGCCTATTTAAAAATATGATACTTCTAATTTTCGCAGTTGTTTTAAATAATGTATATACTTCGGGTCATTTGTCTCAGTATTCACCAGATTTCTTTCGCACTCGTAACATATTAAATTATTATATACATATATTCCTTCTCTTCTTTTTGTCTCACAAACGATGCAAATTTCACTTGGTAATTTCATAATCTTTCCTCCCTTTTAAATAAACATATTATATACCTCTATTCCTTGACAAATTTCCGGAAAATATACATCAATTTCTTATATAATATGATTTACTCTTGGGCAACGTGTTTGTATTACTTATGTATTCCCTTTACTTCTTTCGCGTACTGTTTAAAAACAAAAAACACAAGTCAAAAGACTTGTGTTTTTATCTTGCTTGGCGACGTCCTACTCTCACAGGGACAAGGTCCCAACTACCATCGGCGCTAGAGAGCTTAACTTCCGTGTTCGGTATGGGAACGGGTGTGACCTCTCTGCCATCATCACCAAACTATGAAGGCATATTCCTTCAAAACTAGATAACATTTGCTTCATATTATATGGTTAAGTCCTCGATCTATTAGTATTCGTCAGCTCCACATGTCACCATGCTTCCACCTCGAACCTATCAACCTGATCATCTTTCAGGGATCTTACTAGCTTACGCTATGGGAAATCTCATCTTGAGGGGGGCTTCATGCTTAGATGCTTTCAGCACTTATCCCTTCCGCACATAGCTACCCAGCTATGCCCTTGGCAGAACAACTGGTACACCAGCGGTGCGTCCATCCCGGTCCTCTCGTACTAAGGACAGCTCCTCTCAAATTTCCTACGCCCACGACGGATAGGGACCGAACTGTCTCACGACGTTCTGAACCCAGCTCGCGTACCGCTTTAATGGGCGAACAGCCCAACCCTTGGGACCGACTACAGCCCCAGGATGCGATGAGCCGACATCGAGGTGCCAAACCTCCCCGTCGATGTGGACTCTTGGGGGAGATAAGCCTGTTATCCCCGGGGTAGCTTTTATCCGTTGAGCGATGGCCCTTCCATGCGGAACCACCGGATCACTAAGCCCGACTTTCGTCCCTGCTCGACTTGTAGGTCTCGCAGTCAAGCTCCCTTATGCCTTTGCACTCTACGAATGATTTCCAACCATTCTGAGGGAACCTTTGGGCGCCTCCGTTACACTTTAGGAGGCGACCGCCCCAGTCAAACTGCCCACCTGACACTGTCTCCCGGGTCGATAAGACCCGTAGGTTAGAATTTCAATACAGTCAGGGCGGTATCCCACCAGCGCCTCCACCGAAGCTAGCGCTCCGGTTTCAATGGCTCCCGCCTATCCTGTACAAACTGTACCAAAATTCAATATCAGGCTACAGTAAAGCTCCACGGGGTCTTTCCGTCCTGTCGCGGGTAACCTGCATCTTCACAGGTACTATAATTTCACCGAGTCTCTGGTTGAGACAGTGCCCAAATCGTTACACCTTTCGTGCGGGTCGGAACTTACCCGACAAGGAATTTCGCTACCTTAGGACCGTTATAGTTACGGCCGCCGTTTACTGGGGCTTCAGTTCAGAGCTTCGCTTACGCTAACCCCTCTCCTTAACCTTCCAGCACCGGGCAGGTGTCAGCCCCTATACTTCGCCTTACGGCTTCGCAGAGACCTGTGTTTTTGCTAAACAGTCGCTTGGGCCTATTCACTGCGGCTTTCCGTTAAGAAAGCACCCCTTCTCCCGAAGTTACGGGGTCATTTTGCCGAGTTCCTTAACCAGAGTTCTCTCGCACACCTTAGGATTCTCTCCTCGCCTACCTGTGTCGGTTTGCGGTACAGGCACCTTTTATCTCGCTAGAAGCTTTTCTTGGCAGCGGGGAATCAAAGACTTCGCTCCATAAGGAGCTTCCCCATCACAGCTCAGCCTTCACGATAAGCGGATTTGCCTACTTATCAGCCTAACTGCTTGGACGTGCACAACCAATCGCACGCTTCTTCTATCCTTCTGCGTCCCTCCATTGCTCAAACGATAAAGAGGTGGTACAGGAATATCAACCTGTTGTCCATCGCCTACGCCTGTCGGCCTCGGCTTAGGTCCTGACTAACCCTGAGCGGACGAGCCTTCCTCAGGAAACCTTAGGCATTCGGTGGACGGGATTCTCACCCGTCTTTCGCTACTCATACCGGCATTCTCACTTCTAAGCGCTCCACCAGTCCTTCCGGTCTGACTTCACTGCACTTAGAACGCTCCCCTACCACTGATACCATTGGTATCAATTCGCAGCTTCGGTGGTGTATTTAGCCCCGGTACATTTTCGGCGCAGAGTCACTCGACTAGTGAGCTATTACGCACTCTTTAAATGGTGGCTGCTTCTGAGCCAACATCCTAGTTGTCTAAGCAACTCCACATCCTTTTCCACTTAATACACACTTTGGGACCTTAGCTGGCGATCTGGGCTGTTTCCCTCTTGACTACGGATCTTATCACTCGCAGTCTGACTCCTAAGGATAAGTCATTGGCATTCGGAGTTTGACTGAATTCGGTAATCCGATGAGGACCCCTAGTTCAATCAGTGCTCTACCTCCAAGACTCTTACACTTAAGGCTAGCCCTAAAGCTATTTCGGGGAGAACCAGCTATCTCCAGGTTCGATTGGAATTTCTCCGCTACCCACACCTCATCCCCGCACTTTTCAACGTGCGTGGGTTCGGGCCTCCATTCAGTGTTACCTGAACTTCACCCTGGACATGGGTAGATCACCTGGTTTCGGGTCTACGACCACGTACTAAACGCCCTATTCAGACTCGCTTTCGCTGCGGCTCCGCCTCTTCAGCTTAACCTCGCACGGGATCGTAACTCGCCGGTTCATTCTACAAAAGGCACGCCATCACCCATTAACGGGCTCTGACTATTTGTAGGCACACGGTTTCAGGATCTCTTTCACTCCCCTTCCGGGGTGCTTTTCACCTTTCCCTCACGGTACTGGTTCACTATCGATCACTAGGGAGTATTTAGCCTTGGGAGATGGTCCTCCCAGATTCCGACGGAATTTCACGTGTTCCGCCGTACTCAGGATACATTCAAGAGAGAACGAAGTTTCGACTACGGGGTTGTTACCCTCTGTGACGGACCTTTCCAGGTCGCTTCGTCTACCTCGTTCCTTTGTAACTCCGTATAGAATGTCCTACAACCCCAAGAGGCAAGCCTCTTGGTTTGGGCTAGATTCCGTTTCGCTCGCCGCTACTCAGGAAATCGCATTTGCTTTCTCTTCCTCCAGGTACTTAGATGTTTCAGTTCCCTGGGTCTGTCTTCCATACCCTATGTATTCAGGTAAGGATACCATACCATTACGTATAGTGGGTTTCCCCATTCGGAAATCTTCGGATCAAAGCTTACTTACAGCTCCCCGAAGCATATCGGCGTTAGTCCCGTCCTTCATCGACTCCTAGTGTCAAGGCATCCACCGTGCGCCCTTTCTAACTTAACCAAACTAAAATTAAAAAATATGAGCTACACTGTTATCTAGTTTTCAAAGAACATACCATTTACTATATAAAATAGCTTTTTGGTGGAGCCTAGCGGGATCGAACCGCTGACCTCCTGCGTGCAAGGCAGGCGCTCTCCCAGCTGAGCTAAGGCCCCGTAAAATGTATGGTGGGCCTAAATGGACTCGAACCATCGACCTCACGCTTATCAGGCGTGCGCTCTAACCAGCTGAGCTATAGGCCCATACAAATTGCGGAATTTATTTATATCATATTCCTATTTAAGAGTCAATACTTATATTGAACTCTCAAAACTAAACGAAAACGAAACACGGAAACTTATATTGATGAACTGTGTTCATCAATTCTCCATAGAAAGGAGGTGATCCAGCCGCACCTTCCGATACGGCTACCTTGTTACGACTTCACCCCAATCATCTGTCCCACCTTAGGCGGCTGGCTCCATAAAGGTTACCCCACCGACTTCGGGTGTTACAAACTCTCGTGGTGTGACGGGCGGTGTGTACAAGGCCCGGGAACGTATTCACCGCGGCATGCTGATCCGCGATTACTAGCGATTCCAGCTTCATGTAGGCGAGTTGCAGCCTACAATCCGAACTGAGAACGGTTTTATGAGATTAGCTCCACCTCGCGGTCTTGCAGCTCTTTGTACCGTCCATTGTAGCACGTGTGTAGCCCAGGTCATAAGGGGCATGATGATTTGACGTCATCCCCACCTTCCTCCGGTTTGTCACCGGCAGTCACCTTAGAGTGCCCAACTTAATGATGGCAACTAAGATCAAGGGTTGCGCTCGTTGCGGGACTTAACCCAACATCTCACGACACGAGCTGACGACAACCATGCACCACCTGTCACTCTGCTCCCGAAGGAGAAGTCCTATCTCTAGGATTTTCAGAGGATGTCAAGACCTGGTAAGGTTCTTCGCGTTGCTTCGAATTAAACCACATGCTCCACCGCTTGTGCGGGCCCCCGTCAATTCCTTTGAGTTTCAGCCTTGCGGCCGTACTCCCCAGGCGGAGTGCTTAATGCGTTAACTTCAGCACTAAAGGGCGGAAACCCTCTAACACTTAGCACTCATCGTTTACGGCGTGGACTACCAGGGTATCTAATCCTGTTTGCTCCCCACGCTTTCGCGCCTCAGTGTCAGTTACAGACCAGAAAGTCGCCTTCGCCACTGGTGTTCCTCCATATCTCTACGCATTTCACCGCTACACATGGAATTCCACTTTCCTCTTCTGCACTCAAGTCTCCCAGTTTCCAATGACCCTCCACGGTTGAGCCGTGGGCTTTCACATCAGACTTAAGAAACCACCTGCGCGCGCTTTACGCCCAATAATTCCGGATAACGCTTGCCACCTACGTATTACCGCGGCTGCTGGCACGTAGTTAGCCGTGGCTTTCTGGTTAGGTACCGTCAAGGTGCCAGCTTATTCAACTAGCACTTGTTCTTCCCTAACAACAGAGTTTTACGACCCGAAAGCCTTCATCACTCACGCGGCGTTGCTCCGTCAGACTTTCGTCCATTGCGGAAGATTCCCTACTGCTGCCTCCCGTAGGAGTCTGGGTCGTGTCTCAGTCCCAGTGTGGCCGATCACCCTCTCAGGTCGGCTACGCATCGTTGCCTTGGTGAGCCGTTACCTCACCAACTAGCTAATGCGACGCGGGTCCATCCATAAGTGACAGCCGAAGCCGCCTTTCAATTTCGAACCATGCAGTTCAAAATATTATCCGGTATTAGCCCCGGTTTCCCGGAGTTATCCCAGTCTTATGGGCAGGTTACCCACGTGTTACTCACCCGTCCGCCGCTAACTTCATAAGAGCAAGCTCTTAATCCATTCGCTCGACTTGCATGTATTAGGCACGCCGCCAGCGTTCATCCTGAGCCAGGATCAAACTCTCCAATAAAGTTAGTTTGTCTAGCATCTAAAAATAAAAATTGACGTTTCACGTTGTTTGTTTCGTTTAGTTTTCAAAGTTCAATGCCGCGTTTCAGCGACTTTTATAATTTAACATTTCGACTTAAATCTGTCAACAACTTTTTTCTTTCGTTCCTGACGACGCTTATTAATTTATCATATTACTCATAGATAAGTCAACGCTTTTTAAAAAAATGCCAAAATAAATTTATCTTGGCATTATATATAGCTTAATAATCACTAATGCAACAACACCTGGCACCCCTAATAAACTCGATACTGTAGCTGTGCCTATATTAATTGGAATATGAAAATCAAAGTATGTCCCTGCAACATTCACAATGAATAGTAACGCTATACCTAAAGTGACATGAAAGAGCGCTTTCCCTATAAAACGTATTGGTTTAGCAGAAACACCAAAAATAAGAAAAATAAAAACCAAGGTAAGAATGCCAACAATAATAATTGTAGAATTCATTTTTTCCTCCTTATGAATGACCTATACATATCCATTTGTATGGGACAAGACGATAAAAAAGAACATCTACAACACAACTCCTATCTCTTCATCTTTATAACCTTTAATCAATACTATTTCTTCTAAGCACTAACAATTAGATACAACTAATTCCATTCTCGCCTTTCCTTTCACCTCTTTATATCCAAAAAATAAAGTCGCCTTGCTCACAAATAAATAGATAAAAAGTAAAAGGTCCCGCTTTAAAAAGCAGGACCTTTTACCATTGTTCCATTTTCACAGGACGACGTTTGGCTTCTTTTAACAAGAAAAAATATTTCGCCTCTGCTATTTTTAAAGAACAAAGTACATCTTGAGACGGCTCAACACTTTGTTCAACCAGTCTCTTCTGACGTAGCCATTCATTCTTTACCTTTTCTAATAATACAATTAACTTATCGTCATACTCTTTACGCAACTTACCCTTTTTTTGAAAGAACATTTTCCCTTCTCCTCTTATATCTCTCTACGGCCTTCTAGAGCTTTCGATAGTGTTACTTCATCTGCATATTCTAAATCTCCACCAACTGGCAGACCATGAGCAATACGAGTTACTTTAATTCCTGTTGGCTTTAAGAGGCGGGATATGTACATCGCTGTAGCTTCCCCTTCAATATTAGGGTTTGTTGCTAATATCACTTCTTGTACTGTTTCATCTTGTAGTCTCTTTAATAACTGCGGGATATTAATATCCTCTGGTCCAATTCCCTCCATTGGAGAAATGGCACCACGCAAAACATGATATACACCTTGATATTCCTTCATTTTTTCCATCGCAATTACATCTTTCGGCTCTTGTACTACACAAACAACCGATTGATCTCTATGCGAATCGTCACAAATATAACAAGGATCGCGGTCAGTGATATGCCCGCATATAGAACAATACGCTAAATCTCGCTTCGCATTCACAAGTGCTTTTGCAAAACCTAGTACATCATCCTCTTTCATATCTAACACGAAAAACGCCAATCGAACCGCTGTTTTCGGTCCGATTCCTGGCAACTTCATAAAACTATCGATTAATTTTGATATCGGTTCTGGATAATGCATATATCAATATCCTCCTAGAACATTCCACCTGGTAAGTTCAAGCCTTTTGTAAATTTGCCCATTGTAGAGTTTGAAAGTTCATCAACCTTTTTAAGCGCATCATTCGTTGCAGCTAATACTAAGTCTTGTAACATTTCAATATCTTCTGGATCTACAACTTCTTCTTTAATTTTCACTTCAATAACTTGCTTATGGCCATTTGCGATAACAGTAACCATTCCGCCACCAGCTGTACCTTCAACTGTTTTTTCGCCAAGCTCTTCTTGTGCCTTCGCCATGTCTTTTTGCATCTTTTGCATTTGTTTCATCATATTATTCATATTTCCCATTCCGCCACGCATCATAATTAATTCCTCCTCATTATTATTACTCTTTTATTTCAATAAGTTCTTGCCCTACTAATTTTACAGCCTCTTCTATAAGAGGATCTTCTTTTTGTTCTGGGCTTTCTTCAGAATCCCCGCCTTCGCGTTGTAAAAAGTCTTCACGAATTTTACCCCATTCACTTTTTGGGATAGCAATCATATTTAACCTTTTACTTAACAATTCAAAAAGAGTTTGTTCCAATGTATCCATTGCTTCTCGATTTTCACTAGCCATTTTGCAATGAATCTCATATTGAAATGCTAACACATAAGTATCATCCGAAGCCGCAACTGGTTCACTATTTTCTAATAAAACAGCAAATGCTACTTTGTTATGTGACTTGAGCCTTCCTAACAATTCGCCCCATACAGCTTTTAACTGTTCTAAATCTTGACGCTTCGCTTGCTTTAACACTTCATTCACACGTCCAACAGGAATTTTCATACTTCCTGTTCGTACCGGTTTTGGTGTTGCCCGCGTCTCTCTTACTTCCTGCTGAACACCAGCTGGTACGCCATTCTTTTTAACTTGCTCTAACTCTTTCTCCAGCTGCTGCATCCTGTTCATAATCGCTTGTAAACGATCTGCGCCGTTTGCTTGCATCATAAACTGCTGACACAGTTGCACCATAACAACTTCCAGGAATATTCTTGGATGGTTTGTCCACTTCATCTCCTGTTGTCCCTTACTAAGGGTATGAATAATTTCATAGATTACTTCCGGTTGCATTTCTTCACTTAACGTACGGAATTGATCATCTACAATTACTCGTTCCAACATATGTTCTAATTGTGGTGAAGTTTGATATAAAAGCATATCACGATAGTAGTAAATGAAATCCTCCATAAAGCGAACTGGATCTTTCCCTTTACTCATCATCTCATCTATAATACGTAACGCTCTTGATACATCATTTTCACGTATACATTCTACCAGGTCACCTAAATATCGCTGAGATACAGATCCTGTTACAGCTAAAACATCTTCACTCGTCACCGTCTCATCACTATAAGAAATAGCTTGGTCGATAAGACTGAGCGCGTCACGCATACCACCTTCAGCAGCACGAGCTACGATTTGTAACGCTTCATCTTCTACTTGCGTACCTTCATTTGTCACGACTGTCGATAACCTCTCAACGATATCATTTACTGATATCTTTCGAAATTCAAAACGCTGACAACGTGAAATAATTGTAGCTGGAATCTTATGCGGCTCTGTTGTCGCCAGAATAAAAATAACATGTCCTGGCGGCTCTTCTAAAGTTTTTAAAAGCGCATTAAAGGCACCCATAGAAAGCATGTGAACTTCATCAATAATGTATACTTTATATCCTACAGCACTTGGAGCATATTTTACTTTATCTCTTATATCTCGAATTTCATCTACACCGTTATTTGAAGCCGCATCAATTTCTAATACATCTGAAATAGACCCCTGTGTAATTCCTAAACAAGAAGGACATTCATTACAAGGTTCAGCTACCGGAGCATGTTCACAGTTAATTGCCTTTGCAAATACTTTTGCAATTGTCGTTTTCCCTGTTCCCCTCGGACCAGAAAACAAATAAGCATGTGAAGCTTTCTCTTGAAGAAGGGCATTTTGCAACGTTTTTGTCACGTGCTTTTGACCGACTACATCTTCGAATTTTTGCGGTCTCCATGTTCGGTATAACGCTTGGTATGACACGAAAATACGGCCTCCCTCAAAGGTTATTATCTTATTTATTATAACCCATTCTGTTTATAGATTCCAAAAGTTATTTTCCATACAAAAAACCCACCTTTATATTAAGGTGAGTTTTGTATACATATATAACTGCCGTGCACCTTCTGTCGATTACGTACCATAAGCGTTACTCAAGCAGTTAGCTCGGTTCAGGCACTCCTGCGGCACACGAGAAAACCCGCTTATTGCTGCTTCCTTCCGGACCTGACAAGGTTCACGGGGTCCCGTTGCGCAGGACCCAAACGTCAACACCACTTACTTAAGGCAGACCTTACAGCAGCATAACCTCGAGAAGGGATTCGGCCTCGCTAGAGCGGATTGCGAGTATAGGGCACCGCTACCTCCCCGCTTAGCACGGCAAAGTTAAAACCAATATTCGGTTGCCTTGGATAAGGCATTATCAGTATAACTTGTTTTTTTACAAAATGCAAATACGTTAGTTACCATTACTTTTCTCTAGTTTTTTTGCTTCTTTTCTTTTCTTACGAAGCTCCCTAAAAAAAACCGTTAACAACGTACCACATTCCTCTTCAAGTACACCAGCCACTACTTCACACTGATGATTAAAACGCTCATCAGTTAAAAGATTCATCAATGTACCTGCACATCCGCCTTTCGGATCGCTCGCGCCATATACAACTCTTTTTACACGCGATAAAACAATTCCCCCTGCACACATTGGACAAGGTTCTAATGTTACATATAACGTTGCATCTTCTAAACGCCATGTCCCTAATTTTTTGCAAGCTTCATCAATAGCTAAGAGCTCGGCGTGAGCTATTGATCTCTGTTCAGTTTCTCTTAAGTTATGTGCGACACTAATCACTTCACCATCTAGCACAATTACAGCACCAATTGGTACCTCTTGTATCGCCTCCGCCTTCTTTGCTTCCTCTATTGCTAACTGCATAAAATATATATCTCGCTCCATAATATAGTCCTTTCACCAAAAATAAAATACACTTTTTCATTTCTTGCAGGTGGGATAACTTTTGCAAATTCAATCCAACCTAAAGAAAAAAGAGAGGTAATTACATATGAAAAATACTGCCTTACTCATTATCGATATGATTAATGATTTTCAATTCTCCCACGGGCCCATCCTGGCACAGAAATGTGAAATTATAAAGAACCCCATTTTACAATTAAAGGACACCATGAAATCATTGGGCTATCCAATAATTTATATCAATGATCACTATCAACTTTGGAGATCTGACATTGATCAACTTATTACTCATTGTACAAATGAATATAGTAAAAATATTATCGAGGCCATTGCTCCACATACTGACGATCACATTTTTATTAAACCACATTACTCTGCTTTTTATGAAACACCTTTAAATTCTTTATTAGGTTATTTAAAAATCGAAAATCTCATTTTAACAGGAATTGCCGGGAACATATGCATCCTTTTTACAGCTAATGATGCCCATATGAGAAATTATACAATTTATGTACCACAGGATTGCATCGCTTCTAACAATGAGCAAGATAATGAACATGCTTTAAAAATAATGGAAGCCACATTAAAGGCAAATATTGTACCCTCATCCCAAATAAAATTTAGCTAATACATATCTATTTTCTAACTTTTTATATCAAATTAGTCCGTTCGCTCCCCTCTTGTGCTACAATAATTCTGTTTTGTGTTTTTAGTAGTCACGGTAAATCACTGATTGAAAGGAGGAAACAGCGTGACCGGAGTACCATTTATCACGGTTGAAGGACCAATTGGTGTTGGAAAAACTTCACTTGCGAAGGAACTTTCAACTCACATGCAACTCCACTTACTAAAAGAGATTGTTGATGAAAATCCTTTTTTAGGAAAATTCTACGAAGACATCGACGAATGGAGTTTTCAAACAGAGATGTTCTTTCTTTGTAATAGATACAAACAACTAGAGGATATTAACATAAAGTATTTGAATCAAAGGAAGCCTGTAGTAGCAGATTATCATATATTTAAAAATTTAATTTTTGCATCCCGTACATTAAAAGATTCTCAATATGACAAGTACATGCAAATTTATCGCATTCTTACGCAAGATATGCCTGTACCAAATGTCATCGTTTATTTAACAGCAAGCCTAGAAACATTACAAAAACGAATTACGATGCGCGGAAGAGAATTCGAAAAAAATATGGACCCAAATTACTTACTACAGCTTACAAAAGATTACGAAACAGCCATGGATGCTTTCAAAAAAGACCATCCAGATATTCCAGTATTAAAATTTAATGGAGACGATATGGATTTTGTACAAAATCCCGATGATTTAAATATCATCTTATCCGCTCTTCAAAATACTCTCTTGAAGGAGTCGAAATAACAATGAATTTAAGGCAAAAATATGATATACCAAATGATGCAGTTATCACTATTGCTGGAACAGTAGGTGTCGGTAAATCAACTATGACAACTGCATTAGCTAACGCTTTAGGTTATCGTACATCTTTTGAAAAAGTAGATTCCAACCCATATTTGGACAAGTTCTATGCTGATTTCACACGCTGGAGCTTTCACTTACAAGTGTACTTTTTAGCAGAACGATTTAAAGAACAAAAAAGAATTTTTGAATATGGTGGCGGTTTTGTTCAAGACCGTTCTATCTATGAGGACACTGGTATTTTCGCAAAGATGCATCACGAAAAGGGTACAATGACTGAAACCGATTATGAAACATACAAAGGTTTATTTGATGCTATGGTCATGACTCCTTACTTCCCTCATCCAGACTTATTAATTTACCTAGAAGGTTCGTTTGATGATATTGTCGATCGTATTCAAGAACGAGGACGTCCGATGGAACAGCAAACACCAATTGAGTATTGGAAAGAGATGCATGGACGTTACGATAACTGGATTAATAACTTTAATTCATGCCCTGTTTTACGATTAAACATTAATGAATACGATATTTTAAAAGATGGCGATTCAATCGAACCAATCATTAAAAAAATTGGACATTTTTTAAAACAAACACGTAAACTTGTAAAATAAAAAACCCGTGCATATGCACGGGTTTTCCTATGAAATTACTTTTTCTTTTTCGTCGGAGCAATAATTTCACTCTCTGGTTTTCCAGCATTAATACGCTGACGAACAGTACTTGTACTAATATCATATGTTTCAGCAATCTCTTTAACAGTCATTTCTTTCCCATTAATTACTGCTGTTAGTAATTTCCCTGTACGTTTTGGAGTTACCTCTTTTTGCACAGCTGGTTTCTCAGCCTCTTTTGGCACCTCTACTTTTTTTGCAACCTGTTTTACATCACAAGTGCAACCACAAAGTTTACGGAATGTATCATCACTTATAATGCGCGACACATTTGCACCACTGTTTAAAATTCTATTGTTCTTACAGACAGGACATTGTACATAATATAAAGTTTTTCCATCTAAAGGAAACGTTTGTATAATAAGATCCATGTTAACTCCTTTCATATCTATGAAGATAATCATCGGAATATGAGTGTGTAATAAGGAAACTATATCCTTACATCATACTTTATGATTGGTTTTAAAATAAAAACTCGTTACGTGTTGGTAACGAGTTCTCCAATCTCCACTTATATGCGCTGTTGTCAATTATATCTGGAGGAGGTAGAGGGATTCGAACCCCCGCGCGACTCTCGCCGCCTGTCGGTTTTCAAGACCGATCCCTTCAGCCAGACTTGGGTATACCTCCATATTGACATCAAATATAATATCAAAAGAAAAACAGTTAGTCAACCCTACTATAATAAATTATGAGGAAAGGAAAATTTTACTTTCCCTCTCCTTTATGACACTGCTGACAACGCCCATAATTACCAATCACTCATACCGATGAATGTTTTAACTTATTTAATAACTGTTTTTCCTCCCATATAAGGGCGAAGAACTTCTGGAATTATAATTGTACCATCTTCTTGTTGGTAGTTCTCTAAAATAGCTGCCACTGTACGTCCAATTGCAAGACCAGATCCATTTAGTGTATGAACATGTTCCGGTTTGCCATTTGGCTCACGGCGGAAACGGATATTCGCACGTCTCGCTTGGAAAGCCTCAAAATTACTACAAGAAGAAATTTCACGATATGTGCCATAGCTTGGAATCCATACTTCAATATCGTATTTCTTCGCTGCTGTAAATCCTAAATCTCCTGTGCACATGCTCATAACGCGATATGGCAACTCTAATAATTGTAACACGCGTTCTGCATCATTTGTTAATTTTTCTAACTCTTCATAAGAATCTTCTGGTTTTACGAACTTCACAAGCTCCACTTTATTAAACTGATGCTGACGGATTAAACCACGTGTATCGCGACCAGCTGAACCTGCTTCAGAACGGAAACATGAGCTAAATGCCGCATATCGTATAGGCAATTGCTCTTTACTTAAAATCTCATCACGATGCATATTTGTTACAGGTACTTCAGCTGTTGGAATTAAGAAGTAATCCTCACTTTCAATACGGAATGCATCTTCTTCAAACTTCGGAAGTTGTCCTGTTCCTGTCATACTTGCACGGTTTACCATATACGGAGGTAATACTTCTTCATATCCATGCTCGTCAGTATGAAGATCCAGCATAAAGCTAATTAAAGCACGCTCTAATCTTGCACCAGCACCTTTGTAAAATACGAAGCGGCTTCCTGTTACTTTCCCCGCACGTTCAAAATCTAAAATTCCTAAATCAGTAGCAAGATCCCAATGTGGTTTTGGTTCATAAGTAAATTCTTTCACTTCTCCCCAAGTACGTGCTACTACATTATCATCCTCTGTTTCGCCAACTGGAGCAGATTCATGAGGGATATTCGGAATAGATAACATTAATCTTTCTAAGTCTTCTTCAACTGTACGAAGTTCATTATCAAGATTTTTTACTTTCTCCCCAACTTCACGCATTTCTAGAATTAGAGCTTCCGCATCTTTCTTTTCACGCTTCAATACAGAGATTTGTTGAGATACTTCGTTACGTTTACTTTTTAGTTCCTCTGTTTGAACAAGTAACTCTCTTCTTCTCGTATCCAGTTCTTCAAAGCGACCAAAATCAGTTAAATCTTCGCCTCTATGCTGTAATTTTGCCTTTACTTCTTCAAAATTTGTACGTAAAAATTTAATATCAAGCATTATATACTCCTCCTTTTATTTCATAAAACACAAAAAACTCCCGTCCCTATATAAAGGGACGGGAGTTAACCCGCGTTGCCACCCTAGTTGAAAGCATTACTACTTTCCTCTCAAGTAGAAATAACGGCTCTTCACCGGGAATGCTTACTAATCAAAAGATATTCCACATTCCATTCCAGGATGGATTCACAAACTGTTTCTATCGATTTCCACCAACCATCGACTCTCTATAAGAAACAACATTTGTTACTACTTCCTATCAACACGCTTATTTTATAAAATTGTTACCATCAATTTACTATAATCTTATACAAGTTGCAAGTTACTTATACAACTTTTTTCATTTTCGCTTCTTTTACCATTTCTACAAAGTATGCTGTCACACGATGATCATCCGTTAATTCTGGATGGAATGACGCAGCTAAAAACTGATCTTGTCTTACTGCTACCATTCGATCTCCATGTGTAGAAAGTACTTCAACATCATCAGCTACATTTACAACATACGGAGCACGGATAAATACACCAATAAAGTCCTCTCCCACACCTTTCATTGAAAGTGCAGCTTCAAAACTATCCTTTTGGCGTCCGAACGCATTGCGCTCAACCGTAATATCCATAGCACCAATATGTGCTTCTTCATAGCCAATAAGTGTTTTCGCAAGAAGAATCATACCTGCACATGTACCAAACATTGGTTTACCAGACTTCGCAAATGTACGAAGAGGCTCCATGAAAGCATATTTATCAATAAGACGGCGCATTGTTGTACTTTCACCGCCTGGTAAAATAAGACCATCAATCTCTTCAAGTTGTTCTATACGCTTTACAACAACAGCTTCTGCACCACTTGCCTCAACTGATTTTACATGCTCACGAACTGCACCTTGAAGACCTAGCACACCGATTTTCACCATTTTAAAGATCTCCTTTAATTACCATCCGCGCTCTTGCATGCGTTGTTCTGGTAATAACGTTGAAATTTCGACACCTTTCATTGCATTACCTAATCCTTTAGAAAGGCTTGCAATTAGTTCGTAATCTTCATAATGAGTCGTTGCCTCAACGATTGCACGTGCAAATTTCTCTGGGTTCTCTGATTTGAAGATACCAGATCCAACAAATACACCATCAGCACCAAGTTGCATCATTAACGCTGCATCTGCTGGTGTTGCTACACCACCTGCTGCAAAGTTTACAACTGGTAGGCGACCAAGGCGTTTAATTTCAAGTAGTACTTCATAAGGAGCACCAGTATTTTTTGCATATGTCATTAACTCATCTTCACGTAGATTTGCAACTTGACGGATTTCTGCATTGACTTGGCGCATATGACGCACTGCCTCTACAATGTTTCCTGTTCCTGGTTCACCTTTTGTACGAAGCATAGATGCACCTTCTGCAATACGACGTGCAGCTTCTCCGATATCGCGGCAACCACATACAAATGGAACTGTGTAATCACGTTTATTTAAATGGTATACTTCATCAGCAGGAGTTAATACTTCACTCTCATCGATATAGTCTACCCCTAATGATTCTAATACACGTGCTTCTACAAGGTGACCGATACGGCATTTTGCCATAACCGGAATTGATACAGCACCCATAACTTCTTCAACAATTGTTGGATCTGCCATACGAGAAACGCCACCTGCTGCACGAATATCTGCAGGTACACGCTCTAATGCCATAACAGCAACTGCGCCTGCCTCTTCTGCAATCCTTGCTTGCTCGGCGTTAACTACGTCCATAATAACGCCGCCTTTTTGCATTTCTGCCATTCCACGTTTTACACGTTCTGTCCCTGTTACATTTGTCATGTACAAAAACCCCCCTAGGTGAATTGCTTTCCCCCGTTAAAGAAGAAAATTAAGAATACTCTTACATTCTACCACTAACTATCTGATGCTTGTCCACTACTTTTTCATAAAGTCGGTATGAAAAATAGGAATAAGAAAAAGCTCCTACAATGAGGAGCTTTTAAAACCAACCTTTTACTGTATCAACAGCACTATTCCACATACCACTAAAGAAAGAACCAATTCCGCGCATAGAACGTGTGAACCAGCCTGCCTCTTCTACTTCAGATTTTGTTACAAGGTCTACTTGTAATGATTTTCCTGATAAAAATCCAGGATCATTACTATCTTTAGACGTTACAACCATTTGGCCAAGTGTAACTCCCTTTTTCATAGGTGCCTCTTGTCCCTTATTTCCTTCTTTAAATTCTGTTTTATAAACGTCTTTACTTCCCTTTGGCACCGGAAGTGAAACAGCTTGCTTCGTTTGAACTGCTACATCTTTATCTTTCGCATTTTCAACTCTTACTGTTTCTTTTCCTTTAACCGAAGAACCTTTTTCATACATTTTCTTCATTTCAAAGTTAGCAAAGCCATAATCATATAATTTCTTTGTCTCATCAAATCTTGCCGTATGAGAATTTGTTTTAATAACTACAGAAATGAAACGCATACCATTTCTCTCGACCGTACCAGTGAAACAATCTCCTGCTTCTGGAGTTGATCCTGTTTTCAGACCATCTACGCCTTCATATTGCTTAACTAAGCCTTTTAGCATCCAATTCCAGTTATCCATATTAACTGGGTATTTTCCACCCTCTTGGAATACCTTTTTTGGAATTTTAGCTGTATCTAATACTTTTGGAAAGTCTTTAATAAGATTTTGTGCTAAAATCGCAACATCTCTTGCAGACATTTTATTTTCTTCTTCTGGAGTTGTTCCTTCAGGGTGTTGCCCTTTTAAATCTCTGTTCGTTAAGCCTGTAGAGTTGACAAATTTATAGCTTTTTAATCCAAACTCTTTCGACTTATCATTCATCATTTTTACGAAATCAACTTCTTTTCCTGCCACTGCTTCAGCTAAAGCGATTGTCGCTCCATTAGCAGAATAAATTGCCATTGCTTCATACAGTTCTTTTACCGTATAAGAACCACCATTTTCTAGCGGAACATTTGATAATGAACGATCTTGTGAAATTTTATATGCATATTCAGAAACTTTAACTTTTTGATCCCACTTCAGTTTCCCTTTTGATATTGCCTCATTCACTAAGTATTCACTCATCATTTTTGTCATACTGGCAATTGATAATAATTCATCTGCATTCTTTTGATATACAATTTTCCCAGAATTCGCTTCAACTAAAATCGCTGCACCTGCTTCAATGTTTAAAGCAGCTGCTGTTTCTGCTGATGCATTGCTATATGGTGCAAACATGCTACAAGCTATTGTAAGCACTGTTACCAACGCAATGAATCTTTTGCAAAACATACCTTTCACTTTTGCTACCCCCAATATCTATGTACTCACATAACCGTTATTCTAACATAATCAAAAAAAAATAGACAGAGATATCAAATCTCTGTCTATTTGTATATAAGACATTATAATGAGTAGTTTGGAGCCTCTTTTGTAATCTGTACGTGATGAGGATGGCTTTCACGTAAACCTGCACCTGACATACGAATGAACTGTGCATTCTCACGTAAGAATTCTAAATTCTGCGCTCCGCAATATCCCATACCTGCACGTAATCCACCAACTAATTGATGAACTGTATCTGCTAAAGGTCCTTTATATGGTACGCGTCCTTCAATACCTTCAGGAACAAGTTTTTTGTTTCCTTCTTGGAAGTAACGATCTTTACTTCCTTTTTCCATCGCTCCAACAGAACCCATACCACGATATACTTTAAATTGGCGACCTTGGTAAATTTCAGTTTCTCCAGGACTTTCAGCAACACCAGCAAACATACTACCTAGCATAACAACGTGTGCTCCTGCTGCTAAAGCTTTAACCATATCACCAGAGTACTTAACACCGCCATCAGCAATAACTGGAATACCGTGTTTACGAGCTTCTGTTGCACAATCATAAACTGCTGTTAATTGTGGTACACCAACACCAGCTACAACACGCGTTGTACAAATAGAACCTGGTCCAATACCAACTTTAACTACGTTTGCACCAGCCTCAATTAATGCTTTCGTTGCTTCAGCTGTAGCAACATTTCCAGCGATAATATTTAGTGCTGGATATTTCGCACGAACTTCTTTTACCTTTTCAATAACACCTTTAGAATGCCCATGAGCTGTATCAAGTACAATTGCATCTACGCTAGCTTTTACTAATGCATCGATACGAAGCATAGCATCAGCCGTTACACCAACAGCTGCTCCAACTAATAAGCGTCCTTGCTTATCTTTAGCAGAGTTTGGGAATTCAATTACTTTTTCAATATCTTTTATTGTAATAAGCCCTTGTAATACACCGTTATTATCAACAAGAGGGAGCTTTTCAATTTTATACTTTTGTAGGATCTTTTCAGCTTCTTCCAGTGTAGTACCAACTGGAGCTGTAATTAACTGTTCTTTTGTCATTACGTCAGAAATTTTGATTGAGTAGTCTTGGATGAAACGCATATCACGGTTTGTAATAATACCAACTAATTTTCGCTCATCTAAATTATTTACAACTGGTACACCTGAGATACGATATTTTCCCATAAGATGTTCTGCATCATATACTTGATGTTCTGGAGTTAAGAAGAAAGGATCTGAAATAACGCCGCTTTCAGAGCGCTTTACTTTATCAACTTGCTCTGCCTGTTGCTCAATAGACATATTCTTATGAATAATTCCTAAACCGCCTTGACGAGCCATTGCAATAGCCATGTCAGCTTCTGTTACTGTATCCATTCCTGCACTAATTAACGGGATGTTTAGCTGTAAGCTTTCAGATAAAACTGTTTTAACACTTACTTCTCTTGGTAATATATCTGACCTCGCTGGTACAAGTAATACATCATCAAAAGTCAAACCTTCTTTAACAAATTTAGATTCCCACATAATTGTTCCCCCCATGATACCAGAAATTATTATTAGTAGCTTATCAATTGGTTAAAATACTGTCAAGGACGTATATATATGTTAGAATTTTTAGACAATAAAAGGAGCGTAATATATGCATCAAACACATTGTACTTGGCAGCAATTAAGTTTCTTTTTTTCATCTCAAAATGTACAACGTTATCTTGCCCGTTGTTATGAAAAATCCTCCATACAAGATGCTGAAAAAAAAAGTTTTGAAAACTGTTATCCCTTTATTTACTACTTAGAACACGGGAAAAATTATTATGAATTATATAAGGTGGCCCCCTTTTCGATTCAGCCAATGTTGTTATTTTATGGAATTAGCCAACTGTTTAAAGCTTGCTTGTTAACTATTGATCCTAACTACCCAGAATCAACTACTGTTTTAGCTCATGGCGTTACAACTCGTAAACGAAAAAAACAGGGGTATCAATTTTTAGAAGATGAGGTGAAAATACAGAAAAACGGATTGTTTACTCACGTTGCAGAACAACTGTTTCACATGAAACACTTAGAAGCGGAGAAATTTAATATGTTAGAGCTAATGGGGAATATTCCTGAATTACAAAATTTGTTGCGCTATAGTCAAAAAGTATCAACTTTATGTAAGATCGATTCAACAAATAAAAATGAGCTCTCCTTTTCAGTCAATATATTAGATCGACTACATATGACTAAAGAGCGATTTTCTCGTTACATCGAAACAACTTGTAAGCATTTATCAATACAACACGTACCTGAGAAAAATAATGAATTAAATTTGTTTTTTTCGGCACCTATTCAATCATGGAATCCTATGTATAGTACACCTTTATACTACGAGCATCTTACTGACACTTATTATTTACCACTTACAACCGAACCTAGAAACTCTAAACCAGTGTTGCCTGAGCTCCTTGTTCACTATTTATTGCTCTATAATTTAAGCATGATTTCTAGGTATGAAACAGATTGGTGGTATGACTTACTTGGAAGCTATGGCTCTGAAGATTATCCATTTATTTATCAGTTTCTCAATATTTCTGCTCAAAAAATCCCTTACTATATTTCAACATTTTTACTAACAGAACCGGGCCTATTTCATGGGAAATAAAAAAACACAAGTCAAAAGACTTGTGTTTTTATCTTGCTTGGCGACGTCCTACTCTCACAGGGACAAGGTCCCAACTACCATCGGCGCTAGAGAGCTTAACTTCCGTGTTCGGTATGGGAACGGGTGTGACCTCTCTGCCATCATCACCAAACTATGAAGGCATATTCCTTCAAAACTAGATAACATTTGCTTCATATTATATGGTTAAGTCCTCGATCTATTAGTATTCGTCAGCTCCACATGTCACCATGCTTCCACCTCGAACCTATCAACCTGATCATCTTTCAGGGATCTTACTAGCTTACGCTATGGGAAATCTCATCTTGAGGGGGGCTTCATGCTTAGATGCTTTCAGCACTTATCCCTTCCGCACATAGCTACCCAGCTATGCCCTTGGCAGAACAACTGGTACACCAGCGGTGCGTCCATCCCGGTCCTCTCGTACTAAGGACAGCTCCTCTCAAATTTCCTACGCCCACGACGGATAGGGACCGAACTGTCTCACGACGTTCTGAACCCAGCTCGCGTACCGCTTTAATGGGCGAACAGCCCAACCCTTGGGACCGACTACAGCCCCAGGATGCGATGAGCCGACATCGAGGTGCCAAACCTCCCCGTCGATGTGGACTCTTGGGGGAGATAAGCCTGTTATCCCCGGGGTAGCTTTTATCCGTTGAGCGATGGCCCTTCCATGCGGAACCACCGGATCACTAAGCCCGACTTTCGTCCCTGCTCGACTTGTAGGTCTCGCAGTCAAGCTCCCTTATGCCTTTGCACTCTACGAATGATTTCCAACCATTCTGAGGGAACCTTTGGGCGCCTCCGTTACACTTTAGGAGGCGACCGCCCCAGTCAAACTGCCCACCTGACACTGTCTCCCGGGTCGATAAGACCCGTAGGTTAGAATTTCAATACAGTCAGGGCGGTATCCCACCAGCGCCTCCACCGAAGCTAGCGCTCCGGTTTCAATGGCTCCCGCCTATCCTGTACAAACTGTACCAAAATTCAATATCAGGCTACAGTAAAGCTCCACGGGGTCTTTCCGTCCTGTCGCGGGTAACCTGCATCTTCACAGGTACTATAATTTCACCGAGTCTCTGGTTGAGACAGTGCCCAAATCGTTACACCTTTCGTGCGGGTCGGAACTTACCCGACAAGGAATTTCGCTACCTTAGGACCGTTATAGTTACGGCCGCCGTTTACTGGGGCTTCAGTTCAGAGCTTCGCTTACGCTAACCCCTCTCCTTAACCTTCCAGCACCGGGCAGGTGTCAGCCCCTATACTTCGCCTTACGGCTTCGCAGAGACCTGTGTTTTTGCTAAACAGTCGCTTGGGCCTATTCACTGCGGCTTTCCGTTAAGAAAGCACCCCTTCTCCCGAAGTTACGGGGTCATTTTGCCGAGTTCCTTAACCAGAGTTCTCTCGCACACCTTAGGATTCTCTCCTCGCCTACCTGTGTCGGTTTGCGGTACAGGCACCTTTTATCTCGCTAGAAGCTTTTCTTGGCAGCGGGGAATCAAAGACTTCGCTCCATAAGGAGCTTCCCCATCACAGCTCAGCCTTCACGATAAGCGGATTTGCCTACTTATCAGCCTAACTGCTTGGACGTGCACAACCAATCGCACGCTTCTTCTATCCTTCTGCGTCCCTCCATTGCTCAAACGATAAAGAGGTGGTACAGGAATATCAACCTGTTGTCCATCGCCTACGCCTGTCGGCCTCGGCTTAGGTCCTGACTAACCCTGAGCGGACGAGCCTTCCTCAGGAAACCTTAGGCATTCGGTGGACGGGATTCTCACCCGTCTTTCGCTACTCATACCGGCATTCTCACTTCTAAGCGCTCCACCAGTCCTTCCGGTCTGACTTCACTGCACTTAGAACGCTCCCCTACCACTGATACCATTGGTATCAATTCGCAGCTTCGGTGGTGTATTTAGCCCCGGTACATTTTCGGCGCAGAGTCACTCGACTAGTGAGCTATTACGCACTCTTTAAATGGTGGCTGCTTCTGAGCCAACATCCTAGTTGTCTAAGCAACTCCACATCCTTTTCCACTTAATACACACTTTGGGACCTTAGCTGGCGATCTGGGCTGTTTCCCTCTTGACTACGGATCTTATCACTCGCAGTCTGACTCCTAAGGATAAGTCATTGGCATTCGGAGTTTGACTGAATTCGGTAATCCGATGAGGACCCCTAGTTCAATCAGTGCTCTACCTCCAAGACTCTTACACTTAAGGCTAGCCCTAAAGCTATTTCGGGGAGAACCAGCTATCTCCAGGTTCGATTGGAATTTCTCCGCTACCCACACCTCATCCCCGCACTTTTCAACGTGCGTGGGTTCGGGCCTCCATTCAGTGTTACCTGAACTTCACCCTGGACATGGGTAGATCACCTGGTTTCGGGTCTACGACCACGTACTAAACGCCCTATTCAGACTCGCTTTCGCTGCGGCTCCGCCTCTTCAGCTTAACCTCGCACGGGATCGTAACTCGCCGGTTCATTCTACAAAAGGCACGCCATCACCCATTAACGGGCTCTGACTATTTGTAGGCACACGGTTTCAGGATCTCTTTCACTCCCCTTCCGGGGTGCTTTTCACCTTTCCCTCACGGTACTGGTTCACTATCGATCACTAGGGAGTATTTAGCCTTGGGAGATGGTCCTCCCAGATTCCGACGGAATTTCACGTGTTCCGCCGTACTCAGGATACATTCAAGAGAGAACGAAGTTTCGACTACGGGGTTGTTACCCTCTGTGACGGACCTTTCCAGGTCGCTTCGTCTACCTCGTTCCTTTGTAACTCCGTATAGAATGTCCTACAACCCCAAGAGGCAAGCCTCTTGGTTTGGGCTAGATTCCGTTTCGCTCGCCGCTACTCAGGAAATCGCATTTGCTTTCTCTTCCTCCAGGTACTTAGATGTTTCAGTTCCCTGGGTCTGTCTTCCATACCCTATGTATTCAGGTAAGGATACCATACCATTACGTATAGTGGGTTTCCCCATTCGGAAATCTTCGGATCAAAGCTTACTTACAGCTCCCCGAAGCATATCGGCGTTAGTCCCGTCCTTCATCGACTCCTAGTGTCAAGGCATCCACCGTGCGCCCTTT
>NZ_JARVHQ010000001.1:5147500-5153970 GCF_040459645.1 Bacillus cereus group sp. RP43
CTTCGTTACGATTAAGACATTCGTATCCTCTTCAACAATTTCCATACCTACTACTTGGTCCTCTTCGCCTAGTGTAATAGCTTTTACACCAGCTGCATTACGGCCCATAGAACGTACATCCTGTTCATTGAAGCGAATTAACATACCGTTGCTTGTCCCTACGATAATATCTTTATCACCAGATGTTAAACGTACAGAAATTAATTCATCTTCTTCACGAAGCGAAATTGCAATTAAACCGTTCGTACGTATATTTCCAAATGATGAGAGCGGCGTTCTCTTAGAAATACCTTGTTTCGTTGTAAAGAATAAGAACTGGTCGTCACCAAATTCACGAATTGGAATAATAGCGTTGATCCACTCACCCTTATCTACCCCTAATAGATTAATAATTGGTATGCCTTTTGCCGTACGACTATACTCTGGAATTTCATATCCTTTTGTACGGTATACTTTACCCTTGTTTGTGAAGAATAAAATATGATCATGAGTAGACGTTGTTAATAAATGTTCAACAAAGTCATCATCATTCGTACCCATTCCTTGTACACCACGTCCCCCACGGTTCTGTGTTTTGTACGTAGAAGCCGGTAACCTCTTAATATAACCATTATGAGTAAGTGTAATTGCGATATTTTGTTCTGGGATTAAATCTTCATCCTCTATAGCTTCCATACCGCCAATTGTAATTTCTGTTCTTCTCTTATCATTAAAACGTTCTTTGACCTCCGTTAATTCCTCACGAATGATCTCAAGAACCTTCTCTTCATCTGCTAAAATTGCTTTTAGCTCTGCAATCAGCTTCATTAAGTCTTGATATTCTTGTTCGATTTTTTCACGTTCTAATCCAGTTAAGCGTTGCAGACGCATATCTAAAATTGCCTGTGCTTGTTTCTCACTTAAGCCGAATCGTTCCATTAAACCTTGTTTTGCAATATCAGCTGTTTTTGAACTACGGATTAACGTAATAACTTCATCAAGATGATCTAAAGCGATTCGTAATCCTTCTAAAATATGAGCGCGCGCTTCTGCTTTCTCTAACTCATAAGCAGTACGTCTGCGGATCACGACCTTCTGGTGCTCTAAATAATAATATAAATTTTGTTTTAAATTTAGAACTTGTGGCTCTCCATTTACAAGAGACAACATGTTAATACCGAAACTTGTTTGAAGTGCTGTATGTTTATAAAGATTATTTAATAGTACATTTGCATTTGCATCGCGACGTACTTCCATAACAATGCGCATACCATTTCGATCCGATTCATCACGTAAATCTGTAATACCTTCAATTTTCTTATCACGAACTAATTCTGCAATTTTTTCAATTAAACGTGCCTTGTTAACTTGATAAGGTAGCTCAGTTACAATAATAGATTGTTTACCGTTGGCTCTCTCTTCAATTTCAACTTTAGCACGAATTATAATAGAACCACGGCCTGTCTCGTAAGCTCTTCGAATCCCGCTTCTTCCTAAGATTAAACCTGATGTTGGGAAGTCTGGTCCAGGAATATATTCCATTAATTCCGCGATAGTGATATCAGGGTTATGACTTAATGCCAACACACCGTCAATTACTTCTCCAAGTTGATGCGGTGGAATGTTTGTTGCCATACCAACCGCAATACCCGTCGTACCATTGACTAATAAGTTAGGGAAACGCGCTGGTAATACAACTGGTTCTCTTTCAGAACCATCATAGTTATCTTGATAATCAATTGTATTCTTTGTAATATCGCGTATTAATTCCATAGAAATCTTAGACATTCTTGCTTCTGTATAACGCATTGCTGCCGCTGAATCTCCATCAACAGAACCGAAATTACCATGTCCATCAACAAGCATGTAACGTTGACTAAAATCTTGCGCCATACGTACCATTGTTTCATAAACAGCTGAATCACCGTGCGGGTGATACTTACCAATTACTTCGCCGACAATACGCGCCGACTTCTTATATGCTTTATCAGCTGTAATTCCTAAATCATTCATCGCATATAAAACCCTACGATGAACTGGTTTTAATCCATCACGAACATCTGGTAATGCACGAGACACGATAACACTCATTGCGTAATCTAAAAATGAGGTACGCATTTCATGACTAATATTAATTTCTCGAATTCGTGCTTGTTGTTGATTGTCTGACATCAACGAGCACCTCCTCTTACATTTCCGTTACACATACATTGATTTATATGTAGAAGACAGGAATACTTGGATTCCTGTCATTACTCACTTAAATATCAAGGTTTTTCACGTATTTTGCATTTTCTTGGATAAAGTTACGACGCGGCTCTACTTTATCACCCATTAAAATTTCAAATGTTTCATCCGCTTCAATCGCATCTTGAAGGGAAACTTGAAGTAACGAACGTACTTCTGGATCCATCGTCGTCTCCCACAGCTGAGTTGGATTCATTTCCCCTAGACCTTTATAACGCTGAATCCCAGGCTTAGGTTGAACTGGTAATTCAGCTAGTATTTTTTCAAGTTCTTTATTATTGTAAGCATATTGAATTTTTTTACCTTGTTGTACTTTAAACAACGGTGGCTGCGCGATATATATATAACCACACTCAATTATTTGACGCATATAACGATAGAAGAACGTTAATAATAGGGTACGAATATGTGCACCATCCACGTCGGCATCTGTCATAATAATTACTTTATGATAACGAGCCTTCTCAATATCGAAATCCCCACCAATATTTGTACCGATTGCTGTAATAATTGTACGCACTTCATCATTAGATAAAATTTTATCTAATCGCGCCTTTTCAACATTAATAATTTTACCTTTAAGTGGTAAAATTGCTTGAAAATGACGGTCACGCCCTTGTTTCGCAGATCCGCCGGCAGAGTCACCCTCTACGATATAAATTTCACTGATTGCTGGATCTTTAGAAGAACAATCAGCTAGCTTCCCTGGTAAACTTGAAACTTCTAGAGCACTCTTTCGGCGCGTTAGTTCACGAGCTTTTTTAGCCGCTACACGTGCACGTGCTGCCATAGTCCCTTTATCTATAATTTTACGTGCAACATTGGGGTTTTCTAGTAAGAACTTTTCAAACGCCTCTGAGAATACAGACTCTGTAATCGTTCTCGCTTCACTATTTCCAAGTTTCGTCTTCGTTTGTCCTTCAAATTGTGGATTTGGATGCTTAATTGACACGATTGCTGTTAAACCTTCACGAACATCTTCACCAGTTAAATTACTATCCGCATCTTTTAAAATGTTATTTTTACGACCATAATCGTTAATTACACGTGTTAGAGCAGTCTTAAAACCTACCTCATGTGTACCGCCTTCATACGTATGAATATTATTTGTAAATGAATAAATATGATTTGTATAGCCTTCGTTATATTGAAGAGCGACCTCAACCTGAATCCCATCTTTTGAACCCTCAACATATACAGGTTCTTCATGAATCGGTTGTTTTGAACGATTTAAATGTTCCACATAAGATTTAATTCCACCTTCGTAATGGAACTCTTTCTTTTGCTTATGTTCACGCTTATCTTCAATTGTTAATTTAATATTACGATTTAAAAACGCTAGCTCACGCATACGGGTAGCTAATGTATCAAATTCATATTCTGTTGTCTCTTGGAAAATCTCTGGATCGGGCTTAAAACGTGTTATTGTTCCTGTACGGTCTGTTTCACCTATTACCTTTAAATCCGCAGACGGGATACCACGTTCATATTTTTGATAGTGTATTTCTCCATCTCGATGTACAAATACCTCTAATTCTGTTGATAAAGCATTTACAACAGATGCACCTACTCCGTGCAAACCACCAGAAACTTTATAACCGCCACCGCCAAATTTCCCTCCAGCATGAAGTACCGTCATAATAACCTCTACAGCAGGACGTCCCATTTTCTCTTGAATACCAACTGGGATACCACGACCATCATCTGTTACAACAATACTATTATCTTCTTCAATACTGACATTAATTTCATCACAATATCCCGCTAAAGCTTCGTCAATACTGTTATCAACTATTTCCCATACGAGGTGATGAAGACCTTTTCCACTTGTAGAACCGATATACATACCAGGACGCTTACGAACCGCTTCCAGTCCTTCTAACACCTGAATTTGACTTTCATCATATGCATTTTCCTGCATTTGCTTTTGTTCCATTGACACAAAGATCACCTACTTTTCCATTTAAACAGAAATTATTTTCTGTCTATTTCACAATCTACCGTGCCGTTCGTTACATGAATTGTTTTCGCTTCTTTCAATGTTTCGTGTTCAATTCCGTCGACACTCGTCGTTGTCACAAATGTTTGCACTTTTCCCTGAATTGTGTTTAGCAGATGCGATTGACGATAATCATCTAATTCTGATAATACATCATCTAGTAAAAGGATCGGATATTCCTTAACCTCTGAGTATATCAATTCAATTTCAGCCAATTTTAGGGATAGTGCGGTTGTTCGCTGTTGTCCTTGTGAACCAAAGACTTGAACATTTTTACCATTAACGAAGAATTGTAAATCATCACGATGAGGACCGAGTAAAGTTGTACCCCGAAAAATTTCACGTTGTTTCACAGATTGAAAACTTTCATAGTATACTTCTTTTATTTTCGACAAATCCATTGATTCTGATACATCTACACTTGGTTTATAAACGATTTCTAACTCCTCTAATCCCCTGCTAATCCCGCGATGGATTGGAGCAGCCCATTCTTGTAGTAAATGCAAAAACTCAAAACGTTTCCGCAAAATTTTCGCACCATGCTCAATAAGCTGAAGTGTAAATACATCCAACATCGTTTCCTCATTTTTACTATTTCCTTGCATCTTCTTAAGTAAATGATTTCGTTGCGTGAGTACCTTTTGATATTGGCTTAATTCATACAAATAGACCGGAGCTATTTGTCCAAGTTCCATATCTAAAAAGCGTCTTCGTACTTGAGGGCTTCCTTTTACAAGATTTAAATCTTCTGGGGCAAACATAACAACGTTCATTTCACCAATGTACTGGCTTAATTTTTGTTGTTCTAACTGATTCAACTTTGCCTTTTTACCTTTTTTTGAAATATTTAATTCTAAGGATAAAGAACTATTTCGCCTTTGTAATCTACCTTTTATATTACCATAATCCTCATCCCAACGAATGAGTTCACGATCGTTCGAAGTTCTATGGGATTTCGCCATCGCCAATACATAAATAGCTTCCATTAGATTCGTTTTCCCTTGCGCATTTTCACCAATAATTACATTGACTTTATCCTCAAAGGAAAGCTCTAAATGCTCATAATTGCGATAGTTTTTTAATTGTATTTCTGTAATAAACAAAGGGATCCCCCTTTATGATTGAACTTGGAAAGTTCCGCTTCCCGGAATTTCAACAATATCATTTGCATATAACTTTCGGCCTCTTCTATTTTCAAGTTCTTGATTCACGTATACTTCA
Organism: Bacillus cereus group sp. RP43; assembly: GCF_040459645.1. NCBI lineage: Bacteria > Bacillati > Bacillota > Bacilli > Caryophanales > Bacillaceae > Bacillus > Bacillus cereus group sp. RP43. Next base: position 5,152,947 of record NZ_JARVHQ010000001.1, read on the forward strand.
TATTCTTGTAAGAACCATTTTACAGCGCCGCCTGTATCAATTACATCAGCTAACTTTAAAAATTGTCCTAGTGTAATGTATTCTGTTGAAATCTTAATAAGTTTCATAAAATCGCTCACTTTCTGAAAGTGTTCATTCTTTCATTGTACTAAATAAACTAGCATTAGGAAAGTAATACCCTACAAATCAAATAAGGGTCACTAGTACCTTTACACTAGCAACCCTCAACCCTTACTTAGTAAGTACGTACCGGTAAAATTAATTGAATGATGGAATCATCATTCGCTGTGCGAATTAAAAACGGTCTCATCGCTCCAGTAAAACTAACTTTAATTTCTGTACTATCTAAAGCTTTTAATGCGTCCATCATATATTTTGCACTAAAAGATATTTTTAATTCTTCTCCATCTACATTTTCACATTGAACCTCTTCTACTACTTTTCCGATTTCTGGTGCATTCGAAGAAATCTCTAACATCTGTTGTTCTAATGTTGATAATTTAACAACGTTGTTACGACCATCTCTTGCTAATAGCGACGCACGATCAATTGCTTGTAAAAATTCTTTCGTATTTACAAAAATATCAGTCTTACTCTCGGCTGGAATTAAACGCGTTGTATCTGGATAATTACCTTCTAACAATCTTGAGAAGAATAATAAATGTTTTGTACGGAATAATACTTGATACTCCGTAATAACGATATCTACCATTTCTTCAGATTCATCTAGAATTTTACTTAATTCACTTAAGCTCTTACCAGGAATAACGACATTCGCTTGAAATTCATCGGCAATATTATACCCTTCGATTTTCGCTTTACGAAGTGCTAGCCTGTGACTATCTGTTGCAATGCAAGTTAGCTCGCTGTTATATACCTTCCAGTTTACACCTGTCAAGATCGGTCTTGTTTCAGAACTTGAAACTGCAAATACTGTTTGACGAATCATGTGTTTTAGTAAATCTGTTGGAATCTTAAATACATGATGTTCTTCGATTTGTGGTAATAACGGATATTCAGCAGC
>NZ_JARVHQ010000002.1:300000-463600 GCF_040459645.1 Bacillus cereus group sp. RP43
CGAGCGTGGACAGGAAATTCGTGATCGATTTGCCAAGGCCATTACTACATATGTAATGGATTTTGGACTTCCAGAAGTAGAGGTTGTATTTACGGTTTTCACAGAATCAGCGTATTATATTAACGGGAAGCATTGTGCAAGTTAGAGCTATTTGAAAGATTTATGTAACCTTTATAAGGGGTAGAACCACATTACTATCAAGCTAATAAGACAAAATCCCCCCTAAAAAGAAAAAGGCGTTATTCTTTCTGTGAAATCATAGGAAAGGATAACGCCTTTATATCAATATGACGGTATCCTATATGAAAAATTAACATCGTTCCAAATTTATATATTGGGGTCACGCCACATGTCCATCAACTTAAGAAAATAAGTTACCCCAAAAACGATAAAAATAAACTTCGGTGCTATAAAAACACAAAATTTCCATTTAACGGGTACTTTAAAATCTTAGCTTGATGGGTATGTGGCACTACCCCTAATATAAATAAGTGGAACTTTTTTATTTCTCTAATTTGGCATTTCTAATCATTTACTCCAGTGTTACTTTATTCAATCACAATAATATATTAAAAATTTGTGACACCTTACATTGTTAACATAATATTTTTATCGTCTCCTTATGTTGATACCTACGCCTTAAGGAATACGGACACGATTCTGGGTATGAAGGGACACTCTAGGAAAATGTTCAAAGTAATTCTATCAAATTCATTAATGATTTTGATACGTTTCCTTCAAAAAACTTACAGATTGTTTGATTAGCGCTTTTAGAACATTACTATCAATGTCTGCTATTTTATTTATATAAATACACGATTTTCCAGAGGTGTATTTTCCAAAGCTTTTTAATAGTTCCTCTCGCTTAGGATCACCTGCTGCAAAATATAGACTAATTTTAGCTTTTCTCGGAGAAAAGCCTACTAATGGAGCATCTCCCTCATGACCAGATACATACTTATAATGGTATGTTCCAAAGCCGATAATACTTGGTCCCCACATTTTTGCTGTATAGCCTGTTGTTTCAGTAAATATATCTAATAATTGATATGCGTTTTCTCGTTTTTTAAGATTTTCAACACTTTCAATAAATTCAATTACACTATTGTTAGTTTCTTTTGTTTTAAGTTTGTACATATTAATATCACTCCTTTTTAGATATAGTTTTCATAACATATATAATTATAATATAGGGCTCATCATACAAGTCTCTCAACTTTAAAATGCTAACTGATTCCTTTTTTATCTTTCTGTCCATTATGGGGAATAAAGATAATTGAATCACTTAAAATCCACGTATTGCTGAATTTTTGATATTAATAATAAATACGGTACGTGAAATTTTTAACTCTAACATCACTGGAGCACCCCTTATCTCATCCATGTATGTATTTATTTACTCAACTGATGCTCAACTACCCTATATGTCATCCTCCACACGTTCCGTAACGTTTCTTGAAACCAAGCTAATTCTGGACTTTCTTTGATTTCTTGAACCATTTTCCGCTGCTTGCCCTTATCCGTTTCATTCAGCGCTTCTTCCTTCCGTTTTACCTGTTCTTCTGTTTTTTCAATAACCATTATCCTAACCTCGCTTTCTATTCAAAGGATTATTTTGTTTTAATTCCATTTACTATTTGCTAAAATTCAGTAAAAAACATCATGTTAATAAAAGGGCAATCATGAAACATACTATAAACTTGTGGTCTTTTATTTTTTCATTTATTTGTGTTGGTTTACTTATCCTATACTTTGAAAATGAATCTATTAATACAGCGATGAATTGGAGTTCTACCGACCCAATAAATTTTTTACTGATATTAACAGCTTGGACCTACGTTGGTGGTCTTATAGGAATGAATACGCCAACTACTGCAAAAACAACGAATAAAAATATAATTACAATCACACTTGCATTGTTCTTACTTTTTGTACTTAATATTAATAGTGTGTTTTAAGTATCTTTAATCGAACCGTAATTAGTAAATTTATTTTTTGATTTAAATGAAACAAAATCCAATATTCCGTCAATACTGTAGACAACCCATTTCTTAACCAAATTCCATTAGTGGAGCAGTTAGCTTTTGCTAGCTGCTCTTTTTATGAAACCATGGTAAAACATTCTTCTCGATACAATGCTCGTTGCAAATATCCCGTTTCTACAAGCACCTCCTTTTTTATATAAAATCGCCTTATATTTTTGACCTAATGTTAATTCAGCATAATTGTTATGCCATTTTGGATATATAACTTCCATATCCATTCCCCCTTTTCTACAAAATGAAATTTTTATTAAAACAATACTTCTTTATTTCTCAATATAAAGAATCTAGAATTTTCACTAACAAACATGTAATATATGAGCAAAGAGTAAGGTAAGAGTTACTCTTTGCCATTTTAGGAGAGGATTTGCTATACATAGCAAGTCCTCTTTTGTTTTGATAAACCCTCACTAGTTACGATAGGTGAAATTTTGAAGTTATCTCCATCTTTTCCCCCGCTTAACACTGTACGTGCGACTTTCACCGCATATAGCGTCCCATCTTCTCCTTTTATACTACCGCAACTAGATTACAACCAAATGTTGTTACTACAGATATTATAAACCATATACATAACCCTATAGGAACTAGAACTACTACTACGCAACCAAGGTTAGGAAGGTTACTTTGAATAAACTCAAACTTTTTGGTTTCAATTTTCATTCTGGATCAAAAATAAATATAAAAAGATAAGCACATCTTGTTATAAAAACAGATGTGCTTATCTTTTAATTTCTATGCATTTTTACGTTTTAAGAATATTACTCCACCAACTAGCAACAACAACGCTCCCGCTGCAATAGAGACCCAACTTGTAAGGTTAGTACCTGTTTGAGGTAACAATCCAATTTTAGATTCACTTTCTTTCTTAGGTTGTGGTTTTTCTGATGTTGGAGTGTTTTTATCTGGTTGCGGCTGTTCTGGTTTAGGTTGTTCCGGTTTTACTTCTTTAAATTTCACTGTTTGGCCCTTATCTTTGATGTCCACGTGAATAGCTACCAAGACATTATCTTGATACAATTCTTCAAATACTACCACTTCTTTACCTTGTAATGCAGAAGCATTAAATGTGAAATCGAGTGTGATAGAACCATTTTTCTCTTTTGCAGTAAACTTAGATTCTACTGTTACTTCTTTACCATCAACTAATAATGGCTTGTTTGTTGCTTTATCCATTAGTTTACCTTTTACAACGTACTCTTTACCAACAATCAAGTCTTTGTATTCCACTTTATCTTGGATTGTTACAGATTTAGAAGCGTCTAACTCTTTAGAACCATCCACCTTGTTTGTAGCTGTTGTTTTAATGGAAGGTTCTACAAATCGAACTGTTTGACCTTTGTCGTTAATATCAGCATGTGTTGCAATTACTTGCCCTTCATGTAATAAGTCTTCAAACACTACTACTTCTCTTCCCTGCTGTTCAGCGCCAACTAAAGTAAAGTCTAATGTTACAAAACCATTCTTTTCTTTTGCAGTAAACTTAGTCTCAGCTGTTACTTCTTTACCATCAATTAATAACGGTTTGTTAATAGCCTTGTTCATTAGTTTACCTTTTACAGTGTACTCTTTACCAACAACTAAGTTAGTATACTCTACTTTATCTTGGATAGTAATAGAATCGTTTGCATGAATCTCTTTTCCACCATCAGCTTTGTTTGTAGCTGTTGTTTTTACTGATGGCTTAACAAACTTAACTGTTTGACCTTTGTCGTTGATATCAGCATGTGTTGTAACAATTTTTCCGTCTTTCAGTACATCTTCGAATACTACTACTTCTTTTTCTTCTAAGCCAGTTGCATCAAATGTGAAGTCTAATGTAATAGAACCATTTGCTTCTTTTGGTGTAAACTTAGTTTCAGCTGTTACTTCTTTACCATTTACAACTAATGGTTTATTAGTTTCTTTATCCATTAATTTACCTTTTAAAGTGTACTCTTTACCTACTTGTAGGTCTTTGTATTCCACTTTATCTTGGATTGTTACAGACTTAAAAGTGTGCATTTCTTTTGTACCATCGGTTTTATCAGTAGCTGTTGTTTTTACTGATGGAATCTTTTCATCTTTGACAATATGTTTAATGATTTGACCATTCTCTTTGATCTCAAAAGAGAACGTTTCTTCATTTAATACATAACCTTTTGGTGCAACAGTTTCCTTATATGTATATTTTCCAAATGGTAACTTTTCAAACTTCGCGATACCTTTATCGTCTGTTTTTCCTTTTACTACTTCTTTCCCTGCTTCATTATAAATTGTAAACTCTGTATTTGGAAGTTTGTTGTTTCCATCAGCTACATCAACTTTTGTAATTTCTAGATCACCTTTAATAAGATGATTGACTGCCAATAGCTCAATAATTTTTCCGTGTTCCTTTATTTCGAACACAATTGGTTCTGTAATAAGAACATAACCATTTGGAGAGGCCTTTTCTACAAATGAATATTTACCATACGCTAAATCTTTGACGTTAACTTCACCATTTTTATCTGTCTTATATTCTCCAATTACTTTCCCACTTGCATCTTTTAGCTCGAATACTGCACCTTCTAATTTCTTGCTGATATCTTCATTATCTACTTTTAGTAATTTTACACTACCTTTCACTTCGGTATTTTCCACTGTAAAAGTAAGTGTTTTATTGTGCTCTTTAATTTCAAAAGGATACTTTGTTTTATTTCCAATATATCCATTAGGTGTTTTTGTCTCTACGAAATAATACTTACCATACGTAAGACCTTCAACGTTTGCAATTCCATTTTCTTTTGTTACTACTTTTTTCACTTCTTTTCCATCTTCAGTGAAGACTGTGAATTCAACATTTGGTAAAACCTTACCTGAATCACTAAGTTTTTTAATTTCGATGTTACCTTTTACTTTGTTGTTTACTACTTGAACAGCTCCTGTTTCCCCTGTCTTAACTTCAATAGTTTGTGGTTTATCACCTGAAACATAACCTGTTGGTGCTTTAATTTCTTTTATTGTATAAGTACCAATTGGTAGGTTATTTAATTCTGCAATGCCATCAGCACCAGTAGTAATGTTTCCAACTGATTCATTATTTGTATTAAAAACTTCAAAAACTGCACCAGCTAAAACTTCCCCATTTTCTCCAACCTTTTTAATTTTTAAAGAACCATTAGCTTCCCAATTTACTGCAAGGTCACTACTAAGCTTCTCCTCGTTTCTTTCTAGTAGTACTGTAGCATTCTGAACAGTATCAGTACCGCGATAAGCAATAGCTTGAACTTTAGTTAAATTTGCAGCAACACTTAGATTAAATTCACCTGTTGTTGTATCTTTAGGAATTTGGATACGGAATTTTTCCCCAACTGAAAGCTGATCTTTCACTTCTCCATTTTCACTAACAATTTTAACTCCATTAGGTGCATTTTTCGATAATACCTTATAAGAACCACTCTTAGCATTTGTTTGTACTGTGTATAGGTTTGTTTCAAAGAACTCACCTTTTAATTCTGCTTTCTGCTTTTCAGCAGGAATTACATTCATAAAGATTTCTTGTGTATCTTCACTTCTATTAGCACCATCAATAATAGCTTTAGCTGCTTTTTCAACATTCTTATTCATATGCTTTAATTCATTTACATCAAGTTGACCTAAAGCATTCCAAACAGCAAGTTGTGTTGCATAATGTGCCTCATTTTTATTCTCGACACCCAACTGTTCTGCACTTTTTTGTGGATAACCATTTAATAATACTCTATATACAACATTATCTGTCTTCCCCATTTCGGGTAGGTCTTCCCCATTCGGTGATTTTAATCCAAGAGTTAAGCAATAAGCAATTTGACCACTTGAATTTTTGATAATTTCAGTTCGGATATCCTTTCCTAAACTGTTGCTATAACTCCAGTTCATTGAATACTTTTCATGCGTCATTACCTCCGCACTTGCATTCGGTAGAAACACATTAAAGAATAATGCTAGTACTGATAATAATGCAAAAACTCTTTTAACAACTCTTTTCCCCAATTTTAAAACCTCCCTAGATAAAATGACCCTGATGTATTATTCAAATATTTAAAATAATCACAACGAAGATATTTCATATTATAAGACATAAAGTTACAAATATTATATTATTTTTACAAATTATTTATTTTCTCAACATCCATTACAAATTATGATATTAAAATATATAATTTAATAAAAGTAACAATATTCGGGATACCTTAACAAAATTAGAAGCTGGGTAAAATACTAGAATAACAGTAGTTGAAGTACGGAAACGATTCTGGGTATGAAGGACCACTAAAAAGATATTTTAATATGTAAACAGATATTTTCAGCTTGAATATAAGGATTAATAATGAAATTTTATTGCATTTACACCTGCATTGTTTATATCAAAGATAGTAAATTATGTTATTATAGGATTTTTTCTATTAGTTTACTGGAAATTTGCATTATTATGTGACAATAAATATCATTGTATTTAATATAAAATGATATAAAAAAGGGGGGTACGCAGAAAACTATCAGAACTTTCAGTCGATTATCACACTAAAATTAGTAATAAGAATATGAGTAAAAAAGTAACAACGTTATTACGAAGTTCGACTATTGGTCTAAGTATACTAGCATCTCAATCGTGACCTCTTGAATACTTTTTCGTTTTCAAATAAATTAATCTAACAAAAAAATAATAATTTTTAATTTTTTCTTTGTAATTTAATAAATTACATGTTAATATGGCGAACGCTATAAAATGGATTTCGTCATATACAATGTTTTTTCGGAATATTCACTCCAGAAAAACGTAACTATTTCAGTAATTCACTTCATGTTTTACCTATATAAGGGATACGTTCAGTTTTTTTTGTTTATAAGTAAAAGTAACTTTTTATTTCTATCTTCCTCATCGGTTCTAATATAAATAGTAAAAAAGCACTTTTTCAAGTGCCCTTCCTTTTCTTTTTTAAAGATAGAAAATCTTATAACACCAAACACCTAGATTAAACACATTCATAATCCTGCTTACAAACTCGCAGAGAGGCATAAACTATGGGAATTCCTACACTATTATTAAATACCTTTATTATTATAATTTGTATCCTTAGTTACCAAGTATTTTGGCTAGAACATAAAGAAAAAATGGCATGTAATAATATATTAATTTCTGTTCTTTCCTCCATTGCAATTATTTTTTGTATGACTTTTCCTTTTCATTTACATGCTGGGTTCATTTATGATTTACGTTTTATTCCCATCATATTAGTTTTTCTATATGGAAATACAAAGTGCATTACTTGTATTGGAGTTTTATATCTTTCTTATAGATTTTACTTAGGTGGAAGCGGAGTTTTCCCATCATTTATTATCTTTACTATTATTTCTGTTATTACAATCACGTTTCGTTACTTATCACCTACTTTTTTCAAGGACAAGAAGATATTATTAAGCATTATACTTATTTTGATATGTACAACTTCCCTTTCTATCTGCGGTATTGTAACGCAAATAAATACAGGTGGTAAAATTGAATCTACTCTCATCGAATTTTCATTTAATTATATAGTCATAAATATTTTCACATTATTATTATCAGTTTATTTAATAGAAGGAATGATCGAGAAATATAAAATAAAAGAAAGAATGCAAAGAGCAGAAAAATTTTATATAGCTAGCGAACTAGCTGCATCTATTGCGCATGAAATCCATAATCCACTAACCACGGTACAGGGATTCACTCAGTTATTAAATGAAAATGAAAGTTCTAAGGTACCTCAAGATAAGTACTTGGAAATCATGTTAATTGAAATGCAACAAATACAGGCTACTATAAATAACTATTTATCTTTAACCAAACCACAAAACATTATTAAAGAGAAACTAGATATTAATCACATTTTGAATCAGGTAATAGATACAATTTCACCACTCGCTCTATCATGGAATGTTGAATTAAAACTGAATATTACAGACTCCCTTTTTATAAATGCTGATTCTGAGAAATTAAAACTGTGTCTAACCAACATAATACAAAATGGAATTGAGGCTATGAAAAATGGTGGAGTATTACGAATAAATATACAAAAAATGAAAGATAATATTGTAATTGATATTATTGATACAGGAATTGGAATGTCTTCTCAACAAATAAAACGAATTGCTTTGCCATTTTATTCAACAACAGAAAAGGGTACTGGGCTTAGTACTATGATTGCGTACAGTATTATTAAAGAATTAAACGGAGATATAGAGATAGAAAGTGAACTAGGAAAAGGAACACACTTTTCTATCACTATCCCCTGCTAATATAATAGAAGATTTATTTAAATGATATTATGATGAAGGGATAGCTATTAAGCTATCCCTCCTCTGCGTTTATTATTGTTACTTAATTAGAAAATCCCATTGATATTAGTGACAAAAAATGTGATGTGATTTGCAATGTTTGCACCTCAAAAGGGAACCCGTTAGTACGTAACTGCCCTCTTTTTATTACTGATTTCTTTTAGAATATTTCAAAGGATTCTATTTCTCTCTCATTTGATTCTTCTGACATTTTTTGAACTTCTTGTTTTACCTGTTTTTCTTGTATTGATACCTGATTATTATCAGATGTCATTTTGTATCCAAAGTAAATTACAAAAAACAAAAAAATAATTATCCAAATACATATAAACACTTTATAAGAATTTTTCACTTTATATACCTCAATCACTCTATTTAAATCCATTTCGAGATTAATTTTTTAATGCTGTTATAATTACCAATCTCTTCACTTATTTCGATACACTCATATGCAAAAGAAGCTGTACAGCAATTAGACTGAACCTTAAATATGTACTAAATTGTGTGGGAAAGGAAGTACATTTTATATAATCTCATTACCTAAAAACCCCTAAATAGTTGGTATTCTTCTTCTTTTAAGACAGAAAGGATTTTTAATATAATGTATGACGTTATAACTCAGACTTCTTACTACACACACTCTTACGCACATAGAAATAACGTTTCTAGTATATGATTTGTAACAAAATATAAACAGCAAGAAAATAAAATGAAACAAAAGTCACATAAAGTAATACTTTTGTAACATAAATGTAACATATAAAATTTTAACATACAATAGTTTTTTTACAGTATTTTTTATAAACATATACTCATTGAACATCCGCCTTCCTTACAATTTATCCCCAGATACTTTAAATACCGGTGCTATCCTTTCGATGTATTTTTCGAACTAGATACAGTTTTTTTATTTACTACTATTCTTAAAACTCCGTTGGTTTGTGAGCTTTCTTTTCAACCTCTCATATTTGCAACATTGTCTTTTTCATATGTCACTTATTACATAATTCCTCTAGAAATATGTGTATCCTATGCTCTCTTATAGTATCTATGCACTACAACTCAATAAATAAGCACACACTCTTCAATAGTAATCTCAAGATTCGTTCCGCTTTCATTTTCGTGCACTCTACTTTCACACAAAGGAGAATTGAAAAATAAATAAGTGCTAATATAAGAAATATATATAATGCCATACTTCATCATTATTACATGCTTGTTTCTTTCATCTTTCACAACAAATTCTATATGATAATAGGTGCACTTCTTCTATTCATGAAGTTTTTGATGTACTATTATGACTCTCTCAATTCTGTCAAAACAGTCCCTTCTTTTTTTATTTTTTCTTTCTCAAATAGTTCTGATTTTCCCATTGATTCTTTTACCATAACTATATAACCGCCATAAGATTGTTTGGATTGTAGAGGTAAATCTTTATTTTCGATGACGGATTGTATATCAAATCTTTTTACACCAAAAAGTATACCTACTTCTGTTTCATCCATCATAGCTAAACCGCACAGTGATACTGTCGCTCGTCTCTTTGTTTTGGTTGCACAAGTCATCAGTGTATGAGCTAACTGAGCCGGACTAAGTTTTCTTCCAACATCTGTACTAATAGGAACTGCGCCTATAGCTGTAGTTCACTTACTTCCCTTAAACCGAATAAAAGTAAACGACCCTGTAAATGGATCTAGTCCATATTTTCTGCATACAAAATGGTAATATTGCCGCTTTTCTTCCTCTGTTAGCTGTGATAAATCACTATTTATCATTTTAGCCAAGAAGACTCCTTCCTCAAGGAACGATTAGTGAGTAGGTGGGAGATGAATTGGCTTCGGACAAGGGATGGCAGGAAGCCATCTTAATTGTTCGACATACATAAACTGTTACTTCACTACCTATCGAATGTATGTTTGTTGTATAATAGAAACATACCGAAATGGAGGTGAAATGAATGATGATTAATAAAGCATATAAATTTCGTATCTATCCAAATAAAGCACAAGCAACCCTAATCAATAAAACGATTGGCTGTTCTCGTTTTGTATTCAATCATTTCCTATCTCTATGGGATAGTGCATACAAAGAAACAGGAAAAGGTTTGACATATGGTACATGCTCTGCGAAACTCCCTGCCATGAAGAAAGAATTTGTTTGGCTAAAAGAAGTGGATAGTATCGCGATTCAGTCGTCTGTTCGCAACCTTGCGGATGCTTATACACGCCTTTTCAAAAAACAAAACAATGCCCCGCGTTTCAAATCTAAGAAGAACAACGTACAATCTTATACCACAAAACAAACAAATGAAAACATTGCCGTTGTAGGAAACAAAATAAAATTTCCAAAATTAGGTCTTGTTCGATTTGCCAAAAGTCGTGAAGTAACAGGACGTATTTTAAATGCTACAGTTAGACGGAACCCTTCTGGCAGATACTTTGTGTCATTGTTAGTTGAAACAGAAGTGCAAGAACTTCCGAAAACAAACTCTTACATTGGAATGGATGTGGGACTAAAAGATTTCGCCATTTTGTCAGATGGAACAACCTATAAAAATCCGAAGTTTTTTCGATCATTAGAAGAGAAGTTGGCAAAAGCACAGCGTGTTCTTTCTAGAAGAATGAAAGGATCTTCTCGCTGGAATAAACAACGAGTAAAAGTAGCTAGAATTCATGAATACATGACGAACGCTAGAAAAGATTACTTGGACAAAATCTCGACTGAAATCATCAAAAACCACGATGTTATCGGTATAGAGGATTTGCAAGTATCGAATATGTTAAAGAATCAAAAGTTAGCAAAAGCAATTAGTGAGGTATCATGGTCTCAATTTCGAACTATGTTGGAATATAAGGCAAAATGGTACGGTAAACAAGTCATTGTTGTATCGAAAACATTTGCTTCAAGCCAATTATGTTCTTGTTGTGGATATCAAAACAAAGACGTTAAAAATCTAAACCTACGTAAATGGGACTGCCCTTCTTGCCTTACACACCATGATAGGGATATTAACACAAGTATCAATCTAAAGAATGAAGCGATAAGGCTTCTAACCGCAAGGACTGTGGAGATAGCCTAATAAATTAGAGTTCGATAGAACTCTTTACTTAGGAATCCCCCTCTTCTAAACGAAGTGAAAGTGGGGGTAGTTCAACCAAAGCAGATTTTGTACATAGCCGCTATATGGCTATTGTGAATAAGGAACAAATGATGGACATTCAGGGATCATTTGAGGAACTTGAGACTCGCGATCGTATGTTGAAAGAGTCATATAAATTTTAGTCCTACGATTGCTGGACACCGCATAGATACCTATCGCCGTCTTCTTGAAGGATGGAGTCCTGGACCAGAGGATGTGTGGAGTGATCTTAATATGTGGCGAAAATTTCTAAAGCTAGATAATATAACTTTTCATTCAATACCAGCTGTAACTGCTCTTATTCTTCCTTCTCCCTTTAGAACTAACATGACATTACAAGAAAGAGAAGCAGAAACGGCATTTTGGACAAAACAAATTCGTTGCCAATCTTTTCGTTCTACTATTCAAGATACATTTTTTACAATCTAATTCTAGATGGTCCTGCTGCAAAGATGCCTAAAATGTAGAAAGAATTGGATGAAGGGATTATCTGATGGGTTAACTGTTTTATTAATTGATTCAGCATATGAAAACTCAAAGGTCGTGCATGTTTATGAAAAGGCTGGTTTTAAAACTGTGAGCACCTTTCCCCCAAGAGAAGGAGGGATTAATAGATTATTATATTTTTTGATGAACTGGAAAAGAAGTAACTTTTTAGTACACTAAGCAGTTACATTAGAGCTTATATACCTATTTAATCTTCCACTACATTTTTTACACGTTCTAAAAATGCAACTACTACTTTATCATAAGCAAACTATAAAAAGAATTTGACAAACCATTTTAATGGATGATTTGTTACGGTATATTGAAGGGGGATTAATAGTGGAGAATGGAAAACCAAAGGTTATTGTGTATACTTCCTTATTTGGTAATTATGACTCAGTGAAAGAACCGTTATTCATAGATAAGAATGTGGATTATATATTATTTACAGATAATGGTTCTGGTGCAAATATGAACAAAAGAACAAATGGGCTGTAAATTCCTAGCGGAATTTTATCTTATGCAACGAGTCCAAACAACTGGTTGATGCAGGTATTCTGATTTTGAACAGACTGGTCTCCTAAATCTATCTGTCCCTTTTTGACCATATGCATGGCCTCTATCCCAGCAATCATCTTTTTAGCAGTTTGAAACGATTTTAACCCTAACATGCTCCAAATCCGTTTTTTAATATACCTATGGTCTTGTTCAATGATATTGTTTAAATATTTTTTCACACGAAGTGGCATATCTTGAGGTATGCTATTTGCTTGTTTTAATTCTCGTATAGCAACAGGATAGGCTTTATCGCCATCTGCAGTTATCACACGAGGTTTTGTGGCATGACAAGCAACCAAGGCCTTGTTAAAAAAGCGCTTGGCTGCCTTTACATCTCTCTGCTTACTTAAATAAAAATCAATTGTATTTCCTTCGGAATCAATGGCACGATATAAGTACATTTGCTTTCCTTTGATTTTGATGTACGTTTCGTCCACTCTCCAAGAATCATTGGTTTGCTTCAAATGTTTCCGAATTCGTTCATTCAATTCCGGTCCATATTGGTGAACCCAGCGCATAATTGTTGTATGAGCAATAGACAAACCTCGTTCTTCCATCATTTCTACCAAATCCCGAAAGCTTAAGTTATACCGAAGGTACCATCTGACAGTTAGTAAAATAATTTCAGGTTGATAGTGCTTCCATTTAAAATCTGCTGATCTCGTCATCGTCATACACATCCTTTATTTATGAATATTTCCAGTGTACACAACGACAGTATTTTTTGCACCAGAACCCTACTTTGTCAGTACCAGTAATTTCTTTCCTTTAAACGTTTTTCAGAACAGTTACGTTAGATAAGCTGTTAATCTTTAGAAACGTTATCGTATCTTGCGCTAACTTTAAGGGGAATATCGTTCTCAATTAATTGCAGGTATTGGGATATTTGTGTTTTTATATCTGCATCTAGTATTATTTTGATCGAACTCCTTAGATTTTTCCTACAAGGTCAAGGCTTGGTTTAAGTGTTGCAGAACCCTCTTGCCATTTAGCTGGGCAAACTTCTCCTGGGTTGTTACGTACGTATTGAGCTGCTTTAATTTTGTTAACAAGGATGCTTGCATCACGGCCGATACCGTCTGCATTGATTTCCATAGACTGGATAACACCGTCTGGATCGATGATAAATGTACCACGAGCAGCAAGACCTTCTTCTTCAATTAATACATTGAAGTTACTAGTGATTGTACGAGTTGGATCACCAATCATAATGTATTCGATTTTGCCTATGGTTTCTGAGTTATCATGCCATGCTTTATGTGTGAAGTGAGTGTCTGTAGATACAGAGTATACTTCAACTCCTAATTCTTTTAGAGTTGCATATTGGTTTTGTAAGTCTTCAAGTTCAGTTGGGCAAACGAATGTGAAGTCTGCTGGATAGAAGCAAACTACACTCCACTTACCTTTTAAATTTTCCTCAGTAACCTCTAGAAATTTACCATTATGGTACGCCTCTGCTTTAAACGGTTTTACTTCTGTTCCAATTAATAACATAATAAAATTCCTCCTAATTGTGTTTTTTGATAAACCTAAATAAATTTGTTTATAAGAGTTTGAATCTATTTTAAATCACAATTCTTAAGATCAATCAATTTAGTTTTATATTTTAGCTTGTAACCAAACCAAATACATAAAAACATAACCACACTACTATATGTTGTACAAAGATTAATCCATGAAATCTCCATTTTGAGGATAGCATTATACTCTTGACCTACTATAATAGTTATACATAATATAATTGAAATAATAGGAGCAAATGGAAACCATTTAGCTTTATAAGGAAGATTGTTAATATCTTTCCCTTGTGCCATATATGCCTTTCGGAATCGATAATGACATAATGCGATGCCTATCCATGATAAAAAACCTGATAGTCCTGAGGAGTTTAGCAACCACATAAATACCACTCCTTCACCAAAAAACGAAGATAGAAAAGCGAGCATACCCACTAGAGAAGTTATAATTAAAGCATTTACTGGTATACCATTTTTATTTAACTTCAAAAGTGATTTTGGGGCTTTCCCCTCTTTAGCTAAGGACCAAAGCATACGAGTAGACGCATACATTCCCGAATTCGCAGCTGATAAAATAGATGTTAATATTACAGCGTTCATAACCGATGCTGCAAATGCAAGACCAGCCTTTTCAAAGACTATCGTGAAAGGACTCATTGAGATATTCTCAATATCACTATTCATCAAATAAGGATTTGTATATGGGATAAGCAATCCAATAATTAAAATAGAACAAATATAAAAAAGTAGAATTCTCCAAAACACCTGTTTTATAGCCTTAGGTACACTCTTTTTAGGATTCTTACTTTCTCCAGCTGCAACTCCAATTAATTCTGTTCCTTGAAAAGAAAATCCTGCAATCATAAAAACGGAGAGGATACTGAGACTATTAGATGGAAAAGGTGCTTCCTCTATAGTGAAATTTTTAAAACCTATAAATTCTCCACCTATGATTCCGATAATGGTACATAATCCTACTAATAGAAAAATTATGATTGTGATTACTTTAACTAAAGAAAACCAGAACTCAGCTTCTCCAAATGACTGTGTAGAAAAGTAATTAAGCAATACAATTATGGTTAAGAAAATAGCGCTCCATATTATTCCTGGGACAGATGGGAACCAAAATTTCATTATGATAGCAGAGGCGGACAATTCAACAGCTATTGTAATAGCCCATGTATACCAATAATTCCATCCAAGAGCAAAACCAAGAGCTGGATCAACAAATTTAGTGGCATATGTACTAAATGAACCTGAATCGGGTAAGAATGTAGCTAATTCACCCAAACTCATCATAATTAAATACACCATTATGCCTATTAATATATAGGCTATTAATGCTCCACCTGGCCCAGCCGTTTGAATAGATGTACCACTAGAAACGAATAATCCTGTTCCTATTGATCCGCCTATAGCAATCATAGTCAAATGTCTTGTTTCTAATGTTCTTTTTAACGTACCTGTAGGATTTCCATTGGGTTTATGAATTGTATTGTCTATACTCGACGTTACAGTTGCTCTTTCGGAACTCATGATTTCCCCCATATATATATAGCGTGTTTAGAGATTAATTAAACATATCAGAAACCTGATAAAAATTGATTAGGCGTCTATTTAAAGTTTAATTAGAACAATATAAAATCAATTAATCTATTTTCCAATGTACATCAGTATGTTTTAATTCTTTAAAATCCAAAACAATACAGCCGAAGGGAATGAACTCTTCTCTCCGACTGTAAAAATGTTTTAATTAACCTAAAGCTTAAACTTCAACTAACTCCTTAGTATCTTCATAGATTTCTCCCATAGTCTCATGAGAAATATTTTTAATTAAATCTTCTTCAGATGCATAACTAAAGACCACAACAGTACGACGAGAATCGTTTTCTAAAGGTGTCACCCTATGCAATGTAGTACCAGCTTTCATAAAGTAACAATGGTCTTGAGGAACATATACATTTTGAATTTCACGATTTTCAAGTACCGCTTTTAATCCCGTTTCAGGATTTTCTTTATCCCATACGGTATTAGGAATATATTCGACAATCGCGCCTTCCCCTTCTTTAGGTGCTTCAATTACCCAAATTAAAGCAAAAGTGTAGTCATCCCAATGCCAACCATGAGTATCACCTGTTTTTTGCTGATTATTAATAATAAATTCTTCTGGCGTATATGGAATACGATGTACCGGTTCATTATTATTTAAAAATGTTAAGAAGTTTAATACCACTTCAGATTTAAAAAATGCTGGAATTATCTTTCCCTTTTCAGAAATACTGTCACGATTTACTACATTAAAGTTACGAGGTGTATTACCTGTAGCTTTAATAGTAATATCACGACGTTTTGCATTTTCTGAAAGAAGATATTTCGCTTCAGCAGACATAGCTGCAATTAATGGTTGAGGTAACATGTCATTCATCATTGCTAATCCTTCATTTTTAAATCTCTCCTGAAGTACCAGTAAGTAATCTTTTTGAAGCGAGTTGATATGATTTTCTATAATAGTGTCAAATTGTTTTTGAAATTCCATAGTAAATTCCTCCTAGTTTTCAAATAAGTATAGTTTATTTATCATCAATTACTTTAATCGCATGTAAACCATTACTACTTTGTACAGAGAGTCCTAATTCGAGACAATAATTAAGGTAGTCTGTAATATCTTTCGTAATTATCTCTCCTGGTAAAAGAACAGGTATACCCGGAGGTGTAACAAGGACTGACTCAGCAGCCACTCGTCCAATAGCTTGATCTAACTCCACATATTTTACCTTTGAAAAATATGCTTCTCTTGGTGTGAGAGCTAATTGAGGTGGTGTTAGTACGTTCATAGACCACTGACTTCTTGCAAATTGTTTTGCATCTGACTGTATTTCCCCATTGTTGAATCTCCTAGCCAACGAACCTAACGCTTGTACTAATTGATTAATATCCGATTCATCATGCCCAATTGTAATAATAAAAAGAATATTATTCACATCGGAAAGCTCAACTTCTATGCGGTAATCATCTCGCAAAATATTTTCTACTTCTCTTCCTGTTACACCCCAATTAGTAACGTTTATACAAAGCTTTGTCTCATCTAAAGCAAAACTAGAGCTCGAATGATTCAAATCTTCTGGTTTTAAACAAGAAAGTCCATACATTTGATCAATTTCATTTCTAGCTTTACGAGATAATGCAATTGCACGTCCTAATAATTTTTCTCCGTTTATCGCCAGTTGTTTACGAGCAGCATCTAAGGAGGCCATTAATATATAATTTGCACTAGTAGTAGTAACTAAAGAGAAATTCTCTTTAACTCTGTCTAAGCTAACTAGTCCCTCTCGAACATTGATAACACTTGTCTGAGTAAATGAACCACCCATTTTATGCATACTAGACGATGCAATATCCGCACCAGCTTGCATTGCAGACATTGGTAAATCAGGATGAAAATGAACATGTGACCCCTGAGCCTCGTCAACTATTACAGGGATTCCTTTCGAATGAACATAATCTATTATTTGTTTCAAGTCTGTTACAACACCATAATAGGTAGGGTTTATTATACATACTCCTTTAACGTCCGGATGCTCATCTAAGGTTTTTTGAATATTTTCTAGACTAATCCCATGACAAACTCCATATACAGGATCAATTTCAGGAGATATAAAGATTGGTACCGCACCGGATAGTATAAGTCCACTAACAATAGAAGCATGAACATTCCTAGGTACAATTATCTTATCTCCAGGATTACAAATGCTCATAATCATAACTACATTAGCACTACTAGTACCTTGAACACTAAAAATCGTGTAGTCAGCCCCAAAGGCTTTTGCAGCTAGCTTCTGTGCCTCATGAATAATTCCAGTTGGATGGCGTAAATAATCTAATGGCGGTATTCCTACTAAATCAAAATCTAAAGTGTTTTTCCCAAAATATGTTGTAAATTCCTCGTCCAAACCTCTTCCCTTTATATGGCCAGGGGTATGCATTTGTAGAAAATTACCCTCTATGTAATTCTTTACTCCAGTAATTAGTGGTGTTTCATATTGCTCATCTTTACATTTACTTTTTACGGTATTTAATTGGATCTGCAAAGAATCACCTCTCTTAATTATGTACTTTCATATTTGATAAAATAACAAATTTCCATTTAATATCCATTACCTATCTACTCACTAATACCATCAATGTTATCTGTATCTATAATTCTCTTGCCTTATCCCTCCTATTTATCTAAGCCGCTTAAGATTAAATCTAAATTTCTTAAAATTAAAATTTCTTAAGATTCAATTTTTATTATATATTTACTGAAAATAATGTGAAGTAGGCACTTTTTTGTATCAGAGTACCCCATTGCATACATAATTACTTATAATAAGTTATTTACTATAAGTAACTTATTATAAGACATTCTTAATACAAAAAAGAGCCCCATTGTATAGGGCTCTAAAACATTCGTGATTTCCAGCATAAGAATAAATCTAGTTAAATATCCATCACTTTAACCTTGCTAAATTTTTCAATATGATTTATATAATCTGTTGCACTTTCCTCTAATTTCTCATCAGGTAAATTATAATCTACACCATAAAGAGCAAATGTAGGAAGGAATTTCATACCAGTATAAAGACAAGACGCTTGATAAGGTCTTAACAATTCACTTAATGTATACTCATTTGCCTCACCAGCTCGATATTCTTGTTCTATCACACCAGCTGAAATGGCTAACCCAAATTCTTTTCCACGAAGCTTATCTCCTGTTGATCCATATGCAAATCCATATGTCAAAATATCATCAAACCATTTCTTTAATAATGGTGGCGAACTATACCAGTAGAATGGAAATTGAAAAATATAACGGTCATGTTCTACTAACAACTTTTGCTCACGCTCAATGTCAAAGTTCCAATCTGGATACTCTTTATATAGTTCATGTATTGTAAAATCTTCCGGGTATTTTTTTAATTCTTCTAACCAACGTTTATTAATGCGAGACTTCTCAATATTTGGATGTGCAATAACTACAAGTGTTTTCATGAATATACTCCCTCTCAAAAGATTAACATCACATTCGTAAAATAATCTTTTTATATTTTGGTAACATTGACATTATCTACTACATATAGCAATATTTAAAGTACGCACTTATAAGTTCCATAGGCACTTTTAAGTTTCATAGGTACTTTTAAGTGCCTAATTAAGAGAAAGGAGATTCAAATAATTTTAGGACTATTATATTTGAATTACATAACACTTTGTGAAGCCTATTATGAAAACGCATTCTTTTGTATGTAATCTTATTCTTGAAAGGAGAATATGCAATGAAAACTTATAACTTCCCTATCGAAGTAACTCTTGACGTTGTAGGTGGCAAATGGAAAGTAGTAATATTATGTATTTTACTTGATGGAAAAAAAAGAACGAGTGAGATAAAGCGAGCCATGCCTAGTATTACTCAAAAAATGCTTACACAGCAATTAAGAGAATTAGAATCTGATGGAATTATCGATCGTACTGTTTATACTCAAATCCCACCAAAAGTCGAGTACTCTTTAAGTGAGTATGGAACGTCCTTAACCCAAGTACTTGATAATATGTGTGAATGGGGTAAAAATCACATTGAAAAAAAACTAGAAGATGACCTTCTTTCTGCTAATTAAACAGCTATATAACTGGCGCTAAACTAGCCTAATTCAAATAATTAAATACGAGTTTTTTCATCATGTTATATTGGTTTTGGTTTTTAAATCCCTTTTCAAATAAGCATGATTCCCCCTCCAAAATACTCGTAAAAAAATATATTAATAATTTGTAAATAAATCTAAAAACAATTGACTTTTCTGAATCTTTAAATATAATTAGCTTGTCATATGTTGCCAATAAATTTATACTCTTTTGTCAATGTAAATAACAAAAAAGTTTAATTTAGCAATTATGAATATAGGCTTCTACTCAATGTTTCTGCTCAAAATTGAGTAGGAGATGAATAGTCAAAAAACTATTCGAACATAATTATTAAAAAATTTATGGAGTCAGAAAAGGAGATTATTAAATGAACGTAAAAGAAAAGATGCAACTAGGAGAAATTTATTGTGGATTTGACAATGAATTAGTAACAGCAAGAGAAAATGCTAAAAAACTTACACGATTGTATAATGTAACCACGGATACTGACCGTGATTATCGTGATATGCTACTTACAAAGCTATTCAGAAAACGTGGTTTAAATACATTCGTAGAGCCCAACTTCCGTTGCGAGTTTGGATATAACATCGAGGTAGGCGATAATTTCTTTGCAAACTTTGATTGTATTATTTTAGATTGTGGTAAAGTGACCATTGGAAATAATGTATGGCTAGGACCAAGGGTACAAATTTACGCTGTAAATCATGTAAAAGAACCACAAGCTAGACTAGAAGGATATGAAATAGCTGCACCTGTAAATATTGCTGATAATGTTTGGGTAGGAGGAAATACGGTAATAAATATGGGCGTTTCTATCGGTGAAAACAGTATTATTGGATCTGGAAGTGTAGTAACGAAGGATATTCCGGCTAATGTTGTAGCAGTAGGAAACCCTTGTAGAGTGATTAAGTCAATAAGTGAACTTTAAGTATAACCAGTATTCTTATACATACCATTTAATTTTTATATTAGAATAAAATATTTATTTTAGGTAAAATAAAACCCTATAGAGTAGATACTATGAAAATCTACTTTATAGGGTTTTATTCTGATTATCAAACTAATTGTACTGCCTTTTGATAACTATCCTCATGATCAAGATACCTTGTTCCAACTTCACACATTTGTAGTAAAATTACTTCTAATTCCATTCCTTTAGCAGTAAGAGAATATTCCACTTTTAGTGGCACTTGATGATATATCTCTCTTTTTATCAATCCATCTCTTTCTAATTCTCTCAATTGTTTGGTTAACATTTTCGAGGTAATTCCAGGAAGTAAACTCTTCAATTCACTGAAGCGCTTGCTTTTAGTAATTAAGTAATACATAATTAAAGTCTTCCATTTTCCACCTATCATGTTTAATAATAATTCTATTCCACAATTATATGTAGCGCCCTTCAAAATATTCCCCCTATTTACATATGATAAGTCGGATTAAATCGACCGTATACCCAATAATATCCATTCTTAAGTGTCTTTTCGATGAAATTTTAACATATAATTATGATAAAACCATACAAATAAATCCAAATCTCTAATTTATAGTTCTTATTGTAGAAAATCACTTATGTGGCATTATTTAATTTTTAAATATATCCTTTTCTTTCAACCTTACTTTGAAAAACTCGCAACCTCAAATAACCCAAGTGATTCCCTATATACAAATAATACACTTCCAATAAAACATCTGGCAAGAAAAAAACTATTTTCATATGTTGAGAAAAAAGATTCCATCAGCATCAGAGTATTTTAAATACGGTCTTGGAGCATTGGCAGACCTTGAGCATTTAATCATTTGTTTTACCGCTAAAAGACTTATGGTATTAGAAATATCAATGAGTGGTAAGTTCACTGGTAATATAAAGTGTATAGGCATGAAGGATATAGAAAGTGTGAAAGTTAAGAAAGGTTTGTTTAGGACTAAGATGACTGTCACTTCAACAGGTAACAGGGGAGATATTGTAATTAAAGCAAATAGTTTTACAATAGGCTTATCGAATCAGAAGAAAAACCTAATAAAATTAGAAAAGAAGTATAGTTAAAGATAAGAGGCAAATAGGTTTTTATTTGAAGAAGGATTACGCCTACTGACATTCATCTCCCACCTAAAATTGGTGTTTTACACTTTTATATTTTTGAGGAAGGAGTCTTCTGTCAGACACCTAAAAAAATTAGATACTCCCATTTTTTTAGGTTTTGGAGTATCTCGTTTTCATTAGCTTGATGGCGATGTTTCCGTATCCACTAAAATAAAAAAAGCAGCTTAAGACATCTCATCTTCTTTTCAGACATAGTTATAGAAAGCATTTTATCCAATAAAATGCTTTCTATAAGAACTAGCTCTGCAAAAATCGCTGTATTTCTATTTCTGGTAATCCTGTAAGCTTTGCAATATCTTCTACAGACACACCATTTTTATGCATTCCTCGAATGAGTTGCATCTTTCCTTGCTCAACACCTTGTTCAATTCCCTTTTTAATTCCTTGTTGTTCTGCATGAGCAAATTTTGCTGCCTCATCCATTAAGGCCTTTTCCCTTGCTTCATATGCTTGACGGAAAGAAGAATCTTGACTCATACGTTCCCATTTATTCATTGCTTTTTGTAAAATCGGATCCCGGTTCATGGCAATATCCTCCAATGTTTGTGTGAGATGTTCATCTTCATTCGCAGGTAATAATAATAACCAACGAACAAACGAATCTTCCCACGGATTGACTTTCTCTTCGCGCCATTGCTGCATTAACTTTGGAATCTCTACTATATGAACTTCTATATCATCACTTAATAGCTTTTGTTGTTCCTGATTCCAAAGGATGCCTGTTGTATGAAATGCTTCATATTCAGGAAACATCACAAAGTTTAACAGGTTAATTGTAATCGTTTTATGAAGTGAACTATATGGCATGCCCTTTTGCAATTGAGAAGTGTACAACCTTCCCCAATAATACAAACTGCGTTTAATCATATCATGATTGTTATTCAGCTGTATTTCTACATTTACCTTTGTTCCTATATCTAATGTAGCCGAAATATCTAAAATCGATAATTTATCTTCTTCATGTTCTCGATGTAAATGTGGATCTTCTAACTGTAGGGAAACAATAGGTGCTTCTAAAGAATTTTTTAACATAGCATTTAAAAAAGCGATTAAAATGTCCTCATTCCCATTTGTTCCAAATAACTGTTTAAATGCAAAATCAATACGTAAATTTACTAATGGATTAGACATCGTCTCCCTCTTTCTGTTCCAGATAATATCTATATCTTTATTGTACATAAAATCAAGGTATAGATGCAAATAAGCTCTTATAGTGAACTACCAGTTCCGGTGCAAAAAAATGATAAATAAAAAGAATCTAGAAGTCCTAACGGAATCACCTGCTAAGCAGTTAATCCAAACAGAATGATGATTTTTACACTACAGAAGTTTTTGCGTGGTTTGAGGATTACGGATATGAGTATTGGGCTTCTATTAAGCAGGGGTTATCGTTAATTGATACAGAAAAACATGCCATATCCATAGCAATGAAACACTTAAAAGCGTATTCAGATTTCAAATTTAATTTTCATAATAAAAAATAAAAGATGGCTTAACATCAACCATCTTTTATGGCCCAGTACCTAAAAAACCGCCATCCTTTCCTTAGATTCTGCAGAAAGAATAGCGCTTTTTTGTGGTTCTGGTGCGAAGATAAAATAAAAGAGAATATAGCGCATATATTTCTAGCGGAATTGTATTTTATGCTTTTAGCCCAAACAAGTGATGGATGAATTCTTTCTGATTTTGGACAGACTGATCCCGTAAATCAATCTGTTCTTTTTTAATCATATGCATGGCTTCCACACCACTCAATATAGAAGTTGCAGTTTTAAATGACTTAAACCCCAACATAGGACGCACACGTTTCTTAATAAAACGATGATCTTGTTCCACTATATTATTGAGATATCTAACTTGCCTTATCTTTATGCCTTCGGGCATATGTTTCTCTTCTTTCAACGCTTGAATCGCTACAGGATAGGCAGGGTTTTTATCTACTGTTATCACACGAGGTTTAGAAATATACGAAAAAGCCAAGGCTTTCTTGAAAAAGCGCTTGGCTGCTTGTTTATCCCTTGATTTACTTAGATAAAAGTCAATGGTATTCCCTTCTGAATCAACGGCACGATATAAATACATCCATTGCCCTTTCACTTTAATATAGGTTTCATTGACTCTCCATGAATCGTTTGTTGATTTAAGATGATGCCGTATTTTCTCTTCTAATTGAGGTCCATATTGATGAACCCATCGCATAATCGTTGTGTGGGCTATGGATAAGCCTCTTTCCTCCATCATTTCCACCAGGTTACGGAAGCTCAAATTGTACCGTAGGTACCACCTTACTGTTAATAAAATTAGTTCTGGCTGATAATGCTTCCATTTGAACAAATTTTCCTTTTCCATACCGATCACACACCTTTTTTAGAGTCATACTATCAGTAAGGAGATTACTTGCAAGAGCTTTAGAGTTTTTGCACCAGAACCAGTTATCCCTAGAACGAAATTTCATGCTAATTTGTAACAAAAAGTTCATTTTTTCGTTTTGGGGTATTTCTGAATTTTTAAGTTGATGGGCATGTGGCGGTACCCCATCGCTATCAAGCTAAGGTTTTATGCTGCCCCCTATACAATAATTTTTTACATTTTTACTCTGGGGATGTCAATTTTACTATTTTTGGGGTATTTATTTTTACTAGCTTGATGGACATGTGGGCAAAGCTCTCTTTAAAAAAAACTGTAGGAATCAAAAAGAACCGGGCTATTTATGCCCAGTTCTTTTTGATTTTGATTTCTCAATTTAATTATCTTATTTTACATCCTCTTTAGAGGTTGCTGGTACTGCATCTTTAGGTGCATTAAAGTCTTGTGAGAAAGAAGTTGTTCCATCTGCACTCATTGAAATTGAATTACCTTCATTTGACTTTAGGTTATCCATTCTTGCATCTTCTTTTACATCACCTTTAGGAGTTGCTGGTACTGCGTTTTTTGAAATTTCACTTCCATCAATTTCTTTATACGTTATATTTCCATCTTTATCTGCAACAGTAACTTTTATTTTTTCATCCGTTTTTATATCTTCTGTACCTACTACACCACCCGCAAATAATCCTGTACTTAAAAGTGTTGCTGCTAATAATGTTTTTTTTCATTACCTCCTTGTTTTGTTTGAGCATGCATTTAGCTTGAACTACCCCCACTTTCACTTCGTTTAGAAGAGGGGGATTCCTAAGTAAAGAGTTCTATCGAACTCTAATTTATTAGGCTATCTCCACAGTCCTTGCGGTTAGAAGCCTTATCGCTTCATTCTTTAGATTGATACTTGCGTTAATATCCCTATCATGGTGTGTAAGACAAGAAGGGCAGTCCCATTTACGTAGGTTTAGATTTTTAACGTCTTTGTTTTGATATCCACAACAAGAACATAATTGGCTTGAAGCAAATGTTTTCGATACAACAATGACTTGTTTACCGTACCATTTTGCCTTATATTCCAACATAGTTCGAAACTGAGACCATGATACCTCACTAATTGCTTTTGCTAACTTTTGATTCTTTAACATATTCGATACTTGCAAATCCTCTATACCGATAACATCGTGGTTTTTGATGATTTCAGTGGAGATTTTGTCCAAGTAATCTTTTCTAGCATTCGTCATGTATTCATGAATTCTAGCTACTTTTACTCGTTGTTTATTCCAGCGAGAAGATCCTTTCATTCTTCTAGAAAGAACATGCTGTGCTTTTGCCAACTTCTCTTCTAATGATCGAAAAAACTTCGGATTTTTATAGGTTGTTCCATCTGACAAAATGGCGAAATCTTTTAGTCCCACATCCATTCCAATGTAAGAGTTTGTTTTCGGAAGTTCTTGCACTTCTGTTTCAACTAACAATGACACAAAGTATCTGCCAGAAGGGTTCCGTCTAACTGTAGCATTTAAAATACGTCCTGTTACTTCACGACTTTTGGCAAATCGAACAAGACCTAATTTTGGAAATTTTATTTTGTTTCCTACAACGGCAATGTTTTCATTTGTTTGTTTTGTGGTATAAGATTGTACGTTGTTCTTCTTAGATTTGAAACGCGGGGCATTGTTTTGTTTTTTGAAAAGGCGTGTATAAGCATCCGCAAGGTTGCGAACAGACGACTGAATCGCGATACTATCCACTTCTTTTAGCCAAACAAATTCTTTCTTCATGGCAGGGAGTTTCGCAGAGCATGTACCATATGTCAAACCTTTTCCTGTTTCTTTGTATGCACTATCCCATAGAGATAGGAAATGATTGAATACAAAACGAGAACAGCCAATCGTTTTATTGATTAGGGTTGCTTGTGCTTTATTTGGATAGATACGAAATTTATATGCTTTATTAATCATCATTCATTTCACCTCCATTTCGGTATGTTTCTATTATACAACAAACATACATTCGATAGGTAGTGAAGTAACAGTTTATGTATGTCGAACAATTAAGATGGCTTCCTGCCATCCCTTGTCCGAAGCCAATTCATCTCCCACCTACTCACTAAGCGTTCCTTGAGGAAGGAGTCTTCTTGGCTAAAATGATAAAAATTTTGGCGTATTGTTTTTTTTTAGTTTCTTAAATTATTTTCATTCTCGATATCAATATTGGGTAGTATCAAATTGGTATCATCTTTTGACAATTTTATTTTACTTTTAGACCTCACCATACCATTTCGGGAAAATTGTACGCTAAGGATTACAAACCTTTATCATTACAGTGTTTTTTTAAGATGAGTATATGTTCATAAAGATAAAATACTAAGTTTAATTGAACACTGATTTATATACACACTTTATGAACAAGATTATAGCTACAAAACGTTGATATTATTGAGTTTTATCGCCTGTCCATAAACATAGATTTTCTGGACAGATGGCTCTTAACGTACATAAAACGCTTAAAATGTGTCCAAATTGTGTCCAAATTGTGCGGTTTTCCCAATATGGCATGGGGTACAAGCTTAGATACGCGTAAAAATCGGTCACAGGTTAAATTTTATTCCCCAACATAATTTAAGAGTATTTATTTTTACATTTTGGAAAGATAAGCACATTCAAAATCATTATAGAATTTATGACAATTAACGATGGATTTCTTAATTCATATATATCTTTTTATTATAAATATGACATTACCAAAAAAAAAATATATATTTCAAATGGCATATATATAACAAAACATAAAAAAACTAGTCACTATTATCTTATAGTGGGTGATTAATCATAAAATTGCGTATTTTCTGACGTTTATATATTCTAATAGGGGGTATCTTTTTCCATCCCCCGAAAAAGGAGAATAAGAAAGAATCTAGTCAATATCTATTGCTATTTCCTTTATAAAAATAGTAATTGTAACAGACTTAATCTAGAATCTCTCTTTAAAAAATAAGAAAAGGAGGAGTTCAAGTGAAAAAAACTTTAGTTACAGGATTAATGGTTACAGCAATATTAGCAAGTCCTTCCAACTATGTAAGTGTTTACGCGGAGAAGGTGCAGTCTAAATCAGAGTCAACATATGTACAAAATGTCAAAAATGCGAATACATTATCACATTCGATTAGAACGTTAGGTTCACAATCACCTTTAGCACAAGCATATGGATTAATTATTTTACAGCAACCAACCATTAAAGGGACTGGTATGAGCAGTTTAACGAATCACCAAGAATTTGTAAAAAATCATGTTCGCGAATGGTTAGATGAATATAATCCTAAGTTAGTTGATTTAAATCAAGATATGCAGCGTTTTAGTACAAGATTCAATGGTTATTATGGTACATTATATGATTTAGCGGGAACGGTAAATACAGATGCGGAAACAAAAGTGAGTTTTGTAAATGCTTTTAATAGACTACAACAGGACGTACAAACTATCCAAGATAGTATGAACCAAACCTTATTGCAGCTAAATCGTTTTAATGATTTATTGCTTCAAGATAACAAAGGGTTTTCTGAAAAAGCAAAAATAGCAATTCAATCCTTAGAGGGGTCAGATGGAACTGTTACACAGCTAAGAGCTGATATTAAAAGACTTCAAGAAGAGATACTGGTAGAACTCGCAAAAATTTTAAATAGACCAAATGAAGTTCGTAACGGCGTTATAAATATTGGGAAGCAAGTCTTTACGATTGCGGGCGGAGCAGCTCAGACTCAAACTATAGATTTTATCTCTATTTCATCTCTTGGTGGTGGAATTTTAGATCTTTTCGACAGCCAAACAGCTGCTTCTGCTAGGATTATTGAGCAGAAACAAAAAGAATTACTACCACTAATTCAGCAGTTAGCAGAAACCCAAATTCAAGTGACTGAAATGACTTTTATTGAGGATCAAATGAATGGGTTTACTGAGATGATTAAGAGGCAAATTACTACTTTTGAATATTTGATGAATGATTGGAAAGCGCTAAATGATACAATGATCCAAATCCAACTCAATCTGAGTGCAGGGGCACACATGGATAGTGTTGGATTGCAAAATCAATTAATTCAGCTCAAAGAATTCAGTGATGAACTGTATTTGCAAACAAAAAAGTTTGAAAATTTCATTTCAAATGTAACAATAAATTAAGTTTAAGCAAAGAGTGAAATATGATTATACTGAAAGTTAAAGGAGAAGACAAAAATGACAAAAAAGCCTTATAAAGTAATGGCTTTATCCGCATTAATAACGGTAATGGCAGCAGGTAGTATCATGCCAACATATGCTTCTGCAGCGGAAAGCACGGCAAAATCAACTCCTATTCACGCTAAAACAGGTACAACGGGCGATTACCCGGATTATTCATTAGGACCAGAGGGTCTTAAAGAGGCAATAACAAATACAGGGTCAAATGCTTTAGTAATGGACCTTTATGCTTTAACAATCATTAAACAAGCAAATGCTGATTTCAATGGGCTCAATTCAATTGATACATCTTTACGAACGAAAATAATTAATGATCAAAATATTGCCAGAATAAATGCAGGGCAATGGTTAGATAAACTTAAACCGCAAATGATTTCAACGAATCAAAATATTATTAATTATAATACTAAATTTCAAAATTACTATGATACGTTAATAACAGCTGTAAACAATAAGGACAAGGAAACATTATCAAATGGACTTACAAGGCTAAATAATGATGTTGTAGCAAATAAGGCGGAAGTGGACGAATTATTAGGAGAACTGCGAGAATTCCGAAAGAAAATGGCAACAGATACGCAAAACTTTAGACAAGATGCAACTCAAATAACGTCTATTTTAGCAAGTCAAGATGCTGGAATTCCGCTGTTGCAAAATCAACTCACAACGTATCATGCTACAATTGCTGAATATAATAAACTGCTTATTGCCTCAGCAGTTGCAACGGCTTTAGGCCCACTTGCTATTATAGGCGGAGCAGTTCTAATTGGTACTGGTTTAGGAGCTAAACTAGGAGTGGTGTTCATTGTAGGTGGTTTAGGAGCAACAGCAGGTGGTATAGCGGGAATTGTTATAGCAAAGCAAGAGATGGATAAGGCTCAGGAAGAGATTAAGAATATAACAGGACAAATAACCCAGGCTCAATTAGAAGTAGCTGGTTTAACCAATCTAAAAGAGCAAACTGAATCCTTAACAGAGACTATTGATATAGCAATTACTGCACTACAAAATCTTTCAACCAAATGGGATGTAGTTGGATCAAAATATAAATCTTTACTTAAAAATATTGCAGTTATGGACCCTAACGATCTATTTTTCATAAAAGAGGATCTCAATGTGGCTAAAGATAGTTGGAAAGAAGTTAGAGATACTGCTGCAAATCTTTATGAAACTGATATTAAATTAGTAGATACAAAATAATCAATTGATTTTATGTGATAAGGGTTCCCTGTTCAAACTTGAGCAGGGAACTTCCTCAATGCTCACTAAAAGATACGAATTCTTAAAAAGCGTAGGTGGGATAATATGAATAAGAAATTGTACAAGAAATTCTTATTATCAATGATGATTGCTGGAATGGCAACAAGTAATATAGTACCACTTCATTCTTTCGCAGCAGAACAAAAAGTCCATACAACTATATCGCAAGAAACCATTCATAATTATTCACTTGGTCCTGAGGGCTTTCAAGATGTACTAGCACCAGCAATGTCTAATGTACTTGTTATGGATTCATATGCCAAAACAATACGTAATCAACAAGAGACAGACCTTAGTGGTATAAGTTCTCTTAATAGTTATTTACGAGCAAATATGTTGAAGCACCAGGACGATGCAAAAAAAAACGCGACCTATTGGTTAGATAATCTTAAACCACGTATTATGAATACGAATCAAAACATTGTAAATTATAATGATACATTTCAAACACACTATAGTATTTTACTAGCTGCAATAGATCAAAAAGACACTGAAAAATTGAAAACTGAGCTCGAAAAATTGTATCAAAGTATATTGACTAATAAAAGTGAAGTTAACGAGCTATTGGAACAGCTGAAAACATTCCGAAATAAAATGACAGCAGATACGCAAAACTTTAAACAAGATACAGATCAATTGACGACTATTTTAGCTAGTACAACTGCAGGTATTCCATATTTAGAACAGCGAATTAATGGGTATAATGAGTCTATCAAAAAAAGCAATGATCAAATTATTGCAGGTTCAGTACTTTGCGCGACGTTAATAACGTGTATCATTGGTGGACCGCTGATTGCAACAGCAAAAAGTAATATTGCATCTGCTGAGCGAGAAATAGAAATTTTAAAAGCACAAATTTCTGGGGCACAAGCAGAAATAGCTATTATAACTGATGCAAAAAATAAGACTACGAATATGGCGGAAACAATTGACACAGCTATTACTTCTATACAGAAAATGTCTAATAGTTGGGATACTGTAGCAGCAAAATATAATAATTTAGTAAAAAATATCAAATTTATTACCCCAGAAGAATTTACTTTTATAAAAGCAGATCTTAATACAGCAAAAGATAGCTGGCAAGATCTTAAGAATTATGCTGATAAATTATATGAATCGGTGAAAATTGCGGAGAAAGAAGAGCAGGATCTTATGGATCGACTTCGTCCGTCAAGTGTTCAATATTTCTACAAACCGATACACAATGCCTATACATTTGAAATAAAAACGGGAGCAAATGCACCAAATGCGTCCTATAAAGTTATGAATTTAACAAAACGGACTACTCATAACATGTGGAGCGGAGGACCAAATGCAAGCATGTGGGTTGACCAGCTTCCATTAAACTTAAAAGACCAATATGCGGTAATAGCAACGGTCAATGGAATGGATTATGTCATATATAAAGAAGTAGGAGAAAACATTCCTGGAGCTAATTTGAATGGTACCTATCAACTATTTTCTGCGTTAAATAATAGTAGCGTTATAGATATGGATCGATCAACGAATAATGTTACCTTATGGAGCAATAACGGCGGTAATCATCAAAAATGGAAGTTAGTATATGATTCAAATAAAAAGGCCTATCAAATTAAAAGTGTAACAAATCAAAATTTAATATTAGCTTGGAATGACTATCAAGGTTCTAACAATGTTTTTGCTACACCTAACCAATACTATGAAGAGCATTATTGGATAGTTGAAGATGCAGGAAATGGATATTTTTATTTAAAAAATAAGAAAAACTCTAGGTATTTAGATGTAACTGGTTCTGGTACTAAAGATGGAACAAATGTTATAGTATATCCATTTACAGCTAGTAATAATCAAAAATTTAAATTACAGAGACTAAATTAAATTATAAGATTCCGGTAGAAAAAATTTCATCTTGAATTTCAATTGTTGTAAAATAGGGCATCTCTCCTGCTTCGGAAAGATGCCTCTTTTCTATTCTAACGAATGTTGGGGTACAGCCGCATGCCCATCAACTTAAGAATTTTTAAAAAAGGCGTTATTCTTTCTTAATAATATAAAGGAGAAAGGGTACCGTTTTTTAGGTTCTGTTGCAAAAATAGTGGAATATGAAAGAAGGGTAAAAGATTCCTAGCGGTATTGAACGTTATGCTGTTAAACCAAAGAGTTCATTGATAAGATATATCTGCCTTTGGACAGACTTCTCCCCTTGGAGAGTTTGTCCTTTTTTGACCATATTTGTGAAATTACCAATGTTTCAAGAGCTGCTTTATATAGAATACTACAAGACAAAACATAATAAAAAATACCCGCCCAAATTGGAAATTTTCAGATGTGGCGGGTTATTCCTTGAATCGTTTCTATACCCCAGTTTAACATTTTGTATGTTTTGTAAAACTATTTTTCTTTCGGAAGTACAATTCTTTTATACAATTGAACTGTAATCAAGTAGTAAATTAAGTAAATCACTACGAAAATGACAAGTGGCAACCAAATTCGGAAATACGGATCAATCAAAAGCGGACCGAACATGTTCATACCAACTAATATATGAGCAATACCCACAATTGCCGGTACTAAGAATATGAAGAATAACTCTTTATAAATCGATTGTGTTAATAACCCCTGGCGGACACCGATTTTACGAAGCATTTGATAACGTGTGCTGTCTTTCGATGCACCAGATAGAATTTTAAACATTAGGCAACTTGCCATCATTGCTAAGAACGCAATTCCAACGAAGAAGCCCATGAACATGAATCCACTGGCCATACTATGACTCAGATTATACATTTGATACGTACTACCTAATTCTTCCGCTTTCACATTTTTATATTTCGCTACCTGTAATTCATCAAGTTTTTTCCATTCTTTCAAATGTGCTCCAAAATCATCTGTTTTTCCAATAAAAACAGTATTTTCTTTATCCTTCATACTATCGTATATGCTTTGGTCTATAATTTTTATTTCATGATCAGGATACATATAAGTTGGCTGGATTGTGAAGAAAGCTTCTTTCCATTGTTTTGTTTTCGTATCATCGTTATACAGTTTATACAGTTGTTTTGGCAATGTAAATGCATCCTTGGGAAATTCTTCCGAAACTTTCATCATCTTCCTATTGTCACTATCTTGTGCTAAAGGACGATTTTTCTCTACATCTTCTTTTATATAATACACATACTGATTATCTACTTTGTAGCGATATTCAAACTTCTCCTGAAATAAGATGCCACTCAAAATTTTCTTTTCTTCCGCTGTTGGATTATGAACGACTGAATCGTAAACTTTTTCTTTATCAGTCGTCTTTAGAACGTTATTTTTAAATGCCATACCACACGCAATTCCACCAGCGCCAAGAGCCACTAGGATTGCTACCGTTGCAAGCACCCGTGTGAGGCTATTAATTCGGAAATTCAATTGTGCAAAAGTAAAAGCATTCAGCCCTTTTTCACGACGTTTTTTATTACTCTTTATCTTGTTAAGCATAACTGGGAGAAGTGATCCAAATAACATGTAAGTACCGACTGTTGCTGTGATTAATCCAATACCCATGAATTTAGGTACGGTTAATAGCTCTTTTTCCTGTAAATGTGCTATATGGATCAGTGATGCATACCCAATACCTAGCAAAATCAGACCAAGAAATGCAACTACACCTGTCATTTTTCCTTTTACAGCGATACGCTCTGTTTTTGCATCTGCATGTACAAGTTGTAATACAGAAATACGAGATAATTTCATACTATTCATGATTGCTGATACTATAAATAGTGCAAAGAAAAAGAGGCAAGTAACAGTCATAGATGGAATATAAAATGCTTTATAGTCTTCACCAGAGAATTCCAACTGCTTCATTAATAACTGACCAATACCTTCTGCAAGCCCTATACCAACTGCGATTCCGATTGCAAGAGATGCGGCACCTATTACGATTGTTTCAATAAACATAAGTAAGGTAACTTTATGCTTTTTTGCCCCTAACATCATGTACATACCAAATTCTTTTTGTCGAAGAGATAATAAGAAAGAATTTGCATATAAAATATAGAAAAACGTTACAATCGCTAATAAAAAGGAACCGATTTGGAATGCAATTGCAACCATATCGGCATGTGGATTGGATTCAAGGAACGCTTTATTTAGTGATAACGTTTGAAACATATAAAAAGTTGAAATAGAGACAATCAAACCAACAAGTAAGACAATGTAATCTTGCAACTTACTTTTTAGACCAGACATGGAAAGCTTAAATAACATGATTGAACTTCCTTCCTTACGCTTTTTGTGTACCTAAGTTTGCAAGCACGTCTAAAATTTCTTTATAGAACTCTTCACGTGTACCACCGCGATAAATTTCTTTATATAGCTCACCATCTTGAATGAATAAAATACGCTGACAGTAACTTGCACTATATGGATCATGAGTAACCATCATAATAGATACGCCTTGCTCTTTATTTAAGTTTGTCATCGCATCCAGTAAACTCGTTGCATTTTTAGAATCAAGAGCTCCTGTTGGCTCGTCCCCTAAAATAATTGCTGGTTCATGGACTAAAGCGCGCGCTGCTGCTGAACGTTGCTTCTGTCCACCAGATACTTCAGATGGATAATTTTGAAGTATTGCTGAGATGCCTAACATATCAGCTACTTTTTCTACTTTTGGTCCAATATTTCGTGATGAAACACCTTGAAGGGAAAGTGGAAGAGCGATGTTTTCGTAAATAGATAAGTTCTCCAATAAGTTAAAGTCTTGGAAAATAAATCCTAACTTTTGTGAACGGAAATCAGAAAGCTCACCTTGTTTCATTTTCGTAATATCTATTCCTGCAATTTCAACAACGCCGCCCGTTGCTTTATCTAAGGTTGAAATTACATTTAATAATGTCGTTTTACCAGAACCAGATGGTCCCATAATTCCGACAAACTCACCCTCTTGAATTGAGAATGAAACACCTTTTAACGCGTGTGATTGGTTCTCACCTTTTTTACCGTACACTTTTTGAACGTTTTTCACGTCTACAACTGGTTTCGTCATATATATCCTCCTACGCTTGTTTTTCCATTATCTATTTTGTGCTTTGGGGAGGGGAACTGCAATTGATTTATATAACATTAACCTTACATTTTCGTAAGAATCCATTCATTCGGTAATGAGTTCTGTGGTATATAATGGGGTATTTTTTTCGCTTGAAACCACCTACCTTAATATGGGAAGGATACACATAATAAACACCAAATGCTGATCGGATTGTTACAATGAAGGATAAATGGTTTAAATGACATCAAAGATACTCCCATTTTTTCGGTTCGGGGGTATTTCGTTTTTGTTAGCTTGATGGCGATGTTGCCGTACTCCTTGTAGTCCAGATATGTAGAAAGTTGCTCATAAATAAAAAAAGCTTTGCGAAATTCGCAAAGCTTTTTTATTTAATTTCTACAAATTGTGTCCCTTCCACTAGTCCTCTATAGTTAAATCCTTTTTTAGGATTTTTATCATATTTCAATACACCTACAGATTTCTCTTCGCCTTTCACATTTCCATATGCCGCATCATCAACAATTGCGAACATATCTGCATAAGCACGACCATTACCGATAATCGTGTTACCTTCATATTTCAGTTTTGCTCCATCAGTTGTTACATTCTCTACTTTTTCTTTTGCAAATAATATACCTTGATTCGATGATACAACTGGTAATTTATGAACTGCTTCTGTATCATCATCCTTGTCTACTTTCTTTAATAACCCTTTTTCAACTAGTTCTTCACCAGTTTTCTTATCCATTACAGGTACTTTCTTATCCTCTAATATTGTACGCTTCATTTTATATATGTTCTTTTCTTTAATATCATTTTTGTATTTATCGATTACTGTATTAACTTGTTGTTCACTTCCATAAGCAATGATACCATTTTCCTTCTCTAGTAAGGAACAACCTGATAGTGCTCCAAATGAACTTACGCTGCTAACCCGATTGTTACTAATTTTTTCATGATAGTATTTCCTTTGTATTTGAAAAAGACTATTTAAAATTGCTTCGTGATTCAGGAAGTATGTTAGCAGAAGATTTAGTAATGAAACACTTAGGAGAAGATATCACATTAGAAACTTTTTGGGAAAAAGGGATAAAATTATGTGTTAACGATGTTAATGAGTTCATGAAATTAACTTCTTCACAAAATAAAGTGTTTCAATAAGTATAAAATACTGGAGGAAATAAAATGACTCAAAATGGGATTGTTTTAGTAGTTAGTATATCAGTATTTAAAGATGAAAAAGTCTTAATAATAAAAGAAAATAAGCCAAATTACAGTCCCCTTTGCTTAATATATTTTAGTTAGATTACTAATAGAAAAAAATAGGTATTGAGAAAATGTAATTTCTTAGGAATCCGAAATTTGTTTATTCGTGAATTATGGCATAAACTTGTATTTTAATTTTAGATGGTGTAATTGTTACAATAATACATTTAAAAAAACCACCGATTCATTAAATACGCTAAGTTGGGTCACCATACATGTCCATCAATTTATTTTGTCTCTGTTCTTAAGTTTTGGGGAATGCCATCAGCCCCCTATGTCAGTGGATTCCATAATGCCAAAGCGAATATCCAATTTGGGTCACCATTTCCTTGATGATTTTGAATAGCTTCATACACTTTCCCTTGATGTTCTACTTTATCTCCCTTTGTATACGCCTTCTTTGGATCCCATTTTTCATAAGATGTATTTTGATCTTTTGTTTTTACCGGAAGAATGTTACTTTGAATTGATGTATTTCCAGCTGCATCTACGGCCTTCACTGCATATTTATATTCCTTATTAACTGTTAAGTTTTGATCAGTAAACGTCGTTCCTTGTACCGTTTGAATCAATTGTCCATCACGTAATACCTGATATTCTTTTACACCTACATTATCTGTAGAAGGATTCCATTTTAGCTCTACACTGTTAGAAGTAAGGTTGCTTGCATATAATTCTTGTGGCTGTGTGGGAGCTTCCGTATCTGGTTTCGGATTAACAATTTGATTTAATTTCTTCAAGCCATCCTTTGTAACTTCATAAATTGCTTTTTTATCAAAGTTTTCACGTTTATTATTCTCTAAATTTATTAATGTTGCCCTCTCTCTGCCTTCTAGATGTGTAAGTTCAATAAAATCGCCGATCTTTACTGGAACTTTTTGTGTTTCAGCATTTTGCTGTTGATTCCCATAAACCTCTTTGTTATATACCACTTTACCTGATGTGTTTTGCACTTTAATACTTGCATATGTACTATCAAAGTAGTTATGTGGTACACCTGCTTTTAGATCAATTTGCATTTCTTCTGTTGATTTATTTAAATTTACTTTCGCAAATTCAAAATCGCCAATCCCTTTCAGTGACCATGCAAATTGGTCTCCTTCTAAGATACCATCTCTATTTGGTACATGGTCTTTTATTTGAGTAATAAGATCCATCATCGGTCTCGGTTCATTCGCAAAAACGGAAATGATACTGTTATTTAATTCTTTCCACTCAGCATCTGTTACATTTGGATTTTGTAACATAAGTGAAACGTAATCTTTCCATACTAAAAAATTGATTGGTAAAATATTGGTGGATATTTTATAAATTGCAATTTTATTATCTGTTGAAGTCATCGCTTTCGCTAACCAGCGTAATCGCTCTGATTGATCTAGTTTTACTGGGTCACGTTCAGCATTTTCAAATAGTAACATATACGGCACTTGATTTGTCGGGCTATTATCTGACCAAGGAATAACAGTTGCATCATGACGGCTCGACTGACCCCATCCAGATATATCATATCCTAAATTCCAAGAAGATGGCTTGTTATTCCATATAAGTGCACAATGTCCAGGTTGTCCAACAGGCATAGCTGCCACTCCAAATGCTTGGCTTACTTGCGTACCAAACTTCGAAATATTACCGCATACCCCACCAAATCTATAAATGGAAGAAAGATTCCAACCTAAACCGTAGAATGCATCATTTCCAGCTTGAATGCTAACTCCATCTTTGTTATGGGTTACATAATCAATCAAATATGCACTTTCCCCTACCTTATCTTGGTTTTTAAGTTCTGGATGTTCCGTATTAATCATATTTCTTGCCCAAGTTAAATCTTCTTCTGGTGACCAAGTATTCACTACTAATCTTAAATGCCAAACATCATATGTTCTAAAGCAAGGAAGTAACTCATTATTTTGATCTGCTGATTTATAATGTTGGTACCTTGTTAATGGATTAATAGGTTGATTGTTTGTCCAATATTTTATAGGTTCAGCATGAGCTAACGATGTAGCTACCGCTAATTTCAAATACAACCCTTCGTGAGAATCTGCATCCGCATTCCAGATTGTATTCCATATCTCAAGTGCATTTACAGGATTTTTTCCCGTTGGACTACCACCTTCAAGATAGGTATTCATCACGCTTGTATTTTTCATAGCCCAGCTAAGAAATTTCTGATGGTCAGCATCTTTTTTGGCAAATGCATCCATTGTTGCACCACCTGTTTGTGATATGAATTGCCACTGAGCCAAAGCTGCTGCAAATACTGGGTCTGCAAGCTTCTTTTTCAAGTTTTCTTCAGTCATACCCCCAACATTTCCATTTAAATATGCTGTGAGATTTTTCAAATGGGCTTCAAAATTACCATTTGCAATGGCTTGATCTGTCTGTTGATTCAATGTTTCTAAAGTGAATGTTTCTTGATTGAATGACATTGTTTCAGCTGAAACCTTTGTATGCGGAATCGTAGCAATACTTCCTAAAATAATAGGCATAGTTAATAATAAAGATGAAATCCTTTTCAAAATAATTTCTCCTTTTTTGTTTTTGACTTTTGACTTTTGACTGTTGCATGATTCTCATTTATATAAAATAATTCCCATGCCATCAACTTAAAAATTCAAAATAAGCGGGCTCCATAACGATAAAGCAAATATCCAATTTGGGTCACCATTTCCTTGATGATTTTGAACAGCTTCATACACTTTCCCTTGATGTTCTACTTTATCTCCCTTTGTATATGCCTTCTTCGGATCCCATTTTTCATAAGATACATTTTGATCTTTTGTTTTTACCGGAAGAATGTTACTTTGAATTGATGTATTTCCAGCTGCATCTACAGCCTTCACTGTATATTTATATTCCTTACTAGCTGTTAAGTTCTGATCAGTAAATGTTGTTCCTTGTACCGTTTGAATCCATTGTCCATCACGTAATACCTGATATTCTTTTATACCTACATTATCTGTAGAAGGATTCCATTTTAGCTCTACACTGTTAGAAGTAAGGTTGCTTGCATATAATTCTTGTGGCTGTGTCGGAGCCTCTGTATCTGGTTTCGGATTAACAATTTGATTTACTGTTTTCAGGCCATCCTTTGTAACTTCGTATATGGCTTTTTTTCCAAAGCTCTCTTGTTTACTATTATCGACATTCATGAAAGTTGCTCTATGCACACCTTCTAGATGTGTTAACTCAATATAATCTCCTACTTTGACTGGAACTTTTTGCAGTTCAGCATTTTGTTGTTTGTTTCCATAAATGTCTTTCTTATATACTACTTTTCCTGATGCATTTTGTACTTTAATACTCGCATATGTTTCATTAAAATAATGATGCGGTATGCCTTCTTTTAAGTCGATTTGCATTTCTTCTGTCGACTTATTGAAATTGACTTTAGCAAACTCAAAATCACTAATTCCTTTTAATGACCATGCAAACTTGTTTCCTTCTAAAATATTATTTCCATTAGGCATATCTGGTTTAATTGGATTAGAATCCGTACCCTTCCAAATCTCTGCTGTTAAAATTGGATATCCTAATGCAGCCACTTTTTGGATGGTATCGTTATTTGGACGTAATCCCCACTTCTCAAAGAAAGGAATCAAATTTTGTTTGGCTACTTTTGATGCTGAAATCATAAATAATTGTTTTTTATTTTCATCAGTTTGTGGAATTTCATTTGAAGGCATGTCTCTATACAATTGATGCAATTTAGGATAGAAATCCTCTCCATATGCTAACTGTAGTTGCCAAAGCATAACAAGCTTAACAAAAACATCACTAATTTCATCATAATTTTTATTCGTTTGTTCTAGATATTGAAACGCTTTTGGATAAATTCCACTTTTCTCTAAATTGGATGGTTGATTAAATGCTTTTTCTACAGAAAGGCTGTATATATTATTTTGTACTTCTGTCATATTATAAAACTTCCAGGGCGATTGTTGTCTCAAATGTCCTGCCTCGTGCCATGGACCCCAGCCATCTTTTACAAATTTATCAATATCTAACACGTATTGAATTGCATCTCCTACATATGCAGTTCGATAAGAAGTTGCATACATATAATAATCAGGAGAATGATTTTCCTCTACGTAATGAACATAATGTTTATCTACTTGTTCTTCGGATAATCCAGCTACTTTGTCTTGAATTCGAGTAGCTTCATCCATCTTTTTTAAGAGTTGTACAGGATCTGTATTAGAACCCAACAAATATTTCTTAACACGTGCAGGGCTGGCTGTAATTAATACACGTTCTCCTTTTAACTCCACTGCGTGTGCATTAGGATATTGGTCCAGCATGTTTATTAGATCTTGTTTCGTATGCTTTCCTAATTCAAAGAAAGGCGTAGTCGTTCCACCTGTTGTGACTGTTGTTCGAATGGTGCCACCTTGTTGTTTATTATAAAAATAAATCATCCCCCCATTTGGAGATTGAATCGTGTTTATACCAGGTTTTAATGTAAATGATTTTATTTTAGAATCTTCTCTCCAAGAAGCATCATACGAATACGTTCCAATATATACCTGAATATCTTGATCACCTTCTACATTAATCGTTATTTGTTCATTTGGTTTTGCATATAAACCAGTGGGTTCATATGGGCTAAATGCCATATTTTTTCTTTCCTGTTGTTTCAGTCCCTCGACATCCCCTTTCCCTGGGACTGTATACGTTCTATTTTCTGATTTAACTGAATTTTCACCTTGCAGTGATGTCGATAAATTTTTTTGCTGCTGCGTTTCCTCTGCAAAGACATCTGGTGAAGAAGCCATTCCAGAAGCAAGTATAGTTAATGTTGCAGTAGCTACAAGTATTCTTTTGGTTTTATGCTTTGATTTATTCCCCATAGTATCTCCCTCTCATTTCCTTGATAAATTTAAAAGTTTTCATTTCTTTAGCATGTGTTTACGTGCAAAAACAGTTCATTAACTTGTATTTATTACTTTTTACATAGCCCTCCCTTCACTCTATTTATAATTATATTTAGATGTTATTTTATGACACATATAAATACAACTTTATAAAATATCTATCAAAAACGTGTATTTATGTTTTAATCTAGTATTCCTAACTGTCTTACAAATCAAATAAATTACACAAAGGTAGTCATTTCGTGTGAATAATACATTAAATCTAATTATTTACAGAGTAATAATTCACAAAAAATTAATATTATGTAAAATTCAAGAAAGTAAATAGCTATAGGCGGATTTGTCATATATACATTGACACCGCTAAGTCATTTACTGCCATCAGAATACTTCATTCTTTTTTCTCTTATAGTTTAAGTTTTTAAGTTATTGGGAGATAAAAGCGTCATCTTTTCCTATGGTTCCACAGAAAAGATAGCGTAGTTTTTATATTTTATCATTCTAGCAAAGAAGACTCCTTCCTCAAGGAACGTCAAGTGAGTAGGTGGGAGATGAATTGGCTAAAATGATAAATGTGATTTGTAGCATACATCTGCCACAATTTAAACCATAACTTTCCCCGGAACGTTAAATATAAATAACTATAAATAAACATTGAAAAATAGTTGTAGTATACAGAGTGAATAAAGTTGTTTCATTTCAGATGTACAAAGATAATAATGTTGTTTAATTTTGAGGTGAAAAACTAAGAACTATGCTAAAATTCGTATGTAGTATGGTTGTTTATAATCGAAATGTTCTTTTAAATCAATATTTAGATTCGAGGAGGAAGTATGTGATCCAGTAAATAATTATTTGACCACATAAAACCATTCCTATTATTTGTGCAATCTCAGGCATATCCATAACATTGAATAAA
Organism: Bacillus cereus group sp. RP43; assembly: GCF_040459645.1. Taxonomy (NCBI): domain Bacteria; kingdom Bacillati; phylum Bacillota; class Bacilli; order Caryophanales; family Bacillaceae; genus Bacillus; species Bacillus cereus group sp. RP43. The sequence continues at coordinate 341,767 of NZ_JARVHQ010000002.1, forward strand.
ATAATTGCGAATCCCTCCACAAGAATAGAATAATAAAAGGTATGAGAGCGAGCTCTATTCGCAACATAGTGATTACGCTCATCATTATGTTTTACCATCAATTTTTTTGCATACTCGGCATCGTTCTTAAAACGCCCAATCTGAACTAAACGTATAATCGAAATAATGACAAAAACAATCCCCATCCCACTCCAAAAGCTATCTATCACTTCAAAAGACTCAGCTGATATATACAAAGTAATTCCTATAAATAAGAGTGTCACATACCATATTATTCTACTTTTCACATTTTGCATTTTTAGCTCTCCCTTATTCTTCTTCAAAAATATTTTCCCTGGTCCAACTTGAAAGTTAAGAAATTCTCCACTGTGCAGATCATATTCTAATTGAATTTTGATTCCAGCTGTTTGGGCACACCCTCCAGAGCCTGGATATACATTCTCTAAAGCATTTGGCACTTGAAATACGGTGGCATCTAGGATATGGACTCGTTGAAAATAAGAGAAGAAATGGTTAGAAATTTGTGTTTGTTCACATATCTTTTGTTCTAACAGTAAAGAAAAAATATGTTTTAAAAACAAAACTGCTTTAGCATTTAAACGTTTATTTAAGCCCTCAGGGCTAAGTAAAGTGCCTGTCGCTGCATGAAGCCTACTACATAATCGAACCAAGGAATCACTTGCCACCCGTTGACTAATCCAAATGCAAATAGCAGCTAAGTTTGATCCAGAAAACTTACGTTTTCGCTTTATAAATCCTATTCCACTTGCAAGTTCTTCTAAGAATACAGGTGTAACATATCGTTGTAATTCTTCTGCAAATGGTAGTAATTCATCTTGAATCGAGAGATTCATAAGAAAACATCATCCTTTCTAATTTAGCTTGTTTAGAAAGGATAACGCTTTTTGATATTTGAGGGTATTAAAATCTCCTGAGTTGATGGTTATGTATGGTGACCCCATAGCCAAAGAAGTAAGAAGATATTTAGAAGTGCATCAAATTTTGAGGAAGTGCTTGTGAACCGTATCATAAATAAATGAGGTTTTGTATGTTCGATTTTTAAATAATACCCAAGAAGGAGTGGGTTGCAGTTATAGTAATACTCTATTTTTGTATTTCTATAATAGATAATTTTTTAAAAAAACAGAATTATCTTGACAGTTATTGAATGGATTGATAAGGTTATAAAAAAATATTTCTTATCCAGAGAGGTGGAGGGACTGGCCTTATGAAACCTCAGCAACAGGTCTGCTTAAGTAGACACTGTGCTAATTCCAGCGGGTGATAATCCTGATAGATGAGAGCTTCCGTTTTTATTTGTCAGTAGCGCCCTCTTTTTTAGAGTGCGTTTTTGTTTTTTCTGGATAGTAACTAAAGGAGAGTAGAAATGGAGAACAAAAATGGGCAAGAATTTCAAAGGAAAATGCAAGCACGTCATTTAGTCATGCTATCACTTGGTGGGGTGATTGGAACTGGCTTATTCTTAAGCCCGGGTTACACTATTCAACAAGCTGGCCCATTTGGAACAATTCTATCCTATCTGATTGGTGCGCTAGTGGTTTATCTAGTTATGCTATGTTTAGGAGAGCTTTCCGTACATATGCCTGAAACGGGTGCATTTCATAGTTATGCAGTTAAATACATTGGACCGGGTACAGGGTATACAGTAGCCTGGTTGTATTGGTTAACTTGGACTGTTGCTTTAGGTTCTGAATTTACAGCCGCAGGATTACTTATGAAGCGATGGTTTCCATCGGTTAATGTTTGGGTATGGAGTGCTCTTTTTGCCATTTTGATCTTTGTATTAAATGTCCTGACTGTTAAATTTTTCGCCGAATCCGAATTTTGGTTTTCATCGATAAAGGTTATAGCTATTGTGTTTTTTATTGTTTTAGGAGTAGCGGCAATGCTAGGGTTTCTTCCGATGACTCATTCAAAAGCAGCACCATTCTTTTCTAATTTTACAAGTGGAGGTTTATTTCCTCATGGTGCTACGGCCATTATGATGACCATGCTTGCGGTTAATTTTGCTTTTTCGGGAACAGAATTAATAGGCATTGCAGCTGGAGAAACAGCGAACCCGGAAAAAATGATACCGAAGGCCATTCGAACTACTCTGTGGAGATTGATTATCTTTTTTGTAGGAACAATTGTTGTTTTATCTGCGTTATTGCCTATTTCCGATGCAGGGGTATTAGAGAGCCCTTTTGTTGCAGTTCTAGAACGAATTGGGGTGCCATATTCAGCTGACATAATGAATTTCGTTATCTTAACAGCCATTTTATCTGCGGCAAACTCAGGCCTTTATGCCTCTTCTAGAATGCTTTGGTCGCTTGCTAATAAGAATACGATATCCCCGATTTTTGGGAAAATGACGAAGCAAGGTGTTCCAATCAACGCCGTCATTTTCAGCATGGTGGGTGGAGCTTTGGCTTTGCTCTCAAGTATTGTGGCACCAGATACTGTCTATATCGTACTTGTTTCCATTTCCGGTCTAGCAGTAGTTATAGTTTGGATGAGTATTAGTGCTTCCCAGTTCCTATTTCGCAGACAATTTTTGAAAGAAGGAAATTCTGAAAAGGACTTGATTTATCGCACACCACTATATCCATTAGTACCAATTGCTTCTTTTATCCTGTGTCTGGCATCGTGTATTGGAATTGCATTCGATCCAACACAGAGAATTGCCTTATATTGTGGCATACCGTTTATTTTGTTTTGCTATGGAAGTTATTATCTAACAAAAAATCTAAAAAAGAGGGGCGTAGATTATGTCGAACAAAATCAACCCAATTGATGATATTTTATCCCAACATTCCATTATGCTTCTTGACGGAGCATTAGCTACAGAATTGGAGGCGCATGGATGTAATTTGGACGATCCCCTTTGGTCGGCAAGTGTGTTACTAGAAAATCCGGAACTAATTTATCAGGTTCATTCAGACTATTTTCGTGCTGGAGCGGACTGTGCCATAACAGCAAGCTATCAAGCTACTATTAGTGGTTTTTCCGCGCGTGGAATACAAGAACAGGAAGCTTTGGAATTAATTAAGAAAACGGTGTTACTTGCAAGAAGGGCAAGAGATGATTTTTGGAAGGAAAATAAGCAAACGAATAGGCCTAAACCATTGGTTGTTGCATCAGTTGGGCCGTACGGGGCTTACCTTGCAGATGGTTCAGAGTATGTAGGCAACTATGGTGTGACAGATAAAACATTAGCAGACTTTCACCGTTCGAGAATGTCTGCGTTAATCGAAGCAGGTGCAGATCTATTGGCATTTGAAACGATCCCTTCCCTGCAAGAAGCAAGAGTATTAGATACATTATTGCGTGAGTTTCCAGAAACATATGCGTGGCTTTCCTTTTCGCTAAAAAATGAGAAAGAGATTAGTGAAGGTATGAAACTCGTGGAGTGTGCACGAGCTTTTGAGAAAAGTGAACAAATTGTAGCGATAGGCATCAATTGTGCGCCAGTAACCGTTGTGACTGGTGCAATCCAAGAGTTGAGGGCAAACACCAAAAAAACGATTATTGTTTATCCAAACTCTGGTGAAACTTATAATCCAGAAACAAAAACATGGCATGGTCATGAACAATGTAACTCGTTGGATATTCAATCTGAAGAATGGTACCAAGCAGGTGCACGTTTAATAGGTGGATGCTGCAGAACGACACCTTATCACATTGAGGAGATATCGAACAAGTGGCGTTCTTCCGAGTTTTTCTATTCGAACGAAGCAAAACAGTAATTTAATGGATGATAATCTATCTTTGTGTGTATTTTCATGATTTTGCTTGTTATAAAAAAACTAGAATATCAATAAAACTTTTACTGATAGATGGCACCAACAGTAACCGAATTTCTTTCGCTAATCTTATAAATAAAAAGTCGATTTCCTGTACGTTAAGAAATCGACTTTTTATTGAGTAACTTAATTTCTTTATTAGATTCGAGCTTGGTTAAATTAAATTCAAAATATCTTTTGGGGTATTTAATACATAATCAGCTTTTTCAAAACCTTCGCTTGTCTTTGAGCCCCAAAAAGCGAGTGCGAATTTAACACCAGCACTTTTCGCGCATTGCATATCGTATATAGAGTCCCCAATGTATACTGCCTCATTATTAGGAATATCTAATTGTTTCAAACAAGCTAATAATGGTTCGGGATGTGGTTTGTGTTTATCCGTATCACACGCACAAATTGTATGTTCAAAATGACCGCTTAGATCAAATGGCTCGAACTCATCTATTAATTCTTGCTTAGTTTTTGATGTAACAATACCTAGCTTTAATTTACTAAGGGATAACTCTTTAATAACGTCCTCTAATTCTTCAAACACCGAAACTTCATGGGAAAAATTTAGTACAGATTTGCACCATTTCGGATGGACAACGTCTATATTTTGTATATCTAATTTTTTTAAGGTTTCTTTTCCAGGAATTCCTAATGCAAATCGTAAATCCTGTAACGCATAATCTTCCTTTAGTTCTTCTTTTAAAACTTTTTGTAAGGATTTTAATATTGCTTTTTCTGTGTCTAAAATTGTGCCATCTACGTCAAAAACAAGAGATGTAATCAAAATAAAGCCTCCCTATTTTTTAATCTTCACTTGTAATTACTACTTCAACACCGTTTTCTTTCAAAGTATTATATAAATCATTAGACATAACTCTATTTGTAATGAATGTGTCTATAGATTCAAGCGTTAAACCCTTATAATTTCGTCGCTGATTCCATTTAGTGTGATCTGCCACTAAAATAACTTGATCAGCATGTTTTATTAATTCACGCTTGAAATAAATATCTTCTTCAAAACCATAGTATATCCCGTCTTCTGTAATACCTGCGGTTCCAATGAACACCTTGTCAAAGTGATAATCTTTGAGTTTTTCAGTGGTCGAAGTCCCCGTAGTATGTCGAGAAACCTTATTTAAAGTTCCTCCCAAAAGGTGAATAGTCGTATCTTCAGATTGAGCTAACATATAAGCAGTATCAATCGAATTCGTCACAATAGTTACGTTCTTTGATTGCAAATGTTGCGCTACAAAGTTGACTGTTGTTGAAACGTCTAAATAAATCATGTCATTGTTTGCAATTATATTTGCAGCTTTCATTCCAATCAATTTTTTCGTTTCTAATTCAGTCTGTGACCGTTTTTGATAAGTATCAATTTTCTTATGAAAAGTAGCTAAAGCCACTCCACCATAGGTTCTAACTATTGCTTTATTTCTTGAAAGTTTTACTATATCTCTTCTTGCAGTATCTCGTGAAATATGAAACATTTCACACATTTGTTTTATATTCATGGTTTTTTGTGTTTCTAAATAATTAAGGACTCGTATCAATCGTTCTTCTTGATTCATAAGTAACCTCCATAAGGATATCTTAAGTTAAAATAAGCTTTTTCACAAGTAAGTTTAAGTTATAAGATGCATGAACACTCCTGTAATTAAGTGGTTTTAAGTGATTTTAGTAAAATCTTATTTTTAACGCCTGCCTTTCGAGTTCGTCTAACTTTTTTAGGAATGTCAATTCCGCTTCTAAAAACGCAATACGTGCTTCCTTTCCCACGGCGTTCTGTATAAAAGCCTTCCTCACCAATCACAGCTAAGTTAAACCCATTCTCTAAAAAGATTTGGATAGGGCCTTTTCCTTGTTGATTTTCTTTTACCGCTCTTACTTTAAAATCTGAACAATAGCTAATCGAACATTCCGACACTTTTAATACATTTTTTTCTAGCTGTTTCATTTGAATTTCGTTAAAAATAATCTTACTCATTCTCCGTACCTCATTTCTATCGTTGGTTCCGGTTTTTTGATAAGAAAAAATCGAAATACATATAGATTTTGGTTCATAAACAACTATCTGGTCTCACTATATCATTTCGGGGGAATTGTATGTTTAGATACATCTAAACTGGTTCCCTGTACGTTAAGGAATTAGTTTGTATATTTGAGGAGATGTACGAGACAGGTGTAAATTTAGGGGAATCCAATATTTCCTATTCAAATATGATAGAATGGAAATATATCCAAAACGGAGGAACAACAAATGAACTCAAACACACAACAGTTTATTTATGATATCCAGCAAAGAAAGAAAAATTATATAGAAAATGTATTAAAGGCAATACAACACCCTAAAAAAGAGCAATCTGAACAAGTCATTCAAAATATAGTAGAGAAGATGGATATGATGATCAGTTTAGTTACTACTTACATGACTATTGAATCAGAATCTATGAAAGAATTAAAAGAGCTTCAGGAAGAAATTATTCATGCTCAAGCATATATTCAAAAACGAAAATTTGAAGAAACACAGAGTTGAACTACTCATCACTTAACGTCCTAAGTACGGAAACCTAGCGGTTTCTAATTGATTAGGATATCTACCGGCACTTCTGTACTTTGTAAAGCAGAAACTAATGCTTTACCTTGATCTTCGAATGATGCAGTATTTCCATCTGTGATAAATGCTGGTGGATAATCTTTTGTAACATATTTAAAAATAGAAGCTATCTCTACTTCAGGTAATTTTTCAAAGTCTTTCTCCCCTAAGTAAGCCCAACCAAAGATACGCATAAAATCTTGTACTTCTTTAGTTGTTTTCCATCTTAGCTAAAGCTGGCACATTATATGGACCACAAAATAGCAACACACCTACTATTGTAGAAGGATCTACAATAACGCTAATTTTGGTTAATTTCGCATATTCGGGAGAGATTTGAATATTAACGAGTTGACCAGATATTTGTGCTCCAGCAGAATCTCCTGCAAAATAAACGCGATCTAGTTTTAGGTCATATTCCTTTGCATTTTCTTTTATATATTCATAAGCCTCACCTAGTTGGAGTACTGGTGTAGGATATTCTCTTTTAGGAGCAAGAGCATAGTTTATATTCACCAATGTATAACCATAGGCAGCTAACTCTACTGCATCCCCAGTGATATCTGATTTATCACCACCTACAAATCCACCGCCATGTACCCAAAAAATAACAGGAGTTTTTTCTGTATAATCTTTCGGATAAACGATGTCTAATGTGCCATCTGGAAACTTAGATTTATAATTTATATCCTTAACGATTTTTGTTTCTTGTAGGGCTTTTTCATAACCCAGTGACGGAATGAACGTTCCCCCCTTCGAATGCTTTTTTAATTAAAGAAGCATTTAGAACTAGTAAAAGATTCCAATAACTAAATCCCACAAGAACTAATCCAAAAACTATGAGGAAAGATATAAGAATTTTTTCCATGCTCCTCTAGGTTTTTGTTTTTTTATTTTCATAATAAAATCTTCTCCATTTCTTATTTGGTTACTACCTTAATTTAGGCCTAGATTAGAATATGAATTAAATTTGTTTCCCCCTCCTTGACCTGGTGATAATGGTTCACCGTTGAATATATTGTTTATTGGTAGATCAGCTGTTACTCCGGTTCTGGTGCAAAAATAAAGTAAAAGAGAATAAAGCATATATATTCCTAACGGAATCGTATCTTATGCTACAAGTCCAAACAATTGATGGACGAATTCGTTTGTCCAATTCCGGGCCATACTGATGAACCCAACGCATAATCGTGGTATGAGAAATAGATAAGCCCCGTTCCTTCATCATTTCCACCAAATCACGAAAACTGAGATTATACCGTAAGTACCATCTTACCGTTAACAAAATTATATCAGATTGATAATGCTTCCATTTGAACAAATTTTCCTTTTTCATACTGATCACACACCATTTCTAGAGTAGTAATATCAGTATGTTCAAGTTTTATAGATTTTTTGCACCAGAACCCTTACTGCCCACGAATAGCGGGATAAAGTCATGACAAAAATCCGATAATAAAAAAGAGGTGATTTTGATGAGAAAATGGAATGAACAGGCAGCACCGAATAATAATTTGCCATCCAGCACAATTCGGTCATCTGAACTCCTGTTAGAAAAGAAAGCAGACCATGAATTTTCAGAGGAACTTTCTGATGGTGGAGAAAGAGATAAAAACATTCAAATACTCAAAAATAGTTCTAAATAGAAAAAACTGATGCAGCGGTGGCGATGAAAAAATCGCCACTATTTTTTTCTTTGTACACCATATTCTCTCGAAAATACGTTTCAAAATTATATGCCCAAATCAAATAGATTATTGTATAGTTTAAATATTAGATCGCCTAAGAAGAACTATGCAGCAGTTAGTGATGTTCCTCAATCACTTTCGAGAAAAAGATATTAACTTTGTTTCATTACTTATTATAAGGGGGGGATTAGACATGGCACAACAAAGCCTGAAGCGTGAGCTGCAACCACGCCACATTAGACTTATGGCGATAGGCGGGATGATTGGGACAGGAATTTTCAAAGGAAGTGCAGATACGATTTCAGCTGCAGGACCTGGTATCGTTTTTTCTTATTTATTTGCAGGGTTTCTCCTTCTCATTGTTATGAGCGCAATAGCCGAAATGGCTATTGCTTATCCGGGTTTAAATATTCAAGGGATGATTCAAAAAGCTTTCGGTTCTCGTTTCGCCTTTGTTGTTGGTTGGCTCTACTGGATCGACTGGATTTTAGTTATTATTGTTGAAGTTTTGGCAGGGGGTAGCTTTTTACAATACTGGATTCCATCCGCTCCCTTATGGCTGCTTAGTTTAGCATGTACGGTGCTTCTTCTATTTATCAACTTGATTAGCGTCAAACTTTACGGTGAAATAGAGTTTTGGCTTGCAAGTGTCAAAATTATTACTCTGGTTTTATTTATTTTGCTTGGTTTTGCTTTATTATTTGGCTTCATTCCAAATCATGAAGCAGCGTATTTCACAAACTATACAAGTCACGGCGGATTCTTTCCAAAAGGATGGGGAAGTATTGTCACAGCACTCTTAATAGTTGTCTTTTCTTTTGGAGGCTCAGAATTAATCGGATTAACTGTAACAGAAACGAAAAACGTGGAACAGACGCTTCCTAAAGTAGTAAAAGGGGTCATGTTCCGAGTAGTTTTATTTTACACATTACCTATTCTCATCATCACTGGACTTATCCCTTGGGACGAAGTAGGAAAGCAAGGCAGTCCTTTCGTGCAGGTTTTCTCTGCAACCGGATTACAAGGTGTAGCACATATTATGAACTTCATTTTATTGACCGCTGTGCTGTCCGCTGCTAATTCAGGAATGTATGCTACTTCTCGCATTTTGTACTCTCTGGCACAAAATAACGAGGCTCCGGCTTTATTCTCGCGTCTTACTAAGCGCGGTGTTCCTGTCTGGGGAGTTCTTGTCAGTTGCACTGGTTTATTAATTGGATCTTTTATCGCGTTCCTTACACCAGAGCATGTCTTTGGCTATTTGATGTCTATCCCGGGCTTTACTGTTTTGCTCATTTGGACTAGCATTTGCCTTGCACAATTTAAGTTGCGTAAACAGTATTCTAAAATGCCGTATTTTCGCGTGTGGTTATTTCCTTACAGTACCTTGTTTGCTGCAGCTGCCTTGGCAATTATTTTCATTTTCTTCTTGTTCAATGCAGGCAATATAATTAACTCTATTGTATGCGCAAGTATTCTTATCCTTTTATCCGTCCTATCCATTTTGGTTGGTAGAAAGGAATCGAAATAAAAATCTTCAGCTAAAAAGGGGTGCTATCGCACCGTAGTGGGCTTTCCAGTTCGGAAAATCTGTAATTGTTTTTCGAAGTGAACGATATGGCATCCCTTCTTGCATTTGGGATGTATAAAGTTTACTCCAATAATATAAAAAATTGGTGGTTCTGAGCAAAAACGATTGCAAGTAACATCGTTTTTGCTCCAGAACCTTTATTTTCATCTACTCCTTTTCTGGCCAAATTTTCGCGTTTGGTTCTAATAACCACTTGTGGTCTTCCTCCATGATACGATCATTCCATGGATGATTCTCAAGATGTCGAATCATCCAACAAAAATACATTGCATATCCAGGCGCAGTTGCTTGCGGGTGGTCTAGCTCACCTGGAATCGTAATAAAGCTATTATGTACGACGCGATAAGCATCCTCACCAACCATTGCACACCCAAATCCCTGTGGCTTGTTAAATCGATAATAATATACCTCCGGTTGATCATGTTGATGCGGTGGATAACTGGACCATCGACCTGGATAAGAAATAACTTCTCCTACTACCATATTAGAGTATGCCGCATTGTTATAGTCAAAAATTGTACGAATAACACGCTGCGCCGTTCCCTCCCATACCCCTTCTCCAGCTACAACACTTTGGCAATCATTTGGAGTATACAACTTGGATGCAAATTCTTCTTCATTATCCGTTTTTTGAACAAGTACTTCACTGTCTGAAAGAGCAGTAATTGTAACCTTTACATTTTTCGCCACATGCAAACACCAAGGGTTTTCTTCAAAAACAGACTCTCTTTGAATAACTTCTACATTTCCTTCCCACTCTAAACGTATTGTCCCTTCTAATAAAAGAACTGCTGTTTCATTCTTATTATCTAATAACAGCTCTTCTTTTCCATTAGACATCTTATATATGCCTATATCCATTAACATATCACTGCATTGACCGTTCATTTCTGTTAATACATTATACCCTTCTTTTAATTCACCTAATTTTCCTAACATGACTTCTCCCCCTTTTTATTTAATGACTACTATATAATTTTCGAGCTTTGTCAGTTAACTAAATTACGAGTTTCCTCTATCTATTAATGAAGAAAACTTTTCTGGTTATGCTCTGTTTTCACTTCCGAATATTCGCATATGATTTTTAACGTTTTCGTATGCAGCCTCAATTACATCCTGATGATACGTAAAGTAATCTGAATAAGGAGTATTTAGGGCAGCAGTGTTAACCGCAGCAATTACATTCTGAAACGTGGCTGTTGCTACATTAATTTTACGAACACCATGTTGAATACATTGCTTGAAATCCTCTGGACTAATGCCAGAACCACCATGTAATACTAGTGGAATACGAACTACCTCATTAATTTCTTGTAGGCGGTCTAATCGTAAATCAGGATCTCCATTGTACATACCATGCGCATTTCCAATCGCAACAGCTAGCGCATCTACGTCTGTTTCTTCTGCAAATCGTTTTGCTTCTTTAGTGCTTGTCAGCAACATTTCAATATCTTCTGAGCCGTCCTCACTACCACCTACTCTGCCAATCTCAGCTTCTACTGTCGCTCCGTACTGTTTCGCAAGCGCTACAATTTCTATTGTCTTTTGGATATTCTCCTCTAACGGATAGTGAGAGCCATCAAACATAACCGAACTAAAACCAATTTCTAATGTCTCTTTAATCTTTTCAAACGTCATCCCGTGATCAAAGTGAACTGCTACTGGGACGGTCGCTTTTTTCGCCGCAGCTACCATCAAAGGACCTATCAGATGAATTGGCGAATGATTCAAACGAACTTCCGCAATTTGTAGAATAAGCGGAGAACGCAACTCTTCTGCTGCTTTAATAGCTCCCATTACCATTTCCATATTAGCGACACTGAAAGCTCCGATCCCATAATTCTCTTGATTTGCCTTTATTAAAATATCTTTCATTTGAACTAATGGCATTACACATTCACCTTTTTCAATATTATTTATTACATGAATAAACAAACGTCTCGTCTTTTTACTCCTTATGCAATCTCACACTGGGGAAACTAAAGACCTGCTTTCTCTTGTATAAATCTCCGGGCTTTTAATGCGTATTCAAAAGGATTCGCTAAAGCCGGGTCTTGCTCTGCTTCTACCACAAACCAACCCTTATAATCAGAGTTTGCAAGGATAGTAAACACTTCATCAAATACAATTACGCCATCTCCTGGAACTGTAAATGCCCCATTCTTCACTGCCTGTAAGAAGCTTAAATCGTTATCCTTTACAGCATCTACTACTTCTTGGCGAATATCTTTTAAATGTACGTGTTTAATACGAGGTAAATATTTTTTCAAAATATAAAGCGGCTCTTCTCCTGAAAAAACAAGATGACCTGTATCAAAAAGCAGGGATACAAGCTCTGGATCCGTCATTTCCATTAACTTTTCAATTTCTGCTGTTGTTTGAACGCCCGTACCCATATGATGATGGTATACAATATGTAGACCCTTTTCCTGAGCTAATTTACCGAGGTGATGTAACCCATCCGCAAGCTTATCCCACTCTTCCTCTGTAAAAACAGGCTTGTTTTGAAATAGCGGTACATCCATTAAACCTTGAATACTATGCCCTTGCTCTGATACAACGATGACTTTTGCACCCATATCATGCAAGAAATCTCTATGTTTAATAAATGCTTGTACCGTCTCTTCAAGCGGCTTCGTTGTCAAGAACGCACTAAACCATGCGCTAGCAATCTCCAGGTTTCGTAATTCCAAAGATTTTTTCAATACAACTGTATTTCTCGGATATTTATTACCTACTTCACTTCCATTAAATCCAGCTAGTGCCATCTCACTAATACATTGTTCAAACGTATTTTCTGCTCCTAACTCCGGCATATCATCATTTGTCCATGCAATTGGTGCAATTCCAAGCTTAATCTTATTTTCTTTAAACATCCCCTTGTCTCTCCTCTTCGCAAAATGTTATAGAATTTCGCCAACTTCTCTTATCTGTTCGTTAAAAAGAGAGCTTTCTATAAATATGTATATAGATAAAATGCTCCCTTTGTGCCCTAACCTAATAAGACCTTGCCTTTTGCAAGTTACTTACTTTACTCTCATACGCAGCTTGTACACTTTGACTATTAGATACTTCTGCAACACCTACATGCCACCATGAATCGTATCCATTTGTCATTGTTTTTGGTAATACTTTAATATCAATCAATGTAGAAACTGTTTGTTTTTTTGCATCTTTAAGTGCTTCCTGTAGTTGTTCTATCGATGTAACACGATACGTTTTTACGCCATATCCAGCCGCGCTAGCTGCAAAATCAATTTTCATAATAGCACCGTTTAACATACTAGTTTCTTGGTTCCGGTAGCGAAACTCTGTTCCAAGGCTCCTCATTCCGTTACCCATTTGTAAGTTATTAATACAACCAAATCCGGAGTTATCAAACAATAAAACGTTAATTTTTTTGTTTTCTTGAAGACTTGTTACGAGCTCAGAATGAAGCATTTGGTAACTGCCATCCCCTACCATTGCATATACTTCTTTCGATGGTTCAGCTAGCTTTGCACCAAGTGCACCTGCAACTTCATAGCCCATGCAAGAGTATCCATACTCCATGTGATATGTATTTGGTTTTCTTATTGCCCACATTCTTTGTAAATCACCTGGAAGACTTCCTGCCGCACCAACAATAATTGCATCTTCATCAAGTAATGTATTTATTTGTCCAATGACTGCAGTCTGTGTTAATTGTGTACCAAGTGCGTCTACATACTCATTTAAATTCTCATCGAAATGACCTTCGACTTCTGGCGTGAAATCCTGACCTGAAAATCGAATATTATGTAGACGTGCTAATTCTGTTTTCCAAGCCTCTTTTGCATCATCAATTTCTGATGTATAACTAGATTGATAATCAATTGTTTGTAGTTCATCTATTAGAGCAAGAAGCGCTTCTTTTGCATCTGCTATCATCTTCAACGCATCGAGCTTGTTCGCATGGAATTCTGAAATGTTAATATTTAAAAACTCAACCTCTTCATTCTGAAACAATTGCTTAGATGCCGTTGTAAAATCAGTAAATCTCGTCCCGATTCCAATAACAAGATCCGCTTCCTTTGCAATTGTATTAGCTGCTAAATTTCCAGTTACTCCGATGCCGCCAAGATTATATGGATGGCTGCTTTCAATCGCACTTTTCCCAGCTTGCGTTTCTCCAAATGGAATGCGGAATGCTTCAACAAACTGTTTCAGTTCCTCTGCTGCCTCTGCGTACCTTACACCACCACCACAAATCATAATTGGCTTTTTCTTTTTCTTAATCATTTCCACCGCATCCGCTAAACTGGCTTTTGTAGGTAGACGACGTTCAATACGATGAACACGCTTTTGGAAGAAGTAACTTGGAAAATCCCACGCTTCCCCTTGGACATCTTGTGGTAAACAAATTGTTACAGCTCCTGTATCTGCTGGATTCGTTAAAACACGCATGGCTTGAATCATAGCTGTCATCAATTGTTCAGGACGGTTCACCCGGTCCCAATACTTACTTACCGCACGAAAAGCATCATTCGTAGAAATAGATAAGTCATGTGTTTGTTCAATTTGTTGAAGAACAGGATCAGGTTGCCTCGTTGCAAATACATCACCTGGAAGTAGTAAAACGGGAATATTATTTGCAGAAGCAGTTGCAGCAGAGGTAATCATATTTGCTGATCCAGGACCAACAGAAGAAGTACATGCCATAATTTGTTTTCTATGTTTTTGTTTTGCAAAGGCCATCGCAGCATTTGCCATCCCTTGTTCATTTCTCCCTTGATATACTTCTAATTCCCCTGCATCTTCTTCTAAAGCTTGACCTAGGCCTACTACATTTCCATGACCAAAAATCGTAAAGATTCCCTTAATAAATTTTTGTTGTTCTCCATCAAACTCTACGTATTGCTGATTCAAAAATTTCACCAAAGCTTGTGCCGTCGTCATTCTAACAGTTTGCATATTGTTTGCTCCTTTCTATCTCTATCATTCATTCTGCATATGAAAAAGGAGTATTAGGAATTTGATAGACTCCTAATACTTCCTTCTTATGTTTTACTACTTTCGTTACTTTCGCTTACGAACAACTAGAGAGATTCTACTTCTCTCTTAATGATTACTTTTCCCAGCGAGATGTAAGCATTTTCTTTCTAGTATAAAACTCAACGCCGTCCGTACCATTCGCATGAAGATCACCATAGAAAGAATCTTTCCAGCCAGAGAACGGGAAGAATGCCATTGGTGCTGGTACCCCAACATTGACACCTAACATACCTGATTCAATTGTTTCACGGAATTGACGTACACCTGCTCCGCTATCTGTATAAATACAAGCTCCATTTGCAAAGCGAGACTCATTCGCAATTTCAATTGCTTCATCTAATGATTTCACACGAACAATGGATAAAACAGGAGCAAAAATCTCATCTTGCCAGATTTTCATTTCTTTTGTAACATGGTCAAAAATTGTTGGGCCAACGAAGTAACCAGCTCCTTTTACAGCTGTATCTTCGCGTCCATCACGAACTAATGTAGCGCCCTGTTCTACACCTGAATCGATGTAACCAATTGTGCGCTCTTTATGGTTATCACGAATAACTGGTCCTAAAAATACATCTTTGTCAAGACCATTTCCGATCACAATTTTGTTTGCTTCTTCTACTAGTCTTTCAACTAATTGATCTGCAATTTCTTCTTCTACTGTAACAACAGAAGCAGCCATACAACGCTCACCAGCTGAACCGAACGCAGCACTAATAATTTGCTTTGTTGCTAGTTCAAGATTCGCATCATTTAATACAATGGAATGGTTTTTCGCACCCGCTAATGCTTGAACACGTTTTAAGTTTTCTGTTCCTTTTTTGTAAACGTATTCTGCGACAGGTTGAGAACCTACAAATGAAATTGCCTTCACTAATTTATGTTCCAGAAGACCGTTTACTACATCGTGAGCGCCATTTACGATATTTAATACACCTTTTGGTAAGCCTGCTTCTTCAGCTAATTCTGCTAATCTTGCTGCTAGAAGAGGTGTACGCTCTGAAGGTTTTAACACAAATGTATTACCGCAAGCAATCGCAAGTGGGAACATCCAGCATGGAACCATCATTGGGAAATTAAAAGGTGTAATCCCGCCTATAACACCAATTGGGTAACGATACATACCAGACTCAATACCTGTCGCAATATCAGGAAGCTGTTTTCCCATCATTAATGTAGGTGCACCTGCAGCAAATTCCACGCACTCAATACCACGAAGAACTTCACCGTAGGCTTCGTTATAGCTTTTTCCATTTTCAATCGTAATAAGTTTCGCTAACTCTTCCCAGTTCTCTACTAGTAATTGTTGATATTTAAATAGAATACGAGCACGTTTTGGCACAGCTGTTTTGGACCAAGATTTGAACGCTTCATTTGCTGCTAGTACGGCTAGTTCAACATCTACTTTTGTTGAAAGCGGTACTTGAGCGATTACTTCCCCCGTTGCAGGATTATATACGGCTTCGATCTTCGTTGAAGAGGATTCTACCCATTCGCCGCCAATGTAGTTTTTTACAATTTGTGCTGTTTGTACTATCATATTCATTCTCTCCCTTTTATGTAATGTAGAAGCGTACATAAAATACGCTCTTACTTGATTACTCATTTATGATGTTTCTATACAATTTCCTCAGCCGTTTCCATGAATGCAGAAATCTCTGTCCTTGTTGGCATTGCATCCGAACAGCTATGTTTAGAAATAACGATAGAAGCAGAAGCGCCACCTAATCGCATCGCTTGAGGAATCTCAAGCCCTTGCATTAGGCCATAAATAAACGCAGAAGCATACGAGTCACCAGCGCCAAACGTCTTTAATACCTTTGTTTTAAAGATACCGCCTCGGTGTGATTGACCGTCTCTCGTATAAGCGATTGAACCATCCCCGCCGTGCTTAATTACGACGATTTTCGCATGATGAGAAAACCATCTTTCAGCCGTAACTTGGTCATTAGTTTGTTCATAGTTTAATAGTTTTTCCATCATATCGAACTCTTCACGCGTTCCAATAATGACATCAGATTTTTCAGCCGCTAGATTGTAATACACAGCCGTTTCAGCTTCTGACTGCCATGTATACGGGCGGTAATCAACATCAAAAAATACGACTACATCATGCTTACGCGCATATTCTAGCGCTAAAAATACCGCCTCGCGAGAAGGACTTTTCGCTAAAGCTGTTCCTGAAATTAAGAGAGCTTTTGATTGTTTAATATAGTCCTCAGAAACTTCTGTTGGATCAAGATTTAAATCTGCGACATTGTCGCGGTACATTAAAATACTGCAATCTTCAGGGCTTTTAATTTCTGTGAAAGCTAAACCTGTCACTGCACCAGTGCAATCAATACATATCTGATCCGTATTAATATTGTTATCCTTTAAGTATCCTGTAATAAAGCGGCCCATTTGATCATCGGACACTTTACCGATAAATCCTGTTTGTAAGCCAAGACGCGCCGCACCAATCGCAATATTCGCAGGAGATCCCCCCACATACTTAGTAAATGTTCTTGTTTCTTCCATAGGACGTTGTGTTTCATTGGCATTTAAATCAACGCATAAACGTCCAACTGCAATTAGATCTAATGGACAATCTTCTTTAAAAATAAGTGGATTCATTGTTACTACCTCCCGTGCTTTATGTAAAGGTAAATGATATGGTTCAGAAATTTTTATAACCATACGATTCACTGCTCTTTAAATTTCTAGAAGTAAGCGCTCTCTTTATTGATTTAATGCAGGCTGTTTATGTTCAATTTGAACAGGTTTTCCTGTTAGTAAAGATTCCTTCGCAGCTTTCGCAATTCGTTCTGCTTGTAGCCCATCATTACCACTGCAAATAACAGCTTGTCCTTCTATAATTGACTTTGTAAATTGTGTTACTTCTTCAATGTAAGCCTGTGTATAGCGCTCTAAGAAGAAATAAAGCGGCTTATCTTTTACAACACCTTCTGTTTTTGACACTTGCACAGTTGTTGGGCAACAATTATCAGCAGCGACCGCTCCTTTTTCACCAAACACCTCAAGACGCTGGTCATATCCATAAACAGCTTGGCGGCTATTATCAATTACCCCTAAAGCTCCATTCGCAAATTTCAATGTGACAATTGCTGTATCAACATCATTTACTTCCTGAATGGATGGATCAATTAATGTTGTACCATATGCAAATACTTCAACAACTTCACTATTCATCACATACCTAGCCATATCAAAATCATGAATCATCATATCCATAAACAATCCACCTGAAGAACGAACATATTCTATACTTGGCGGTTGTGGATCTCTAGACGTAATTTTTAAAATATGTGGGTGTCCCACTTCTCCTTGTTGAATAAGATCATAGACTTTTCTGAAGTTAGGATCGAAACGGCGGTTAAAACCTACTTGAAGAGATACTCCTTGTTCTTTTACTACTTCTAATGCATCTAATGTTTCTTCTACCGAGAAACTAACTGGCTTTTCGCAGAAAATATGTTTTTTCGCAAGAGCCGCTTCTTTAATAATTTGCGCATGTGTATTTGTTGGTGAACATATAAAGACAGCATCAATTTCTGGATCTGCTAATAAATCCTGATAGTTAGTTGTCAGAGTGGAAATCCCTTTATCCTCAGCCCACTTTTCTAAATGACTAATCACTACATCTGAAACCGCTTTAATTTTTACTTGTGGCATAAGCTGCAAATTATCAACATGCAGTTTCCCAATTCGTCCAGCACCAATAATCCCAATCGTTACAACATTCATATGATTTCTCCCTCTTTATTTAAATTTAAGAAACAAAATGGAAGTCTATAAGGTTTAGCACATCAAATTTAGTTAAGCGCTTTCCCTATTTTTCTTCATTATACACACTTGATTCTAAATTGAAAACATTTTTATTTTTTTGAATACTTTTCTTTTCATCCGAATTTCAAATTTCATAAGTAAACGTACTACATCCATATACAAAGTAATAATTAGAAACAAATAATCAAAAATCTACAAATATATTCTTTTAAAATACTGATATAACAAAGAAAATTGAACTTTATATATAATAATATCCTATTCTTACGTTATTTATTTCTATTCATGCTCACGATTATTTTAGTGTCCAATACGTAAATAGATTGCACCCTATGAAAGAAAGTTGTAAATTGTCAAAAAATTTCATTGACGACCTCATAATGTAAGCGTATACTTTTTTTATCAAAAAGAATTAAGCGCTTAACCAAAAAAATATCGGTGGTGGGAGAATGAACGCAATTGGTTCAAACAAAACATTTATGGACAAGATTGGTATCCCTTCTAATTTAACTTGGGGATACATAGGGATTATTGTTTTTATGATTGGGGATGGTTTAGAACAAGGATGGTTATCCCCTTATCTCGTTGAGAATGGCTTAACGCTAGAACACGCTGCTTTTCTGTTTACTATTTACGGAATTACTGTATCTGCTTCTTCCTGGTTTTCGGGGGTATTTGTACAAATGTGGGGACCAAGAAAAGTAATGACGTTTGGTTTAATATCATTCATTTTAGGTTCCATTGGATTCATCGGTATAGGAATTCAACATATGAATTATCCCGTAATATTACTTTGCTACGCTCTACGAGGATTTGGTTATCCCTTATTTGCTTATTCTTTCCTAGTTTGGGTAACTTACAGTACTCCTCAGCAAATGCTTTCAAGAGCAGTCGGATGGTTCTGGTTCGTATTCCAGCTTGGCTTAAGTGTTATAGGGGCCTTTTATTCTAGCTATATGGTTCCTAAAATCGGGGAAATCGCTACTTTATGGAGTGCTTTAATTTTTGTTGTCGTCGGGGGACTATTCTCAATTGTTGTAAATAAGGACAAATTTAAGGCACAACCCGTAAGCGCTAACAAATCAAGTGAATTACTAAAAGGCATAACCATCGCATTTGAAAATCCCAAAGTTGGTATAGGTGGTATTGTTAAAATTATAAACTCGGCCGCTCAGTTTGGATTTGTTGTTTTCCTGCCTACCTATATGATGAAATATAATTTTACGATGACTGAATGGCTTCAAATTTGGGGTACTCTCTTCTTTGTAAATATGGTGTTTAATATTATTTTTGGTATTGTTGGAGACAAGTTTGGCTGGGTAAATACGATTAAATGGTTCGGAGGAGTGGGTTGCGGAATTGTAACCCTTGCACTCTATTATGTACCACAAATGGTAGGACATAATTATTGGGCTATATTATTTGTTGCATGTTGCTACGGAGCAACACTTGCCGGTTATGTACCTCTTACAGCTTTAGTACCATCTTTAGCTCCTGAAAATAAAGGAGCTGCAATGTCTGTCTTAAATTTAGGTTCAGGATTATCAGCATTCGTTGGTCCATTAGTAGTAACAGCTTTCATCGGTCCATTAGGTGTTGGCGGCGTAATGTGGATCTTTGCTGGTTTGTACTTCTTTGGTGCATTTTTAACTCATTTCCTTACTATTCCAAAGGAAAATGAGATGAAGCAGGATTTAAATACTAAAAGCGGTGAGCAATTCTCAATATAAATTTCAATAAAAAAGAAGGTCATCATAACTGCACATAGTTACGATGACCTTCTTTTTTGTTATATTCAAGTAAGCTACAAAAATTATCATGTAATGTCCTTTACTGAGGATCGCTCTACTAATTGAGGAATAATTGTAATCTTTTGCTTAGCATGCGCCTTCATTTCCATCGTTTTTAAGAGTTGTTCAAACGTACAGTCTGCCATTTGTTTAATTGGCTGTTCAATCGTTGTTAACCCTGGATCTGCAATCTCAGCGTAGATTGTATTATCAAATCCGATAATTGATAAATCTTCCGGAATCGAAAGTCCTTGTTTTCTTGCTTCATTCATAAGGCATATCGCAATTAAATCTGTACAAGCAAAAACCGCAGTAGGCCTATTAGGCAAACTAAGTAATTCTTTACTTGCACGTTTGCTATCTTCCACTGTCGAATAGCAACTAATGATAGCATCATCATCTAACGAAACCCCTGAATCCGTAAGAGCTTGTTTAAAACCATTCAGCCTCCCTAAGCTACTTTTTCTATCCTTCTCCATCATAATCATTAAAGATGTATGGCCTTTCTGCATCAGATAATTCCCAGCTAAATAGCCTCCCCTCATATCATCAGTTGTCACAACATGAGTCGTGATGGACGGATGATCTACAGTGAATAAAACAAGCGGCAAATCTCGATTCACGATTTTTTTAACTAGTTTATAATCATTTAGCTCCGTTGCAATAATAATGCCATCAACTTGCTTTTTAAATAATAAATCAATATATTCGTGCTCACGTTTTGTTTGATGATCTGTACTACATAAAATAAGTGTATACCCTGATTCTCGTGCACTATTTTCAAAAGCTCTTGCTACTTCTGCAAAAAATGGGTTTGAGATATCTGGGACAAGTACCCCAATCGTATATGTTTTTTTACCTGTTAACGCTGCTGCTACACTACTTGGCTGGTAATCTAATTCATCCATTACCTGATTTACTTTGTTTATTGTTTTTTCACTAATACGACCTGTTTGATTAATTACCTTGGATACAGTTGCTATTGATACACCTGCTTTTTCAGCAACATCATAAATTGTTGGTTTCACTTTGATTATCCCTTCTTAATCATCTTTTTCTATATTTTATCATAAATATATTTTGCTTCTTGGTATACAAAAGGAAATCTTTTAAAATTTGTAAGTACTTCTATCTTCAGGCGTAGTTCCTCTCATTTACATAACAACTTGTTCCAAGTGGATATTTTAACTGATAAACATGCCTCTGTATGAAAGGTTTTTACGAGTAGCATGCTTCGATGAAAATAGAAAAAAGGACCATATTCCGTTCCTTTTCTCTATTTATATATTATCAATTCAAAATCCTTTAGCCTACTCTTTCTCGCTTTAGGCTGACGCTTTCTTGTTAGTTTATTAGGCATGGAGCCTTTTTCTCTTATCCTATATTTCTTATCTCTGAACCTGTCTATTTCTACAAATCACATATTCTGGACACATTTATGAATTGGCTTTACAAATAAAAAAGAATAAGAAGATCCATACGTGTAAACACTTAAGAATCTTCTTATTCCTCCATTGACACTCTTTACTATAGTTGTCTTATAACCTTTTATTATATAATCCCCTTTTTCATTAAACTTACATCGCTGTTATCTCCGATGATGACATGATCTAAAAGGCGTATGCCAATAATGTCTCCACATTCTTTTAATCTTCTGGTCACTTCAACATCTTCATGAGATTCTACACTACTGCCGCTGGGATGGTTATGAAAACACAGAATTGAAGTTGCATTGTTTAAGATTTCTGTGCGGAAGGTCTCGCGCGGGTGAACAAGCGATGAATCAACAGTTCCTTCGAACACAATGCTACAGCCAATAATTTCATTCTTTATATTTAAGTTAAATACACCAAAAATTTCACTTGGTCTTGATTCTACATCAAATATAATCTGTGCAAAACGTACAGCATCCGCTGGACAAGTAATTTTCTTTTTCTCAATATCATAAATACGATTACTGTCTTTTACCAACTTTACAGATTGAACCATAATTTTCTTACCCATGCCCTTCTCCTTTCGAAATAAAAAGACGAGACTGCTTCTCTCACCTTTTTTCATCTTCTTTTATATTTTGAATTTCAAAATTCTTACTTCTTTATTACATTTCTTAAAAAGTTAAGACATCCTATCACTCCCTTGTTAGTTCAATACTTGTCCTATTCCTAAAACACAAAAAACCTCCCAGGAATACATTCGTATTACAAATTAGCGTATATGTTTTATACACTTTCTTGTAATGAATCGTAAACCCGAAAGGTTTGTGGTTATTTAGGAATGATTAAAAAGGAAATGTTTTCTTAGGTCTATTATATAACTTAATTAGCATTCTTTCCATTCTAAAATTTCGAACATTAAACTCTTTTTATTTTGAAAGAAAACTCTTGGTTTTAAACTTAAAAACACCCACATTCAATTAAGTGCCTTTGCTAAATCATTTAAATTTTTCTTAAATAATTTCTTTCAATAGATTAATTACAAAATCTATAAGCACTTACGAATTATTATCTTTAATAAATTTATAAATTTTCTCACATAGCTTTATAGCTTCAGAAGATAAATCCTCTATGCTATTAATTTTAGATATTGCCTTCTTACAGAATGATTGCTTTTCGTTTATCGTCCCAGGGCCATAACTATAACTTCCTTTCCTGTTCTTTTTAGGCAATTTGTCCTCTATAAATTCCCCTAAGTATTCGTTTCGATAATTTTCTTCAGTGAATACCTTCTTAAATTCTAAGTCCAATTCCTCTTCTTCAACTTTTTCATAATCAGCAATTACTTTTAATAAAACCTGCTTTGATAATATATTCTCTATCTCTCTACACTCCAAACAATAGAATCGGTCTTTCAACTTTTCACGTAGCTTTTCTTGCCTTGGTAACTTCCCTTCGCTATCTTTATCCGATATTAAAAACAGCCGACTACAAAGTCTATCAACATTTATTGAGCTATAACTAGACTCAACATCTGATCCTTCTTCATCTAAAAAAGACCAATGCGTGATGTTATTACCACTATACTCTACAAAGGAATAATGAAAATCCTCCTTAAATTCCAAGCCTTTGTTCAAAGAGTTAATATATACTTTGAGAAAATGCCTTAAATAATATCTATCTGTAATTCCCTCGACCCATATTGTACAGTTAGAAAGAAAGACCGAAGAATTCCGTACACCGAGTATTTCTAGTACATTATTATCTTCATTACTAACATTCTCAACAATGAATTTTGCCTCCTTCTCTTTTTTTTGTGAATTCTCTAGTTCTTTACTAAATAAATATATGGAAATCCGATCAATATCCAATGTCAAATCCAGAAAGTGATTAGAATGCGTAGTTATAAAATATTGAACGGAACTATTACTTTCATTCGCCATGGCCTCCAACAATTTTCTTTGTAGACCCGGATGTAAAAATAATTCAGGTTCTTCAATAAACATTAATAATTTTTCATCTTTATATTTGAATATCGGGAAGGTCATTATAATAATTGACTGTATACCGTCTCCTACCATATGAATAGGGTACTCTTTCTCTTCCCCTATTTTTACAAATAAAACCTTAGAATCTTTTTTGGGAACAAGGGTTACCCGTTGACCATCAAAAAATGTACTTCCTAAAAACTTTTGAAAATCAGCAATCTTTTCCCTTTCTTCAAAACTACCTAGTAATAGATCCCTCACCTCTTCATATAAATTCAGGCCAGTAAAAATGTCTATTTGTTCTTTCTCTTCAAAATAGTCTTCTTTTGTTCTTTTAAAATATAAATCATCGTTCTTTTCTAATATTCTTAGTCCACGCAGTGTAGGGATATACACTTTTTTAAAAATAAAATTTTCTGGTATTGGATAACCTAATTTCTCTTTAATCTCCTCTGCCAATTTTTTTAACTCATTATTTATACTTGTATAGTCAAATTCATTAACAATTTTCTTATCATCTATGATATAAGAATCTCCAACCTTCTCACTTATAATCCTTCCTTGATTATAAGATTTTATTAAATCATCTATCATATAATAAAATTTAGGAATATGCTCTTGTCCTTCAGTTATATAAGATAAATCTTCAAACTCTTTAGTATCGGAAAGTATATCTTTATAATCAAGAATATCTCTCGAGTTTATAATAACTTCTGCTCTTTGTTTAAATTCATCTTTATAATGCTTAATTTTTTCTAAATCAATATTATTTATTTTAAATAATAAAGGCTTCTCAATAAATAAATTTCTTAACATCTTGCTCTTTCCAGAATTATTTGATCCTACAAAGATATTTATTTTTGATAAATTAGAAATTCCATTACTATCTTCATCAAAACTATAAATGTAATATTTCTTATCATATAAAATGATATCTCTTATATAATCGCTCATAACTGCCTCCAATAGGATATATCACCTGATGTAGAACATCTTTATTATTTATGTAACTCTCATTAATTTAAAGTTACTTCTCCTAATTCTCCATATCAAATTGAGTATTTAAAGAAACATGATTACCCTTTATAATTCCATTTAATTCTCGCACAGTCTCGGAAAATTCATCAATTCTTATCGTGCACATTTCGATAGTTTTTTCAGTATCGATAACTTCCCACACAGGATGAACAGCTTCTACCTCCTGCTTCGGGTACAGCAATATACACCTTTTAACTTCCTTATAAGACGTGACATACGCATACATTTGATAAATGTCACTCTGTACATAACTACTTCTTCCATTATTTGTTGCACCTTTCCACTTTGTATCCATGATTATCATATTATCAATCACAAAATCTGGTTTTAATAAAATATTTTGGCGTCCACTCTTCTTGTTACGTAATAGCCTCTTCTCTGCATGCTGACTGATTATTTTATTATTACCAAAAGCCTCTTGTAGTGCTACTTCAATATATTTTTCAAACAACATATTCATTTGAAATAAGAAAGAGAACGATGACGCTCCTCGTCCTTTACTATAAATCGTTGCCCGCTCAACAATTAGCTTAGCAAATAAAGCAGCTTGACGAAAACGTTCATTCTGTCGGTTAAATGTAATGCTCTTTAATTCCTTTTCTGTGAAATGCACTAAATCCACAGGTTCTAAGTAGCCTAAACAGCGCTCAAGATAAAGTTTTAAAGTATGTATTTTTGTATGCTTTTTTACAATGAGCAATGCACATTTAAATAGCTGGTTTAAAGAGTTATTTTCCGTATATTCATCAAATGCACAATATGCTTTTGTTTTTTGAAATACATTCTTATACATGTGTTTACTAAACTCGAGTTTGCCACGCAGTGTATTTAAATTTTCTTCATGACATTCGTATGTTTTATAAGTCCCTTTTCTGAGTTCATTCAGCAAACGGGTAAGAAATGTAGCAAGAAATGCCGTAAGCAGTTCCCCTCTATCTTCACCATTTAGTACTTCCTCATAAAATGAAACCGGCAAAAAGCCTGTAATTGAAAGCATTCCTAGCAATTCCTTTCGATCGTCATTAGATGTGAGTTTTATTTTGGGAATAATTTCGTACCTCACATCAGAACATTGGATCACGCCAACATAATTAATAAAGCGAAGTCGTTTATACTTTTGATCAATCACCTGTTCATTTGGATATTTTTCTTCAATATACCGTATAAGCTCACCAAATTGTTCTGCTGTAACGTCGTTTTCAGTAATCCAGTCATATGCCTCACGCACTATAATTGTCTTATTCATAAATCGCTATTAGCTCTTGCGCTGTTAATTTTCGTTTTACTCGGTACAGTGCAGGAATATAAATAGATGGCTTTTGTTTAAACAGTTCATTTACATTAACTTCTTCTTTATAAACAATATATTGATCTTCCTTTGAGCTCCCGATTCCACCCAAAACAAGGCCGATTTTTTCCCAATCATCATAAAAATACTCTTGTAAAAGTGGAATGATTTTCGTTTGAAAAATAGCTATAACTTCATTATCAGTTTTCGCGTTTATAAAATACGCATGCCCAATCATATGATCGCGATCATACAGCACCTCAATCCGCTTATTAATAACAGAAAGCATTTCAGCAAGATCAATTTCATCACCAATCGATTCAAGAAGATCAGTATTTGGCATGATTTCTTCAAACACAAAGCGACGGCGTAACGCTGTATCAAGCAAAGCTATGGAGCGGTCAGCCGTATTCATTGTCCCAATTACATATAGATTGGGAGGTAACGTAAACTTCTCTTTTGAATAAGGTAGTTCAACAATCAATTCATTACTTTGTGTTAAACGCTTATCCTCTTCCAGTAACGTTAACAGCTCACCAAAAATTTTAGAAATATTACCTCGGTTCATTTCATCAATAATTACAACATGTTTTTTCACATTCGAATAATCAAAGGAACCGTTTTCCAGCAATACCTTTTGAATAATTGTCTTTTTCGATTCTCCCTCAACTTCAATTTTTTCTTCGCCTTCTACTGTATCTTCCATTTTTTCTAATATCCAATTTAGTACAGACCAATATCTCGTCTGATTACACCCGCCAATCGCCTCACGAACAAACATAATATTATTCTTCCAATCAATATCATGCTCCTGAACATAGCGATACAAACTTAGTAAACGATTCTTTGAAACTATTGAACTAGTTTTTACATCCTCACTCGTTACAACGATATTATTTTGCTCTGAAATGTATGAAATGAAATTTGTCGTTCCTGTTTTTGATTCGAATTGAATATTATTCTTCAAACCATTATCAACCAGATAATCATAAAGTTGCTCAAAACGAACTTCATTAGAAAAGTCCTGATTAGTGCTTTGAATTCCTTCATACATCGCTTCAAGGGCTGCTTTTTTCAAAATACCATCTGTTGGCACAAAGTTCCCTTTCCCATCAGATTTCAACCCTTCTATAAAATCTTCATATCCATAGGACTGATGGAACGTTACGAGATGAATTTGTCCTGCCTTAGTTAAACGTGAAAACTCTTGTTGTAATGCTTCTCGTCTATCTGCTTTCAGTTCCTCATATGTTCTTTTATCGATTAATTCAAGAGCACGTTCAACAATTTGATATGTTTTCCCAGTTCCAGGTGGACCGAAAAACACATGGTTTCTTGGATCTGTATCTAATACTCCACTAAATTCTTGAGGCGTATTGCTTGTTTCCTTCCCCTGCATAAATACTAAGTTAATGACATTTTTATTTTTCACTTCATTTAATGTACTACGATATCCTCCGTAACCTATGAACTCTCTCTCTTCAGTATTAATCCACTCAACAGGAAGTAGATGTCCGTACTCTTCAGAGAATTCATAACTATCAATAGTATCTTTGGTAATTTTTCCAACAGCACTAACTCGTAACACCGATCTTGTCTTCCCATCAATCTTACGAGTAAATGATGTTTTTAAAGCAACAAGGTCTCCTTCTTTCATTTTTAAAAATTGCTTTAATGCTTTTTGTCCAGCTGATGTTTCTTCTTTCTCATCAATGATATCCTCAATATTTTCTTCTTCTAAAAGAGGTGATAAATCCTCATGTAAAAATCCTATCGCTATGCAATTGTTCTTAAGCAAGTAATCTTGGATGGAGCGATCTTTTCCATATGTATGTCCAGCTAGCCAATAGTTTGTATTCTTATCTAGCGATTTATCCCGTTCGGAAAATGTATCCCAGATAAATCTTGAAATTTTTTCATTAGACCAATCAAAAAAAACATTTTCTTTCTTAATAGCATGTAACACTTCATGATTCAACTCAATTGCATTCTGAGGGGTAAGCAATTCATCTTTTATATGTAATTCCTTTCCAAGCTCAATCAAAATTGGTGGTGAATAAATATTAAAAAACTTCTCTGGAACATAAATATTTAAAATTTTTAGCAGCACCATATTATAAATTGATAAATTCAATTTAAGAATTTCAGAAATGCGGCCTTCCTTTGCAAGTCGAATTGCTTCACAAATCCCTTCATTTAAGACTCTAAATTCCTCTTGTAACTGTTCATCTTTTAATACCACTTTTTGTTTACCGTAACTTTTACAGTACTCACCATTTTTAGCAAGATAAATACCGAATTTAGCAGAATTGGCTCCGCCAATACCGCCTAAAATATTTTTTCGCTCGAGCCAGTAATTGAAACAATCTTTCGTTTTAGTATTGGCATATTCTTCTATGGTTAGATTTCTTAAGGATTCTAATGGAAAACGTTTTACGAATTCTTTGCGCCCTGATTCTTTTTCAGCAAGCAATGAAATATCGGGTTCAAATTGAGTAGCTTTTTGGGTCACGATTTGAAGCTTCATTTTGGAAGTTACCCCCATTTAATTTTATAGATTAATTATAGAATATGAGGAGAAAAGAAGGAAGTAATTGGGTGCAGATTATAAAATTGAAAAGAAGTTATATTGAACTCATTGTCAATTGAATGTTTGGGATTAATTTTTGGTTTTTTAACGCAATTTAACTAATGGTATAAACCATTCATTTTTTCTACCTATAAAGAGATGACGCATTATAAAAGTTTAATGAAGATATATTTAAATGTTAAAATACCTTCTGCATATTCAAAAAATCTTAAAAATCCTATAAAATAAATATATAGCTTGAAACATTATCCAAAAAATAAAAAGGAAGTGATTATGTATGAGAAGTACGATTTGAGCATGAGACTTTTATTGGTAATACCCACACATTTACGAGTTCTTCGAGCCTTTGTCTTTTAGAAGATGGAAAAACTGAGTTCCAAATGTGATTTTCTAAAAAGAGTGGAACGACATGGGCATACATATCCATTCTCATTCCTTTTCACTTATTGATTGTTTTAACTACATATACTTTAATATGTCTTACAGCTGTATGAGCATCATTACTATCATAGGACGCGTCTCCGATAACAAAATCGTAGTACATTCTTTATTACAAAGGGGAATTTGTATAACTTGTACCACAAAAATCGCGTAAATTTCCCTTCAGCATTTTGTAAATCATACAAGCTACTTCGAAAAGTAGTATCGTCAAAAACGGTAACACGCTCAAAAGGAATTATTAATACAACTAACTTATTAACAACATAATATACAAAACTTAAAATGGATTTATTGACAGGTTCATAAATTCTTAAATAACTAGAGGTGAAAGTATGGAAAGAAAACGTTCAGCTGAGTCAACTATTGCGGGTTATTTATATCAATTCGATAAAACCATCATAGAATTACTTAGTCAAGAAAGTG
Organism: Bacillus cereus group sp. RP43; assembly: GCF_040459645.1. Taxonomy (NCBI): domain Bacteria; kingdom Bacillati; phylum Bacillota; class Bacilli; order Caryophanales; family Bacillaceae; genus Bacillus; species Bacillus cereus group sp. RP43. The sequence goes on from NZ_JARVHQ010000002.1 coordinate 371,226, forward strand.
ATGATTCCTTAATCGGTGTGGAAGGTATCGAAGACATTGATGTTGAGGATTTAAATAATATTAATAATGTATCTATTCAAGTTAAATATTATGCCAAATCTATATATAAGACGTCAGAAATAAAAGAACCTATCCAAGAAATGTTTAACCACTTCAAAAATGATTTAAAAAATGATCGTATAACACGGGAATATTATTTATATGCACATTTTAAAGAGGGTACTGAAAAGCTAAAACTTAATGAGAATAGAAATCTTATTAATCAAGATGACGTAGATGTCTTAGATTTTTTGAAGGAACATATACTTACTACAAAAGATAAGCACGGAGTTATAAAGACACAACTTTATATCGACGAAGATTTTGGTATAACTGACGAACACTTACAAGCATTTATAAAAGCATTAAAAATAGATTTAGATGCAAAGGATATAAATGATCAATACAATGAAGTATTAACTTTATTACAGCAAAATATAGATAATTGTAAAGATACAGGGGATGCTGAGAATTACTATTACAATAATGCTCTTAAAGTTATATTTAATAAAGCCATTCAAACTTGCGAAATTGGGGAAAGTTTAGAAAATGAATACAAAGAGGTAAAAAATAAAATTTCAACATTACAACAAAGTATAAAATATAGACAGCAACGAATAAAACTTAAACAAGGAGATTTTTCAAAATACACAGATGAAATAGAAAGTTATAAAGTAGAATTGCATGCTTTACACGAAAACCTATTAAGTGAAAACTACTTGAGACGAGCTCAAGAAAAGCATAATGAAAAACGAAGAATTACCAAGAAAGAATTTATTGATGGAATCGATAGAAAACTTATATTATTTAATAAATGGTTCGCTTGGCATAGAGGTAAAAATAATTATTACGATTATATAACTGATCAGCTAAAGACTGCTAAAGCATTGAGTAAAACAAAAAATAAATATCTTTATATCGGAAAAGAATATTTTTCTAGCGAAGAAAGCTCAATTACGTTTAGCGATTTAATTTTTAACATCATAGAAGATTCCTTTGCTTTAAATGAAGCACTTAATAAACATAAAGTATGGACAGTTATACTAGATTTAAGGAATGATGAAATCACTAGGTTAAAGAGTGATCTTATTAAAAGAAACATTAAATTTAATGACGCTCATGAAAGTTGGAACATATTTGACATTAATACATTTAACCAAGAACCACTCGTATATAGTAATCAAAATAGTGTTATAGTACAAGCTGATTATCAAATAAAACTTATCTCATCGAGAAACTTTATAAACAATGTAAATGACATTAATGGGATTGATGTTATTATTAGTTTTGGCAAGAATGATTACCATGATTCCATTTGTAAAATTGATAATGCTTCTATATTTGTTATAGAAGATACAAAGGATATAAAAGGATTAAACGATATAAGTAAAATTTTTACCACAAAAAACAAAAGTAATAAGTTCTTTCGAATTCTTTCTGTTTCTCCAAATTGTATACAAGTAGAAGTAACAGATGCCGATAAGTTTAAAAATTCAAACGAAAAATTTTCTATAGGTAGTTATGTGAAAATTACAGATGAATTTGATGAATCTGTAATCGGTATTTTAAAGAATTATAAAATTAAAGATATGAATGAATACTTAGAAGGAATAAATATAAAGAAGAAAAAGCCTTCATTTATACTGGACATCCATCCTATTGGTTATATTAAAAAAGGAGAATTTTATAGAGGTAGTAATAACATTACAATTCCTCCTAACCATGTAGAAATTGTTGATAGCGAATTATTAAAGAATATTTTTCAACACGATATCAAAGAGAAAGAATTTTGTTTTAGTTCACTTCCTCAAGCTCTTTCATTAAATAGTAAATCTATTGATGTGGTATTGGATGGAGATAAATTTTTTAATAAACACTTGGCGGTAATAGGTTCTACTGGTAGCGGGAAATCTTGTACAGTAGCAAAAATTTTACATGAAGGTAGGAAACCTTTTACAGGTGAACAAAAAGAAGGCTTACTAAATAATTCACATATCATCATTTTTGATATTCATGGGGAATATGAACACTCATTCAATGATAAATGTAGGGTACTGACAGTAGAGGATATGAAACTTCCTTATTGGCTAATGAACTCTCAAGAACTTGAGGCTTTCTTTTTAGATGTAGAAGGTTCAGACCACAACCAAAGAAATATTTTTAAAAGAGCTGTTATATTAAACAAAAAATTCCATAATAAAGATGACGATGGAAACTTTAAAGACGAAATCACATATGATACGCCCGTGTACTTTAGTATTGAAGAAGTGCTTCAATATATAAAAAACTATAATATCTCAAAAGAAGCGAATGGTAATATAATCTTTAAATTAGGAACTGTAACAATTCATGATAATGAAGAAAACCGAAATAACGGAACCTTATTCCAAACACTTGAGGAAGCTGATAAAGCCACTGGCGTAACCAAATCGAAATTAAATGGTAATTTCACTGGATTCATCAATCGATTAGAGACCAAATTACATGATGATAGATTAAAATTTTTATTGAATAAAGGTAATGAATATAAATGTAGTTTATCTGATATTATTAGACAATTCATTGGATATGATTATCAAGAAGCCGGTGTAATTAAAGAAAAGAAAAATGTTGTAATTATTGACTTAAGCGGTATGCCCTTTGAAGTAATTAACAATATTGTTTCTTTAATTAGTCGATTAATCTTCAATTTTGCATTTCATAGAAAGAAAATAAAAAAAAGCGAAGATGTGAAAATACCGTTCCTATTGGTTTACGAGGAGGCTCATAATTATATTCCTAGAAGTACAGAAGCAAAATACAAATCTGTGAAGGAATCTGTCGAAAGAATTGCTAAAGAAGGTAGAAAGTATGGTGTATCAGCAATGATTGTAAGCCAACGTCCTTCAGAAATATCAGAAACCATATTCTCACAATGTAATAGCTTTGTAGTGATGAGAGTAACAAACCCTAGTGATCAAGAGTATATTAAAAAATTATTACCTGATGATGTAAGCTCTTTGACTGATAGTTTATCCTCCTTTAAACAGCGGGAGGCTCTTGTTATCGGAGAGGCTATACCTATGCCAGCAGTTGTTGAAATTCATAAATTAGAAAGTAATCAACTACCCAAATCCAACGATGTACAATTCATTCAACAATGGAGAAAAGATTGGGATCCTTTTGATGAATTCGACGAAATAATTAATTCCTTGGAAGGACAATAAAACTTTTTCTATGATGAGTTTATTACCACTATTAATAACTATTTAAGTAGATATTCACCCTCTAATCGTAACTGCATTAATCTTTTAATTTATATGGACAATAAAAGAGAGGCTATAATTACTTATAAGTAATTATAGCCTCTCTTTTCCAATACTTAATGTGGATATTAGTTAGAAATTCTTCTGATGATTATAACAGTAAATACGGCCACTAAATCTTTCACTATTTTTTTCACAGAATGCAATAACATTTGAAGGAACCTTATTACCACATTAATTACATACTTTACTATTTTGTATTTTCATCTCCTGTTGATGATTGTAACAATAGTAATTTCCTCCAAACAAACTTTATATTATGGTGAAATCGTTTTATTTATTAAATACCCTCATCACGTCGTACTACTTCTTCCTTGCTAATTCAGCACCTTCTCGCTTCATTTCTTTTAATACATCAACGTACACGTGAATCGTAATAGCCACTTCTTTCTCAACATCTGTAGAATGTTTAGTATAAAATGTTCTTATTCCTTGTTTATTAATCTTTGGATATAAATTTTCTGTTTCTCCATGTTCAATTACTGCATAAATACCATCTTGCCGAGAAATTACTAGTTCTTTATACTCATTCCAAATTAAATCAGGCTTTTCACTAAAACCCCAATTAATAATTAAGTGGAAGTTACAATTTCCTACATCATACCCAAAGATTTTCTGAGTATGAGTTTTTATGCTCGCAGTATCTTTTCCTCTTAATATTAGAGCTTCCCCCATTAATAAGTCTTTATTTTGATGAGAGCGAATAACTATATCCCTTTCTCCTATTCCCCCTCTATCTCCCATCTCTTTACGTGTGTAACCCCCTCTGCTTTGAGTGTGAGTAATCCAACCAAAGGTATCTACTAAATTGGAATCCATAAGTGATTTAAACAAATCTGTATATCTATCTTCTTCAGCAGCTTTATTCTCAGATGGCGTAACAATTGGTGATAAATTCTCAATTGTCTTCAAAGTATCAAATACCTTTCCTACCAGGAAACTCCATACAGTTTCTTCCTCATTATCAGTATACAGTTTGACTTGTTCTTCTGGTCTTCGCGTTTTAAGCTTGTTAATGCTACTAGCCCTCAGCTCTACACTCTGCTTTAACAAGCTAATTTGCTCCTTATACTCACTTACTTTTCCCTCATTTTGTTTTCTACCAACAATTATTCCTTTAGTCATTGCAATATTTGTACTTTTAAGATCCAATTCTAGAGCCCGATTAATATATAATTCAGCTAACGTTAAATTTTCCTTTTCTAAGAAACTTAATGCCATTAATTCATATATAGTAGCGCATGCAAAAAAACCACCAAAACCTATATAGTTTTTTTCACCCGTTCTTTGCTCACGAGCCATTTCTACTAAAGTATCCCAACTATATTGGAATTCTAAAAACTTTTCTGCTGATTTTATTACTTCATCATGCTGATTTAACTTAGAATATACTATTGCTAAACCGAGATAGGTGTATTCTAGAAAATCATCATTTGGTCTACTATATTCATCTATATCAAAATGCTCAATGGCTAGATTAAAGTAATATGCGCTATTTATAAGACTATTGTCTGCTTGATATACCTCTCCTAATATACGATAAGTTTCCGCATGATCCTCATTTATTTTTAAAGACTTTAATAAACACTCCTTAGCAGCCTCTAAGTTATCCGAATGAAAATATACCTTCCCTAGCAGTAACAACACTTCACTATAAGCATCCCTACCCTCTGAATCTTCTAACAATTTTCTCGCTTTTTCATATTCTCCTGAGAAGTAATATGCTTCCGCTAGATCATATACTCCTTGAATATCCAGTGAATTCATGGACTCTAGTAATATAATTTTTTTCTTATGAAAAAAATTATGTGCATAGGAATCCCTAAAACCATTAAAAACATATTTACCATTGTACTCATAATTCATAATTCCTCCAGGCCCTTTTAAGTCAACCTTTTGATTTCTTATTAATCCCTCACATTTTAGGCATGATTCACTAATATAATAAAATTTCATTTCATCTTTTCCTACATTTACAAAATTGCTCCAGTTACCTCTAATTTTTTTCAACTGAAAGTCATTGCAACAGCTTTCACAAACAGCACCCCCTGTTATGCTACATTGGAATTCTTTATTTTTTTCCTCACAAATGCCACAATTACACAAATCGGTTCCCTCTTTTCCGTTATCTTTACTCTCTGTTTATATATTATCTACTTTACTATGTAAAACCAAAACTTCTTTTTAAGCAACGCTCTAATTTCTATTAAATCTTCTTTCTATATAAAATTTGCATGTGAAAAAGACCTAACCATTACTTTGGATAAATCCTTTTGTACATGTATATTTATTTTAAAATAAAGTTTACAGTAGATAAACTACCTCTTGCCTCTCAATTCACTTATCAAATTTATTACGTGTTTCCTCGCTTAACCTTTTCCTTTTACCTGTTAACAACTTCGAAAGATTAGAAGGTGATATCTCTATTCCCTTTGCAATATCTCTTAAACTACATTTATTTTCCTCTTTATAATGAAGGATCTTCTGCTGATACCAATTAATATCCTTATTTATCTGTTGCTGATTCAATTGAGGTGGTTGAAATTCTTCTGTCTCCATATCCTGTGATTCTACTGCTGGCTCTTTTACCAATGTTCCCATCAATTTATTTTTAGGGGCTATTTTTTCTTTTGTAAAAGCACTTGTTGTAACGATACTAACTCATCAGTAGGTGTAACCGTTACTTTAAGTTTAAGGTTTAACCAATAATTCTCAAGCCAGTTACGCCCAGAACACTTAAAAGAAATTTTATTTATGATATTTCTGTTCTCTTTATTTTTATAACATACCAGTACTTGTTAAAATGTTGTAAAAATTAATTTCTTATCTCTTAATTTAGTAATCTGCTCATCTCTTGATTAGGTCTTTATTGATTTGTTTCTTGATAGTCCTTAATATCTTGTTTAATCGTTCTTGAAATTTTTTCGATTTCCTTAGGGTTATTCATCTGCTCTAGATAATCTAGTTTTAATTTTGTTAAAGCAGATTTTCTTTTATCTTCAATTAACCTCTCAACTTCTCTTTTATACTTATCAGTAATCTTTAATTTTATATCTTCTAATGTTACTTCGCTATTTTTCAATTCATGATAAACATCTTTTCGAATATTTCTGTAAAAATCCCTTAATTTCTTTACCATTCCATTTTCATTAAAACGCATTTTAATTTTAAATAGGGATTTGATGTTATTAATAAATATGGTGAGCGTTACAGTATTAAAGCAACGATCATCAATCAAACAAGTGTATTCAATTGATTAAATGACAATGGTTCAACTTTGCCATAAAAGTAATTGTTTGAATATATTATTATTGTAATATTAGATGACGATATGTCTTCAAAAGTTATATATGAACTCAATTGGGATGATTTCTTGTCACTTAAAAAATGGCACAATGGGAAACGTTCTTGGTATTTAAGTATTACTAACGCAATTGAAACGTAAGGCGAAAATATTGTATAGCATTGATAAAGCAGTATAAAACAATTGCCAACACGAATCGAATTAACGGAACATGACTGTTACAAGTCAAAGGTACTTGATAAATTATGAAGACATGAAAAATAGAACGTTTGTTCACATTCTTTCACGTCTTTCCATAATATTATTATATTGTGTTTATTTTCAATGTAAGGAAAGAAATCAAAAAATAACGCTCATCAATCAATTAAGATAATGAGCGTTATTTAATAAAATTGATATTTTATTATTTATCTTTACTTACATACAACTCAAATAAATGTTCTACTCTTTCAATGTCATTTTTAAACTTCTTTTTATAAGCATTCTCTACTGCTTTATCTAATTGCTGATGTGCTTTTAATAAATCCGGCGGCATTGTTAATGGGTGGTATAAATCAGATAAAGTGCTATCCTCATATCTCAAGCGAATATCAAGTATTGATTGAGCACTTTTTTCTATTGCTTTTAGTTGTTTTGCATTCGGTTCTGGAAAAACAAAATTATTGTAAACTATTGTATTTGAGTAATTATAGTCACTTTTTAATCTCCCAGCAACAGTCCTCATCCATGCCATATGCATAGCAGATGTAATTACTCCAAATAAGTATAAATTCGCATCACTTAAGATAAACACCCTATCACTTGTAATAGTTGGGGGGCAAGCAAAAGCAATAGGAATATACCTTCTATTTTCTGAACTTACACGAGGAATTATTAAAAACGGCGCAGTAGGTATTCTAGGCTCTCCAAATAGCATAGGTGTTTCGGCTGATTTGTTTGTCGCAGCCTTTTTACTCTCCAATCGGATTCTACGCACATTTTTGATTCTCTCCATAACTAAAGGCATTTTTTTAAGCTCTTTAGGTGGACAATTTGCGAGATATAAACAAAAACGTTTTTTTCCTTTAATTAATTCCTCTGCGCCAATCCAAGGACGAAAATACGCTTCTGATAAAGGCTCTTTTTGAATAAATTCTTTCATACTATCTTCATCAAAAAGATAATTACCTCCGTCAACTGCTTTTGTGCCAAACAACATTTTTGGCACATCAGAAATTGGTTTTCTTCTAACCTCAATAAAATTCACAGGCGCTTCAATTAAATATTGATTAATCATCTTCACCTTTTTTACAACCGGATCTCCTTTAATATCAGGATATTCATAGACAATTTTATCCGAAATTTTAAAATTACTAAAGCCAATTATTACACAATAAACTGCTGCTCTTCCACGAGCTTCATTTGACCATTTAAATGTCTGATGAGCAAAGAATATCTCTATTCCTTTCTTTGCGAAAAGGTACTTCCATAATATAATAGCTTGTTCTCCTTGCACTATTGAATTTGTTGAAACAAGCCCTACTTTAATTGAAGTATCCTGAATATACTCAGCCGCTTTAACAAACCAACATGCTACAGAATCAAGCTGACCAGTTTTACCTAGATCTTTTGTAACTTTGGAAAAGTCCTCTTTTTGCTTATCGTTTCTTAACCACGCTCCTATAAAAGGAGGATTTCCTAAAATATAATTTAGCTCTGTATTTCTAATAATATTATGCCAATCCAATTCTAGAGCATTGCCATTAACGATATTTGCTTTTTTATTTAATGGAAGTCTCACAAAGTATTGACCAAATTCATAACTAGCTTTCATGTTCATTTGGTGATCCATAAGCCAAAGAGCTACCTGAGCAATTTGAGCAGGAAATTCATCAATCTCAATTCCATAAAATTGGTCTACATTTACCTTTAGTAAAAATTCTAAATGTAAAGACATCTGTCCCTTAGTTAGTTCTCTCAATAATTCCATTTCTAACAGTCTAATTTCACGATATGCAATTATTAAGAAATTCCCACAACCACATGCTGGGTCCAGAAATTTCAAACTAGCCAACTTCTCATGAAATAATTCTAATTTTCTTCTATTTCCTTTCGTTGCTTCAAATTCCGATCTTAATTCAGCTAGAAATAACGGTTGTATTACTTTTAAAATGTTCTGTTCATTTGTATAATGCGCTCCTAACTCCCTACGTTCTTCAGGCTTCATTACACTTTGAAACATCGAACCGAAAATGGCTGGGGAAATTTTCCCCCAATCAAGTGTACAGCACTCCAAGAATAAATATCTCATTTCTGCATTAAACGCGGCAGAAGACAACCTTTCAGCAAAAAGCTTTCCATTTACATAAGGAAATTGATTGAGTGAGTCACTAATCGCTTTTAATCTATTCTCTTTCGGTTTATTTAAGATATCAAAAATGGCATCAAGGTGGATACCTAAATCACTTCCATCCTCTTTTGTATTTTGTTCTATGTAATCACGGAAGATATTCTTCTCAAATATCCCTGTGTCATCAGCAAACAAACAAAAAAGAAGGCGTACAAGATAAACTTCTAATTCATGTCCCGTGTAGCCAATTTCTTTTAGCTTATCGTGTAGTTCCCCCATTTTCTCCGCTGCCTCAATGTTTACAGGGTCTTGCTCTTTGTACTCTTGTTTTTGATAACCCGCTATAAAACCGAATAATTCTATATTTTGATGTAACTGTTCTAACGTAAAAGAGCGTTTTTCATCTGTTTCCAAGTCGTATAAAGCAAATCTTTCAAAATCAGATACCAATATGTATTTAGGTAGCTCTGATTCTTTCAAACCAGGAAAATAGTCCTTCGCCTGCTTGTATGCCCTTTCTAAATCCCTTCCTCGAGATTTATGCTCTACTAATAGGACACCTTTCCATAATAAATCAATAAAACCATTACTCCCATCTAAAGTTTTTACCTTTTGCTCAAATGTAGCAACACGCCTCCGAGATATACCAAAAACATTAAAAAAGCCATCCCAGAAAGATTTTGCCTCTGCATTTTCGCTTTTTTCATCTTTCCATTCATTAGCAAAGCTAATTGCTCTTGCTCGTATTTCATTCCAACTTAACATTGCCAAAATATACTTCCCCCGTTCACTTTCTTCTATGTAATTTAATTAATAGTTAAATTTTACTACAAAATCTACATTTATGCTCCAAACTTCTCTATGTTGCTGTTAATATGAAAATTAATATAAACACTCCATTGTTTGAAATTAATATCCAAACCGATTTAGTTTCTATTCACTACCATTCAATTATCCATCTAGGAGGAATCAATAATGATAGATACTAACAAATATTTAAAAAATTTAATTTTAAACTTTTAGCAGCATGATGAAAATACGATAAAACTCACTGTACAAAATCCACATAAAAGAAAAATCAGCGATTATTTCCAGTATAAAGCACACAGATAAGCATGGTGAAAATATGGTACGAACCCAAAATAACCTTTTTACCGAATTTTTAAAAATGCTAGTAGCAAATAATAAATGGAATGACAATTTTATGAAAAAAGAAAAAAATAGGAAAAATAAATCTTCAAAAATTGAAAGTATAAGTTCTGATACCCCATGTGTATTTATCTATATAACTATCAATCTAGTCAATGGCATGCAATACATTGGTAAACACACTAAGTTTGGAGATAATTACCTTGGAAGTGGGACTTTCCTTAAAAAAGCCATTAAAGAATTTGGAGAAGAAAATTTCGAGAGAGAGATTCTCGCTTATGGATATTCAACTGAACATTTGAACGATCTAGAAAAATCCTATATAAAAATCTTCAATGCTGTAGAAGACCCTCAGTTTTATAATATAGCTCCTGGTGGCGATTGGTACTATTCACAAAAAAATATTAAATAAACTCTCCAGATACCAAATATATTTATATATTTTTAAAATTTTTTTATCAAAATAGGTGTAACATATACAATTACCGTTACACCTATCCCCTATCATCAATTTCTTTCAATAAATCTAATATTGGGCTTTTCTCCTGTTGTTGTGCTCCATTCATAGTTTTTAATTTGTCTTCTTCGATTCTTAACTTAGCTAATTCATTGGCTAAACGTAATTTTTCTCTATAAGTTAAACAATTTACCATTGTGATTAAAAGTATTCATAACTATTCCTCCTTCATTGTATAAAACTTTTATTTCACTCTATTCAAAGAGCCATTATTCATATTAAAATCTGAGTCTTATTATGAATAATTTAAATCACTTTTATTTAGCTTTGCTGCTTCTTTCAATTAAATTAAGAATTATTTTCTCTTGTAACTCTATTTTTTTAACATCATCATTTATGCTATTAGTTAGTTCGATTGCCACCATTGTATCTTGTGTTTTTTCTAGTTTTTCGTAAAAAAAGTTTAATTGTTCTAAGCTCTTTTTATAAACATGAAAATACATTCCGCCAATTACCTCAAGTAGAACTGATAAAAGGGGTTATCGTTATAAAAAACATAAACCTCCTTATTCAAATGGACGATATTTTTTTCTTAATACTGCCAATTCTTTTCCTAATTGTTCTGCATCGGACTTCAAGAAAAAACGCATATTTTTTGTCCGTTTCAATGGAATAATCCGTCCATTTTTAACTAATACCTTCAATCTAGAACGATTCATATTCATTACTTCCATTGCTTCTGAAGTTTTTGAAATAAAACTCATTATATATAATCATATCTAATTAACCTTAATCCATATATAGTCATCCTCATATTTAACATTTAATTTTAATCGAATCCCCTTCATATAAACCTCTAATTGTTTTATAAGCTCCTCATCATCAGGGGTATCATATCTATCTACATCTAAATATAACTTAAATATATTTCCCTTTGTTAACTCAAACTCCCATTTTAGAAAGTTATTTAGCATATTTTCCTTATTCATATAATTGTTTGCTTCCATATAATCTAGTAATTCATATAAATTATAGTATACTAAGCTACTTGGTCTAAGACCTTCACATCTTGGGCAATATTCTCTATATCTGTCTTGTAATTGCATAATCATTTCTGTTCCACATTGATTACAGTTACACATATAACAACCTCCTCTACTAGATAACCCAATTTCTCTCCCTTATTTCCTGTCCTTGAAATTACAAATTATACTATTTTGTTTAACAAATATTTTTCTTATGGAACTGAAAGTATAATTTATTCTCCAGGTGAATTTCTATCTTGTTTTTTGGTTTTAATCCGAATATCAATACCTTTTTTGAGGTTTAGGTTAGTATATAATTATCAAAATTCTAAGGAGTTATATATATGGTTAATATAAAAATAATAGCTGAGGTTTTGAGGATAGGGTTACAAATTGGTTTATTTTCAAAAACTGAAGTAATCGAGTGGGCTGATCATACAATTGAAACATTTGATAGTCCTTCTATTGCTTTATCTAAATCAGGTGCCTCCACAAATGCTTCATAAGATTTAGTTTCAGTAAATTCAACGCGATATCTTTTCAAATCCATTCCTCCTGAATAAAATTTAATAATTCGCAAATACTATACACAGGCGATAAGCCAGAACTCATTTAACTGTCCCTGTAGTTCTTCTCTTCTCTGTATTAAGCAGTTAGCTTTTGCTAGCTGCTCTTTTTCTGCAATTGGTTACATTTACCTGATGTTTCCAACGTAATATTACGTTAAAATATAAAAGAATAAAATATATTGAGCTGTTATACCATTACCCTAGGAAACTAGGGTTTTTATTTCTACAAAATGAAATTTTTATTGAGTTTCTTCATTCTGAATAATATTTTCAAGCCCGTTTATACTAAAACGGTAACCTTAAGTTACAGATTATGAAACATTGCTTGTAGGGCCTAATTTTTTTTGTACAACAAGTGGTTAGCTGATTAAGCTGGCTACTTTGTTGTGCCAAGTGATTTTTTCTCAACATCTAACATATAGAAATCAAATCCCATTTTTGGTAATATATATGTAATCTCTATATGCTTAGCTTTATTAACTTCGCTTAAAGTAAAATTTTCATTTTTTCATTCAACCAAGTTCATAACATATTCTTTTCCTCCGATAAAATAATGATTAGGTGCCCCACGCGCATTTTATCCACTGGAAATAACACCTTTTACGTACTTAACTATTAGAAACTTCATTTCTGCTACTTTTGCAATAGCAATTTTGTTCACTTTTTCGATACATTTATGAAACATTCATATGTTATCTTCAGCATGTTCAATCCTTTTTATAAAACCGTGTGAGTTATACCAAAACAAGAATCCCTAGAGCCCTAACTCTAGGGACTCTTGTTTTTAAATAAGGATTTTGTTTAATTACTTCTAGATTCCACTTGACCATTTTCTTCAGTGACAGGCTCAATAGATCCAAGTAAGGAATACAATATTAAAAATTTACTCATAAAAATCTGATTACAATTTTTATGATTCTTTCTTTTTCATGAGACATTCACCTACCTTACTAAGAGTGCATATAAAAATGTGCTCTTTTTATTAACCATTTCTATTACTTCGAATACATTATTATCAAACCAAGAAATATATAGGTTTCTCTGGACCAGTTACCTTGCATTCCTTGTACACAGAATCCGTTTATAACAAACGGGTTCTTTTATTTATTCAAAATAGTTGCGATAGGTAAGACTTTGAAGTTATCTCCATCTTTTCCCCCGCTTAACACTGTACGTGCGACTTTCATCGCATACAGCGCCCCATCTTATTCTTCTATACTAAAGCAACTAGATTACAAACAATGTTTTACTCACCTACGTATTAATTCCCCTTTCTTACGAAAGGTCACATTATCTTACTCGATCCTATGAGTTACATCTAATTGATTTAGTTTTCAAAGAACAAGACTAGGGACTATCCCTCCACATTTATTACATGCTTCTTCGGTACTATGTCCCCACCTTCACAAGAATGAAGCAATTTCGGTTCGTTAGAACCTTATATGCACCTGTCTGCTAGTAGGCGTTGATGACAGTTTCTTGCTTACCACGTTCCAATTGACTTAGCTATACATATATCCTTAGGTGCTTGCTTTAAGCCTGTTATCTTTACACCCTCATCGTTAGATGTTCCGAATTTCATATCATTTACTCTTACTTTTCGGTAGATAACGTCGTCATTGACGACATACACATTTCTAATGTATTAAGCGTTTAGAGCCGTACATTCGCAAGTTCGCCAGTCCATTTAGACATTCTCACCATAGATATTTTGTAGCATCCCGACCTATCCATCACCATATGATTTTTCACTTAGGTTTTATTCAGCCGACTTCACCTAGCTTCATACAATTTGTGACTACTATCACGCCATATAGGAGTATCAGATAAGTAGTTTCAGCTCAACCTGACGGCTTTCATTCCTACTTTCAGTCAATCAGTTGTTGTTATCAAATTGATACCCCTCCTATTTCGTGTTTGCACACTTATGAGGAAAGGTGGCTGCACTTCATTAGCACATTGGTTCTTTTACCAAATTGGATTATTTAAAGAAGCCATTAAATACAACTCATTTATTCATAACTATGAATACGATATTTATAAGAATTCAGTTCCATACTTCATACAAGTGGCTACTGAATTACAATTAAAAGAAAAGCACACTTATAAACTTGTAAGAAACCCCTATAAAAGAGCAGTAAGTTCATTTCTCTCACTAATCCCCCCACCACATATCAAACATCCAGAGTGGCAGCCAATTAGACAATTTTTATATCATGATGAAAACTGTAATAAAAAAATCTCCTTTAAACTTTTCTTATATTACTTAAAAGCACATATGAAAAATTTAGATGCTGTGAATCCGCACTATGCGCAACAATATGTTCAAGATGAAGAAGAATTTGTTACCAACTATATTTACCTTGAAAATTTCTCTTCTGAAATTTCAAATTTAGAAAATATATATGGTCTAAAGAAGTCCCCTTTAGATGTATTAACTAAGTCATGGCATCATCAAAGTAAAAGCACCATCTTTAAAGGGGACTTCGCAGATGTTGACATTACAGATCCTTCATTTCCAAGACTCCCAACATATGATAGTTTTTATGACTCCGAAACTATTCAATTAGTTGAAGACATTTTTAACAAAGATTTCACCATATACAAATACCCCCTAAATCCACTTTAAAATATAGGCATTTTTCTAATCACAGATTCATATTTATTACAGAGAAACTTAAGCCACCTACTTAAGTTTCCTCATAACACTCCTGAAAATTGAAGTCGGGCACTATTCTAATAGTGCTCTTTTTCAATAAAATTCAAATTTGATTAATATCCATTATCCTGTCTCTCGAAGTTTTCCGCATTCTTCTCCTTATACGAATCAATTACATCCTCATAAGTAAATCCATACAAATAGCAAATACGAAAGAAGATGCCAAACGCTCTTCTCAAATGCCCCATCGTTGTAGTTAAATCTCTGTACTGACACCATGCCCTTTTTGCAGTCAACACATCTTGCATATACCATTCGAACAGCATATTTACATTGCTTGTATCTTTCCTCATAATTGATTGCATACTGAACGATGGAATGAGTTCATGTCTCCATGTACATTTATCTAGCTCAGATTATTTTGTTAAGTTTCGATATGCAATATTACATATTCTGTATGTCAGATTTACAAACATGTAATAATTGGTTTATAAAAATATTTAAAATTAATATCGAAAGGAGAATACTAAATGTCTTTCTTTTCTTGGTCTCCTCTTATTTTCTTAATAGTTGTTGCAATCATCATTTCTATTAAAAAGGCTACGAAACAATAACTTTATATAGTTACAACAATTTATTATTAGGAGGTGTAGTTATGTCATTTGCAGCATGGAGTGCAATTTTTATGACTTTAATCGGAGCAATGTCCGGGGCAATCTTTGGTACAATTTCCTCTAGAAATAAAAGCAAAAATACCAACTAAAAAACCTAATAATAAAAATTAATATCTATTTTAGTGAAAGCTGATACGATCTTAATATTTCAGCTGTCATTTTCTATTCAAATAACTATTTTGTAGTAATTCTTTATAAATCGCTCTTAAACTTATATAATCTTCATATAAAAATATAATATAAGTTTAATTATAGTGGGAGCTTCGTATGCTACAAGGAATTAATCATATTTGTTTTTCTGTTTCAAACTTGGAAAAATCTATTGAATTCTATCAAAAAATACTTCAAGCAAAATTATTAGTAACAGGTAGAAAATTAGCGTATTTTGATTTAAATGGATTATGGATTGCTTTAAATGTTGAAGAAGATATACCAAGAAATGAAATTAAGCAATCTTATACACATATAGCTTTTACTGTAACAAATGAAAAATTAGATCATTTAAAAGAAATATTAATTCAAAATGAAGTTAATATTTTACATGGTCGAGAAAGAGACGAGAGAGACCAAAGATCTCTTTACTTTACAGACCCGGATGGCCATAAGTTTGAATTCCACACTGGTACTTTGCAAAACCGCTTAGAGTACTATAAAGAGAATAAAAAACATATGACATTTTACAAATAACGATTTTGTTATAATTTATGAACATATTTTAGACCTAAAAATCCTACCGAATATTTTCAGGATAAATTTACCGGGTGAGTTAACAGAAATTTCGTGTTATTCTAAACGTGTTGAATAACCCAATACATTCAACAATGCTCCTGATTGCATACTTAGTATGCATCACCTATACAGATACCTTAGCTAATACGTCCCCCTAATCGTCGTTATTGCTAAGGTATCTTTTTATACGCCCTGTGTGCAGGGCTTTTTTATTTCAGTGATGATGCCCTTTTTGCAGTCAACACATCTTGCATGTACCATTCGAACAGCATATTTACATTGCTCGTATCTTTTCTCATAATTGATTGCATACTGAACGATGGAATAAGTTCATGTCTCCATGTACATTTATCTAATTCAATTACAATGTTCATGAAAAAATGGAGACCATCAATTAACTCTTCTAATAGTCCATTCTTAGGAACTCCAAATCCTGTGCTCCACATCTTAAACGCTCGAGTTTCATTCCATGCTTCACTGATCTCCACCAGTAATGCACGAAGCAACATATCCATTTTGTCATGTCCTTTATATCCAATTCGTTTATCCAGTTCTTTTTGCATTTCAAATAGTTCCGTAATATCAAAGTTTTGTTTCTTCTCTTCAGATGTAATTGTGTGTAACTGAATCATTATAAGTTCACTCCAAGTTTGTATTTTAGTAAGAAAATTGTCACACTGATTAAAAGCCAGCTGACTAAAATGATTACCATTTCCTTTTTAAAGCTCACTCTTCTCCCTCCAACAATTCCACTAACTCCTCAAACGAGCATTCGAACAAATCTCGAAGCCTGTCCTTAGATTTATAAATACCTCTATCAATCAGTTGGTCTATGATGTGCTGATGCAAAATTACCCCACCATGTCCTCGACACAAAATTGTAGTTCCATACTTTTTGCAGGAAAGTAACTTACTGGAGCATCTTTTTCATTTATTGCTATACAGCCTAAAACACCCTCAAATTTATTATCTTCAGTCTGAACATAAACGAATGTAAAGAATGGAAATGCACACGGTATAGCTGTCTATGGCACTTCTTCTCATGCACAAAATAATTTAAATCATATTGTCTTAGATAATAACGAAGTAGCAAATTTGAAATTAGGACTAAGTGAAGCAATTGCTGTGAATGGGAATGTAGATTCTTTTGAAGTTACCAATAACAAAGTACATGATAACAACAACATCGGAAGTGTTCTTATTGGACATGAAGGAGTATCTCCAGTAGCTACTTTAGATCAAGCACGGAATGGAATTGTTCGTAACAATATCGCTCATCACAATTCATCCATCAATAACACTAGTTATAATGAATATTCAGCTGATGGTATTTACGTAGATGGTGGGAAGGAAATTATCATTGAGCAAAATCGGAGCTATGAAAACGACTTCGGCATTGAAGTAGCTAGCGAACATGCTGGAAAAAGTGCAAGTCAAATTACTGTTAGAGACAATACAATATCCAATAATATCATGAGTGGCATTGCAATTGGTGGATATGACATTCAGCAAGGATATGCCGAAAATAACACAATTACAAATAATATTATTTATAAAAATGACACAAAAGATCAAGAGAGTGACCAAATCGAATTAAATTACGATATCCGGAACAATGTAATTACCAATAACCAAATTTATGCAAGTAATAGCCGTATTTTTATTAGCAATAATTTTAATAAAAACAAAGGAAACAAACTTGATTACAATCAATACTATGGTGAATTCGATCAAAGTAATGGTTTGTGGCAATGGAAAAGAAAAATGTATAAAAGCTTTTCCTCTTATCAAGCAAGTATGAATCAAGAAGGAAATGAACAACATAGTGAATTTAGCAAATTATCCCCTTCATTCAAACTAATTTTAAATTAGAACAAATCTACTAAAATATCTTTATCTTAACTCCCTTCCCCTCCCCTATAAAGCAAGGACGAATTAAAAGTGGTAGTTTTAATTGAAACTACCACTTTTCCATACTCATAAAAACTTTATATTCACTCCACATATACATAGACGTCATCCATAACTATTTAGCATGCCACAGCTGATTTTTCTTAATATTAAGTATTTACATTTCCCCTTCCTTACCTCATAATTTTAATCGGGAAAGGGAGGAAGAAAATGGTTCAAATAAAAGTAACGCCCGAAGAATTAGAGCAAGTTGCAAAACGGGCTAATGATACAAAACATGCGCTAGAATCCATACATAATAATTTATGCAATCAGATTGATTACATGTGTTTCCAATGGACTGGTGTATCGAATCAAAACTTCGTTCAAATGTTCAACGACGCAAGACCATCTGCGTTCACAGCTATTAATGCACTTGTACATGTTGAAGAAGAATTAAAGAGAATTGCTGAGAAATTCCGCGTTACGGATAATCAAGATGTAACGACTCAAAAAGAAACTACATCTAGTAAAGCACCTGAAAAATCTTTCCTAGGAAAAGTTTGGGATGGTATAGTAGATGGTGCGGGAGATGCTGTTGGAGATACAATTGACGGTATAAAGGCATTAGGTGACTGGGAAACTTGGAAAGGCATGGGCTACACTGTCACCCATTTAGATGAAGCTTTGCCAGCTATGTGGAATGCCTTATCAGATTCTTTTAA
The DNA here is from genome assembly GCF_040459645.1 of Bacillus cereus group sp. RP43. Taxonomy (NCBI): domain Bacteria; kingdom Bacillati; phylum Bacillota; class Bacilli; order Caryophanales; family Bacillaceae; genus Bacillus; species Bacillus cereus group sp. RP43. The sequence goes on from NZ_JARVHQ010000002.1 coordinate 390,080, forward strand.
TAAAGATGTGATAAATGGAGATGCAGAAACCCGTGCAAGATGGGGATCGTATGCATTAACACAAATTGGATTAGGTCTTCTTGGAGATAAAGGGGTCAGTAAAGCTACAAAACTAGCGCAAGGTGCTAAATTCTCTCAAGGTATCTCAAAAGCTGGACAATTATTTAATAAAGGTGATAATTTGGCTTTCGCAGGTAGTAGTAGTGGTATCAACTCAGCATTTGACAGTGCTATATTTAGACAAGCTAAGGAGGAACTATCAACCTATCAGTTTGCTAAAGGTGATAGGTCCAAACCTGTCACAAGTGTAGGTGAAGCACAAGTAAAACGTTATTTAGAGAATACTGGCGGAACAGTGGCTGAGGTCCAACCAAAATATACACGGAACCAAATCGAACATCTAACTGAAAATAACTTTAATAATCAAATAGATTCTGTTTTGCGAGATGTAGATATGCCACGTGAAAAGTTTGATGAGTTAAAAACAAAGATGTATCATGAACTTAGTCCAGAAGAAGTGGTGACCATGAAACAGATTAGAGACAGTGTTCCAGCACCAACTTCTACTACCATGATGCAAAAGGCGATTCCATTAGAAGATATTAAACATTATTTAACCAATCCGAATTGGAATATGGTTCGTGGATGCGTTGCGAAGTTTGAAGATGTGGCAGACATTCAATCATCACGTGATTTATATCATTCGTTACGATTGGATTATCATAAAACTAAATTTACTACAGAAAGTGACTTTGGTGTTATTCGCTTTAAATCAAATGACGTGGAAAATCTATATATACCGTATGGCGAAAACTTTGGTGACGCAGTTAACAAAAAACCTAGTGAATATCTTAATCATCCTCAAACAGGAAATGGATTTATTATGGCAGAAAACGGAAAAGTCATCCCCGAATATGAGTCAACGTACGGAAAAGGCTTGCAACCAAATCACGGGGATGAGATCTATGAAATAGTACGTGGTAAAGAACGATTAGTGGGAGTATATGATGGACGTAATGAAAAATTCGTTCCAGCTACTGCTAAAAATTAAAGAGAGGAAATCAAAAAGATGAGACAAAATAAGTACGCAATTTATGCTGAAAAAGAATATAAAATAGTGAAAATTGATAATCACCTAGAGCTAATTTCTACAGATGAACAAGATTTAAAAAATGGTTTTGTACCATATGACCGAGACCCAAATCTTTTTATTAAGGTAGTTGAAAAAAAAGATTTAGAAACAGCCTATAATGTTACTCCTTTTGCTGTATATAAAGGAATTGAGTTTGTATTAATAGGTTTAAACGAAGAAAAAAGAACTGTGGATATATATGGAATTGATCCAAAAGTGGCTCGTCAGCTAGGGATGTCTACAGCTGGTCGTGGTGAATTTTCAAAAACTGTACCACTAGATGATATTGAGTTAATTGAAAAAGTAGAACCTATCTGGGGATTTACACTAGATAAGGACAATTAATTACAACAAATAAAAGCAGAACCTTATGAGCACAAAGGCTCTGCTTTTTAATTCTCACCGCACATAGACATAGGCTTTATTCATAGTTACATAGTATGCTTCGCCTTTGCTATTGTGCACTTTGTATTGTGGGGAACCATCCATACTCACTTTCGTACCAATAGCAAATCCTAAGCCAATATCTACAGTACCAGCAACATCTTTATCCTGCCAAAAAGGAAAAGCATAGAAACGTAATTCGTCAACTTTAGATACAACAAGTTTTCCAACAATATAGGCAGGGATTGCAACCAAATGACGGGGATGAGATCTATGAAATAGTACGTGGTAAAGAACGATTAGTGGAAGTATATAATGGACGTAATGAAAATTCGTTCCAGCTACTGCTAAAAATTAAAGAGAAGAAATCAAAAAGATGAGACAAAATAAGTACGCAATTTATGCTGAAAAAGAATATAAAATAGTACAAATAGATAACCGCCTACAACTAATTTCTACAGATGAACAAGATTTTAAAAATGGTTTTGTACCATATGACCGAGGCCCAAATCTTTTTATTAAGGTAGTTGAAAAAACGATTTGGAAACAGCCTATAATGTTAATCCTTTTGCTGTATATAAACGAATCGAGTTTGTATTAATAGGATTAAACGAAGAAAGAAGAACTGCAGATATATATGGCATTGATCCAAAAGTGGCTCGTGAGCTAGGGATGTCTAGCATACAAAAATAATATTCCAGTTGAGCTATTAGAATTTTATAAGCCTTGCTAAAGGAAATAAGACATTTTGATTATTGACTTAAATGCTGAACGAGAAAAAAGAAAACGCCCCTTCATTAAACAAAAAAATGAAAAAGTACCTATTGTTGAAAAAATCTATAAAGTTGATGGTGAATTGAAGTTTTTGTTTATAAATTAATTCTAGTTAAAACAAAAAGGGATGTCCTAGTACCATATTTAGGACATCCCTTCATTTTATTCTTCTTATACATAATTTATCTAAATTTCTAGAACCTATACAACTCCAACATTAAACAATAATCCAATATATTTTCTACCTAAAACATAGTATTATCATTAGCTGTCTCACTTGGAATCTCTTGAATTACATCCCAGTGCTCGACAACCTTTCCATCTTTTACACGAAATATATCCACTATAGCAACTCCCTTATCTTGGGTATTAGTACGAGAATGTACATGAAGAGCAACTGTATCTCCTTCAGCTACTACACGTTTTATCTCTGCAGAGGAATTAGGATTTTTAACAAAGTCCTCCTTAAAGAAATCCATGAAGGCTTTTCGTCCATCATCAACAAAAGGATTATGTTGCTTATAATCTTCGCTTACATATTTAGGGATAATATCGATATTATGTTTGTTAAAAACTTCATTATAGAAATCAACTACCATCTTTTTATTCTTTTCATTTTCTGTGGCTTCTTTTGATACTGAGGCAACATTCTCACTCTTTATTGAGTTAGCTTTGTTATTACCGGTGGAAGCTTGAAATATCAAAGTCGACACAATTCCTAAAATAAACACAGAAATAATTATTACTATTAAATTTTTCTCTAATTTCATATATATCTACCTCTTCTAATCATATAAATTATCTTCCATAACACGCTTGAGAAGTAGAAACCTTCCCAAAAATGTAATGTAAGGGTAATGTCAGGAAAATTCTTTTATCCTAAAACTACTCCTTATACAAGATATGTTAGAAACGATTAACTCTAACTCAATACCTCATTAACAGTTGCACTGTCCACAATTTGAATAAACTTCTTAACCTTATCGTTCTCATCAAACTCATAAAGATGACAAAAATCTGCTATAAATGTTTTCCCTGTTGCCTTATATGTCCCACTGTATTTTCCATAAACGATAACAGTATTATTATTAAATGCATAAATTTCATCTTTTGCACTATAGTTATCCCATTCCGTTCCAAGACGTTCATGTACGTTTTTCACTACTTCATCTGGCCCTATATAAGTACCTGCATATGGAAATCCAGCAGCTTCTGTCCAAGATACATTTTCACTTAAATACGCTTTGAAAGCATCTAATTTCCCTTCGCCTGTTAACACATACGTTTCATGTAATAGTTTTTGATATTTATTCATATCATTACCCCCAAGGCATTTCTTTTGTTACAACTTTTGCACTTAATTCTAATACCCCTTTATTTGCATAGTCTGGATATGCTGCTTCAAGTTTCGCTACAAAATCTTTTGAAGTTTTACTTTCTTCAGAAGCTTGAATTGCAGTTCTTAGATAATCCATTGTCGCAGTAAGTGCTTGATTATTTAAGGATTTTTCGATTGATCCATGGCTCGGTACAATTATGTCGGCATTTAATACTTGTAATACTTTCAAGTTTTCAATCCATGCCTCCATAGCCGCTTTTGAGCTAGTATCCGCTAAGAATACATGTATTTCGTTAAATACATCAATACCACCAATTAATAATTTTAGCTCTTTATTAAATAAGCTAGTTCTGTAATGGTCTAAGCCTACTAGTTCAAATGTTAACCCCTGAAAATCAATCGTTTTTTCTTTAAATACTTGGGGTAATACCACATTGCTTGGTGCGTTTTCTCCAAGTACGTTTTTCCAAACTTTTAATTTTCCTAAGACAGAATGAACAATATGTTCAACTGTAGACTCTGTAGCATACGCTATGGCTTCTGGGTAAGCAGCTTTAATACTCTCTAATCCAAAGTAGTAGTCTGGATCTCCATGAATAATAAAAATTTTATCTAGAGATAAGTCGTTTTTTTTCAGATACTCAACAATTTCTTTTGAATCAGATTGAGTAAATTTTGAGCTTATTAAAAATGCATGTCCCGCTTTCTCAACTAAGGTTGCAGTGACCATAAAACTTTTTTCGTCTGAACTAAACACCGTCAATTTCACATCTTTTTGATTTGTATCGATTGTTTTAAACATAGAATGTTATTCTCCTTTTGTTAAAGTTATTAAATAGTTAACATACTTTTATCTTGTTCCGCCAGAAGCTCCCTCTTCAATTTACCTGAAAGTGTGATAGCACCAGCAAATAGGCGAGAGATGAATGTCCGTTGGCTTAAACTAACATGTTTGCTACTATAGTCTATAGAAAAATTAAAATTGGACTCTTTTTAAAAATAAGTTGAAACTACGACTGTTATAAAAAGGTTTAAGTCCATCCACTTCTAGCCTTTTTTAAAACGTTAAATGCTATATACTTTAACTTAAAATTTTTTAATATAAATTTTTAAAACGTGCTTCGATTTTATCTGGCGTCATTACCCCGCCTCCAATAGGGATAATTTGATTATCCCTCTGTAAAAGCAATGAAGGATAACTATTAACACCAAGCTGTCGAACTTTATTGAAATCGTTTTGGACATCTATTATTGTTTCTTGAGCGTTTAAACGTTCTAGTACTTGTTCAGGGTCTAAACCATGCTCAATTGCAATCTTACGATATGTTTCAGGGTCACTCAGACTTTGTCCCTCATAATAAAACGCTTTTTGCATAGCCGAAGTGAATTCTAATAAACGGTCTGGCGCTAATGAGCGTAAAGCTGAAAAACCAATTGCAGCATCTTTCGAATTCATTTTAAAAGTCCCTTCTTCCACCAATTTTTGATATGAAGGACCAAATTCTGCACCTGTAAGTTGATTAATTCTTTTATTTCCCTCTTCTATATATGAGAAGTTTTTCATTGGTAAATTATCTAAAAATAACCCTCCACATATAACCGTTAACGGCACTTCAGTGTTTTTTTTGTAAAATCCTTTAATACTTTCTGAAAAGCCATAGCACCATCCACAATAAGCGTCCCATACGTAAATAAGGTTATCTTGTTTCGTCTCCATTTAAATCTCCTACCTTTATTTTTATTAACCAGTCCAGCTATCACTTAAAATTCTCAGCTAACTTTTTGGTTTATATAAGTACATCTTTTTTATATCTTGTTTTTTTATGAGCTACCTTACTATATTTCCCCAAAACTAACCCTTTCAAAAAAATCAACTAAGATTTTTAACAAAAGATAACGCTACACATTATTGCCCCAAAGCAGAAAATACTATAGTTTGGAATATGCATTACCTTTAATCTTTTAGTGACTTTCTAGACTGAGCGACAATGTGTGGGCCACCTTCCTTAAATAAATATACTAACCGTATTTTTACATAAAGCAGAATTAATTGTAACAACTTTAGTTACAACCTTTATGTAACTATAATAGTTACAACTAAAACAGAAGTCAATTCTTTTTTTAGAATTTAATAACATAAACATAATTATAAGCCCTATCGTAAATAAATAAGTAGACCTTATCTCATTACACTCCTTTCAGATGTACAAAAATTCTATGAGCAATATTTTCTTATTTGCACAGTAATCCTCACAAAAATAAAATTACTATATATAAATATAAAAAAGCCCCCTGCTTTATAACAGGAAACTTTTTTGCATATTATTAACCTACAGACCCAAAATCCCTACAATCTGACGAGCTTTAGCATTATCAATATAATAATGCACCTCTAATCCTCTTCTTTCTGTACGGAGTACGGTTTTTCTCAATTTTGATAAATGCTGTGAAACAGTGGATTGAGGGAGTCTTAATATTTCCGTTAACTGTGTAACATTGCATTTTTTATGATGCATTAATTCATTTACAATTTGTAATCGTACTGGATGCGCCATAACCTTTAATAAATCTACGTTCTCTTCCGAAATTTCTTTTACATTTCGATCATTTTTTAATGCTATCATTTCACAGTCCCCTTTATTATTTATTTCTATTTTCCTATTATCCTTATACATAAGTACTTATAGATGAATACCTTTTATCCTGTTGAGAAAATATATTTCTTATCTGCTTTATAGTTTAAGGAGTTCTTTTAAGTCTAATTCTATTGCATTCATACTAAATAACATTCCCACTAATAAATAACATGTTATATAACTATATAAAAACTCTACCAAGTTACTAAAGGAATCTCCTTTCCCCTATCGAATTATTGTAAAGGGAAAGGAGATGAATGTATGGAAATTCTAGGATTAGATACTCGCGCATTAGCGACTTTAGGTGCACTTGAATACACAAATCGTCGTAATAAATTAGTCGAAGACTCAGACAATAACATATACGAGTGTAAAGAAATGAAAGAAATACTACAATCACTTCCTAAAGAGAAGCAGATTGAGATTCTTGAAAATCAAGCTTATTTTGAAGCAGTGGCAAAGATGATTGAACAAAACAATTTAATTCTTTTAGAACAGATGAAAGCTCTACAACTAATCCAGAAATAATAAACTTATGATTGATTAATCTTACATACGCTCCCATAAATTATCTATCTTTATCTAGCATACTAGCCTCTGTTTTTACAGAGGCTTTTGTTATACTCTTTTTCATCTCTTAAATTTGAAGGGTTTCTTTTACATGTATAAATAAATTTTCTAATAAGCCTGGTGTAGATTCTAATCCCTCCTTCTCACTCTCTTCTGTTACAGCACTTACAAACTCCCACATTACTTGTGGCCTAATGGTTCTACAAATCGTTTTTCACGCATTTCAAATGTTTTTATCTTCATTTTGAACACCGCCCTTATTTAATACTTTTCTTTCCTGCTAATGGTAATACCCGCGTTATTATCGCTTGTCAGTAGATTACAATATTATGTATAATGAAAATATCATTTTTCCAACAAATGTTAATAAATAGATACTATAAGTACATACAAAACGTATCATCAGCAATCGATATATTAACAGATTTATTCAATGTACACTCAGATACATACATGGGAATCAAAACTATGGAATTTTATCATTTTAGCCAAGAAGACTCCTTCCTCAAGGAACGCGAAGTTAGTAGGCGGGAGATGAATTGGCTTCGGACAAGGGATGGCAGGAAGCCATCTTAATTGTTCGACATACATAAACTGTTACTTCACTATCTATCGAATGTACGTTTGTTGTATAATAGAAACATACCGAAATGGAGGTGAAATGAAAGATGATTAATAAAGCATATAAATTTCGTATCTATCCAAATAAAGCACAAGCAACCCTAATCAATAAAACGATTGGCTGTTCTCGTTTTGTATTCAATCATTTCCTATCTCTATGGGATAATGCATACAAAGAAACAGGGAAAGGTTTGACATATGGTACATGCTCTGCCAAACTCCCTGCCATGAAGAAAGAGTTTGTTTGGCTAAAAGAAGTGGATAGTATCGCGATTCAGTCGTCTGTTCGCAACCTTGCGGATGCTTATACACGCCTTTTCAAAAAACAAAATAATGCCCCGCGTTTCAAATCTAAGAAAAACAACGTACAATCTTATACCACAAAACAAACAAATGAAAACATTGCCATTGTAGGAAACAAAATAAAATTGCCAAAACTAGGTCTTGTTCGATTTGCCAAAAGTCGTGAAGTAAAAGGACGTATTTTAAATGCTACAGTTAGACGAAACCCTTCTGGCAGATACTTTGTGTCATTGTTAGTTGAAATAGAAGTGCAAGAACTTCCGAAAACAAACTCTTACATTGGAATGGATGTGGGACTAAAAGATTTCGCCATTTTGTCAGATGGAACAACCTATAAAAATCCGAAGTTTTTTCGATCATTAGAAGAGAAGTTGGCAAAAGCACAGCGTGTTCTTTCTAGAAGAATGAAAGGATCTTCTCGCTGGAATAAACAACGAGTAAAAGTAGCTAGAATTCATGAATACATGACGAATGCTAGAAAAGATTACTTGGACAAAATCTCGACTGAAATCATCAAAAACCACGATGTTATCGGTATAGAGGATTTGCAAGTATCAAATATGTTAAAGAATCATAAGTTAGCAAAAGCAATTAGTGAGGTATCATGGTCTCAGTTTCGAACTATGTTGGAATACAAAGCAAAATGGTACGGCAAACAAGTCATTGTTGTATCGAAAACATTTGCTTCAAGCCAATTATGTTCTTGTTGTGGATATCAAAACAAAGACGTTAAAAATCTAAACCTACGTAAATGGAACTGCCCTTCTTGTCTTACACACCATGATAGGGATATTAACGCAAGTATCAATCTAAAGAATGAAGCGATAAGGCTTCTAACCGCAAGGACTGTGGAGATAGCCTAATAAATTAGAGTTCGATAGAACTCTTTACTTAGGAATCCCCCTCTTCTAAACGAAGTGAAAGTGGGGGTAGTTCAAGTACAGATTGAATTAATACAAGATGGAAGATTGGTAGCAAATGTACTCAAGGAAAAAAGAGTTTTCGATTTGATTAATGTTATAAAACTACTTGAAGTGACATCTACCGAACAAATTGAAAACATATTCAGGGGGAATTTCAAATGAAAACATTTGGTAAAATATTATTAGCAGGAACATTGGCTCTTGGCGGTTTAACAGCAATGAACGTGGAAACACCCAAAGCTCAAGCAGATGGAGCGAGCGAATTTTGCCGATACATTTGTGGTCCTAAAGAAACGTTGAACAATTTCACAATTCAACTTTCAAATACAGAATACAAAATGGGACAAAATATTATCCTACGAGCAACAAATGATAATGCATATGATGTACATTACCAAGCATCTGTAGAAAAACAATACGATACTGGTTGGGATTATTATGACGCTGATTTTCGCTATGGTTCACTATTACCAGCTGGAACAAACGTATATGAAGATTTTGATGCTGAGACTGGCAATGGTGGAGCAATTTCTGAACCAGGAACATATCGCATGAAAATTGAAGTAACGCATGCTGATGGCCACGTTGACACAATGTACACAGCGCCAATTACATTAGTAAATTAAATAAGGAGTTCGCTTCACATCTTATAGTATATAGTTTAATAATGTCATTAAATATTTACATGGACATAATGGATAATGAAAGGAAGGTTTATACCTTCCTTTTTCTTATATTTTAGAATAAATAACGTATCCCTCCTGAATGTTGTATATAAAAAAACAAGGCAACACCTGTCATGATAATTAAAAATACTTGATAATAATCAATCATCTGTAATACCCCCTTCATACAAAAATAAGCTCAACAAAATATTCACTTAATACACATGTAATAAGGTAAAAAATGTAAAATTCAGCTACAATCTCATTCATAATTTTTAAAATTAATTCTCTCCTTCTTTTAAGAATACTTCTAAACTTGATAGATTACGTTATATCGCTACTCTTGTATGCAGAATTACATATCAAACTCTATTGAAAACCATTCTCATTGTAACTATAATGGTTTCAGGGAGTGTTATTTTTATTTCCTTTTCAAATCTCGCAATATATTAAAGGAGGAACTAGTATTATGAAAAAAGTTATTTTATCAGGGGCATTAGGAATTGCAGTACTATCAGGTATGAACTTACCAGGAGCAGAGGCACCAAAAGCGAGTGCAGCAACTACGAATTTAGAAATTCAAGAAGTTACAAAATATTACTCTATGAGTTCTTATGAAGTGTCTCAAAAGGAAACATTTAATCTCAATAAAGGAGAGGAACTTACAGTCTTTGTACAAAATTCTGGGTTCCCAATTTCTTATACGGTCTTTGATGCAGATAACCAAGTAATTGGCACCTACAATGCTAATTCACCATATGGCCGCGTATTCAAAGCACAAAAAGACGGTAATATTTCTGTACAATTTCAAGCGGGTGCAAATTCTTCGTACATGAAAAAGATGAATTTCACAGCTAAATTTGCAGTTTCTAAACTTAACTAACAATCAAAATTTCATTATCCTCTTTCAAAAAATTAAAAAGGTATATCCTTTCAATAGGATATACCTTTAACTTTAGTGAATTTTATATTGACCTGATAATTGCTCTTGCGCCATACGCACTAAACGTTTGGTAATTTCTCCACCTACTGAACCATTCGCTCTTGCTGTTGAATCCGGTCCAAGTGTAACACCAAACTCCTGAGCAATTTCATACTTCATTTGTTCAATTGCACTTGCTGCAGCTCCTACCAAAATCTCGTTTGAATTATTATTTTCGCGAATTTGCATTTCTTACACACCTCCATTGAATTTGGTAATATCATGCTCTATTTCCAGAAAAATATGTAAAAAGATCAAAAAAAAGACGCATTAAGGTGTCTTTTTTCAATATGTTTTTATCAGAGGCAAAATAAAAAGCAAAGCCTTTTGGCTACGCCCTTCACGCGCTTGAAGAAGGAGAATTCTTTCGAGGAATTCGTTAAAACAAAAAGAACTTGTAGGAATCTCTACAAGTTCTTTTTAGTTTCAGGTGAATATACGAGACAAACTATCTTACAGATTCATCATAGAAACTACAGGGGTAATGCTTTGACAAATATATTATATAACAAATATTAACAGCCATAAATTTTAATTTTGAAAATTATGTGAATTAAGAACAAAATTAGCTTTTTTCTTAACTATTATTAATTTCGTTTACTACTAACTTCTTTTTCCTTAAATAAACTGCTCGATCCGATTTTTTTGCAACTTCTTGTGAATGCGTAACTACAATTACACATTTATCCTCTTGATGAGCGAGCTCCTGAAACAACTCAATAATTTCATTTGCTGTTTCTCCATCAAGGTTTCCTGTTGGCTCATCAGCAATCAATAAATCGACATTGCAAGATAGTGCTCGAGCAATTGCTACACGTTGTTGTTGTCCACCACTTAGTTGCAAGACATTTCGTTTCGCTTCTACTTCTGTGAGTCCTACCTTCTCTAATAATTCTAATGCTCTTGCTTTTTTATTTTGTACCTTCACACCTGTAATTTCCATTGCCGTTAGTACATTCTGAAGAGCGGTCATATAGGTAATCAAATTATACGATTGGAAAATTACGGATACATTTTGATTACGGTATCGATCCAAACCAATTTTTCGAATATCCTTGCCATTATATAGTACATAACCGTTTTTAGGTATGTCCAGCCCACAACCTAAGCTAAGAGTTGTGGTTTTGCCAGATCCAGAGGGCCCTAAAATCGTGTAAAAATGCCCTTTTTGAAAAGAAAAATTAACATTATCTAGTATCGTTACTTTTTTCCCGTTACTTTCATAATAATAATCTAAGTTTTTAAATTGTAAAATCGTCTCCATATCGAGCCTCCTTATTCATCTTTTAAAAGAATTTGTTTTGGATTTAAGCGTAGAATAGATAATGCTGGAAGAAGCGTTGCTAATATAGCAATAGCTAGTCCAATTCCCCCCATTTTTCCTACATCTTCTCCCGTTACACTTACATCAATTTTATCAATTGGATCTTCGTTTTGGTTTTGTGGAGTACCACCAGCTCCAACCATCATTACACTACCATTTTGTGAATTGTCTTTTTCTTCGCTTGCTGTAGCAATTTCACTCGAAAGTAAGTTATTCCCTACGAATTGAGAAACTTTAGCTCCTGTTGTTAGGGATAATCCTAACGCTAAAATAGCAATACATACTACTTCTACTACGAACTGCGCCATCAGTTTCCATTTTTTCTCTCCAATGGACAATAAAATCCCCATTTCCTTACGACGTGCTTTAATCGATAACATAATGATTAATCCTAAGATAATCGCACCTGCAATAGATACCATATAGATAATCATTTGAGACGTAGAAGCGATATTTTCGATAGGACCAATCATTTGTTTGTACAATGAATCTTGTGCATCTAACTTAAAATAATTAAAATCAATATCAGATTTTTTTGCTTCTTCTTTAAATGCATCAATGTCTTGTGGATCGTTCAATAAGTACACAACTTGAATACTACTACTCATACCTTCATCTGTTTCTAACTTTTTCAAAGTAGAGTAAGGCATATACAGTTTATTAGCTGGATTCATCATAGGAGGGGGATTTTGACCCATTGGTTGCTCATTCGTTTCGTAAATACCGATAATTTCAACTTCAAGAGTTTCCTTCTTATCCCCTGATTGAACTTTAACTTTATCTCCTACTTTCAAATTGTTTTGTTCCGCTAATCGTTTTTCCATTAAAGCTACATTCTGATCTTGCATCTGTTCTGTAATTGGTTTTCCATCAACGATTTTACTTTTTCCATTTTTAAAACTTTCTTGTAATAAAGTCTTGCGAACTCCTTCTATCATAAGAGAAGAATTCATATCTATTTCTGAACCTGAACCTGATCCTCCCACCATTGCAACGTTACCTTTTCCTTTTCCTTCTCCTTCTGAAGCTCCTACTAATTTAAACCCATCCGCAATTCCGAAATTATTGGTTATATAATTATAGTCTTTTACATGCTTGGACTTCGCTAATTGGTCTGCTTCTTTTGTGTTGAGCTTCGGCGGCTTAGGCATCTCGCCAGTTTCCCTAGCTTGTTGACCTAATTTGTCAAAATCAAGACCTAAAGTAACATCTGCACCTAGTTTTTTTCTTGCTGCATCCGCAGCTTTTTTTGATGCATTTTGGATTGTGAATCCTGCCAGCACTAAATTTGTAACAATCAGGAAGACTGCCATCAAAATTAATGATGTTCCTATTCTTTTTTTCATACTGAGAATTGCGCGTTTTATAAAATTCATTTTTCCTAACCTCCTTGATAGCTGTTATTCTATATACGCTATCTAGAGTTTGTATGGAGTTACTCAGTAGTTTATCTAGAGATATATGGAGTTTATGTGTATTTATTCATTGACCTTAGCAAGAAAAACTGGAACACAAATTAGAATACACAATTGATTTTGAATATTGGTAGAGAGCCAGTCCATTAATGTGGAGTGAGGACGAATGGAATGATCGTACATATAAAACTAGTAAAATAGAAAAAACCACCGAAAGGTGGCTGTTAAGCGGTACGTGTTTGTTCCATTAATTTCACGGTTTTTGTTAGTTTTTCACCATTTCGATAAACGGTTACTTTAATTGTATCCCCCAATTTTTTCTTTTCATATAAATATTTACGGAATTGAACGACATTTTCTATTTTTTGTTCATCCAATGCAATCACAACATCATACTGTTGTAAGCCGCCCTTTTCTGCTGGTGATTGATTTGAGATATTCCCCAACACGGCACCATTTGATATCTCTTTTGGTAATTTTAATTGATTACTTGCAGAATCTGTCATTTTCTCTACATCTAATAACTGTACACCCATCATTGGACGTTTAACTGTTCCCTCTTTTTCAAGAGACCCTAGGATTGTTTTGGCTATATGAATCGGGATTGCAAATCCAATTCCTTCAACAGCTTGTTGTGCAATTTTACTCGAATTAATTCCAATGACTTCACCCTGTTCATTAAATAAAGCTCCTCCACTATTCCCAGGATTAATAGCTGCATCTGTTTGAATGACCTGTGCTTGCCAATCCACTTGTTGATTTCCAAGTGTACTAACAGGTATTTCTCGTTCCTTGCTACTAATAATCCCCTTTGTTACACTACCTTCTAGCCCCAATGGATTCCCAATGGCTATTACCGTTTCCCCTGTACGAATTTTTTCTGAGTCTCCAAGTGTTGCTACTCTTTTTACATCTGCCCCGTCAATTTCTAATACCGCTAAATCTAATAATGGATCTGTCCCTACTACTTTAGCGGGAACCTTTTTACCATTATTCAATTTCACTTCTACTTTATTCGCACCGTCTATCACATGATTATTTGTAACAATGAAAGCCTTATTGCCGTTTTTTTTATATATGACCCCTGATCCCGAACCAGCTTCTTCTAATTGATCTTGCGTATTAAATGAATCTGCATTTTGTTTATAGTTAATGACACCTACGACAACTTCTTTTGCAGATTCAATCATATTTTGAAGGTTGCTCACATCTTCTGGTTTGTAAGAGGTCGGCGTAACCTGATTTACTTCGTTATGTTTAGGAGATTGGTCTGCATTTCCTTTGATTTCATTTATATAAGGGATGGTCAATCCAATGGTAATTACACCAATCATTGCACCAATTATTCCTGTGAAAAAATACCCTGTTTTTTTATAGGCTTTATTCCTATTATTTTCTGTTTGATTTGTATCATAATGTCCCATTGTGAACATCCCTTTCTCCTTTAATTTCAATTGAATATTTTTATCTTCATATTTGAATTACGATGTATGAATGTGATATTTAGGAATCATCATTTCAAAAAAGAAAATTTCACCTTTAGGCATGGTTTAGACATAAATCAACTGTTTTTTCTTAGAGATAACATTATATTTGAATTTTTCTATAAATACATGTATGACGATATTCAACCCCACCTCGAGCTGGTCTCTAAAAAAAGAGCCTATTCGGCTCTCATCAAATCAATTATTCAATGTACATAGCATGTTATACGGGTATTGGCACAAAGCAGCAAGAAGGAATCATAACCTCAATTAGATTCTTTACTCTTTTGTTATAAACTTAGAGCCGAAAGTTCTCGTGAGAATGGATGGTAATAGGTTTGCGTGTAAATAAGAAGGAAGGGATAAAAATTGATAGATTGTGTATGTCGTCAACATCATGTATCATTCCTTTCTATTTGATACATGTAGCATACAAACTTAATCTGTATTCTATATGGAGTTAATCTAGAGTTATAGTAAAGATTTTCAGTACCTAGCTATTGAATACACGAAAAAGAAAGAATCAATTTGATCCTCTCTATTTTTGTTCACTAGACTTATATAGCTTTCTTTTATTTACACTTGTATATTTATTTAAGTACGGTGCTAATTTCAATTTTTGTTTTTTCTCTTTTATGCGACCATTATTCGAATGAGGGGCCATCCACAGTTGTACATCTAATAAAGAAAGAATGATGTTTGCTTCCAGTGACATCTTGATTACCTCCCTCTGTCTTGTTATGTATATAACCTATCTCATGCATCTGGAGCTGATTTGAAATACATGTAGTTTTCCTGTGAAGTTTTTATAGTGTTTCTATGTATTCTAATTCGTCTCCACATCAGCTCCAGATTGGAGGATTATAATGACTACAAGAGGTGATATAAAGATGAACTATCATATTCTGGTGGTAGAAGATGATCAAGAAATACAAGAATTAATCAAACAATTTTTAATGACACAACAGTATAAAGTTATAGTTGCTTCAGATGGATTAGAGGGCATGAAACAATTTAATAAGCAGTCCTTCGATTTAATTCTTCTAGATGTGATGATGCCAAACCTGAATGGATTTGAAGTTGCCAAAATGATTCGAAGTCAGTCAAATATACCAATTATTATGCTAACTGCGCTAGAAGAAGAACAAGATCAAATGAAAGGATTTGATCTTGGAATCGATGATTATATTACGAAACCTTTTTCTTTTCATGTTTTGATGAGACGAGTCGAAGCAGTACTGAGAAGAAGTAATAATCAAAGTACGGATAATCATTTTGTATTTAGAGAACTACATGTCGATGGCGATGCATATAAAGTATATGTAAATAAAGTTGAGGTTCCCCTAACGACAAAAGAATTCGAAATTTTGCAACTACTACTTCAAAATGAAAAAAAGGTACTCACAAGAGAAAATATCGTAGAAAAAGTTTGGGGATATGAGTATGCCGGAGACACACGAATGATTGATACGCATATGAAAAACATACGAAAAAAATTAGATATACCCTACATTAAAACAGTAAAGGGCATTGGTTATAAAATCGATGAATAGGATTGTAAAGATCATGAAGATGAAGAGAATCACCTATAAACTCTTTATGACTACATCCCTCATTTTGTTAGCCTTTGCAACCTTAATTTATGTAACTTTATACTTCTTTCTCCCTAAATTTTATGAGAAATACAAAACAGATCAGCTTCAAACGGGAATCGAAGAAATAATTGATAAATCTAAAGATCTTACGCTTCAAAATGCAACACCACTTGTTGATGAATACGCACAAAAAAATAATGCAGTGATCTACCTTCAAGATAATGAGGGAACAATTATTTATTCTCCTTCTTTTACTTTTCTTCAAAGTACTATTCAAGGAGGTGCTATTCAAGGGGGGACTCAAGCAAAAGGTTTTGTTAAAGCAGTACCATCAAGGAGTTTAGATAATCCTAGTAATTCATATGAGGCTACCAAGCCAATACAATTCCAAGATGTTAACTTAACGCTTGTGGTGTTCGCAACATTTCAACCGATCGATGAAGCATCACAGGTCTTGGTACGTTTTCTTCCCTTTATTAGTATCATTGTACTGGTTATTGGTTTAGGAAGTGCTTATTTCTATTCAAGGTTTATTACAAAACCACTTATTTATATTAATGAAGGTGCACAAAAGATGGCAAACTTAGATTTCTCCGAAAAAATTGAGGTTCGTTCTATGGATGAATTAGGGGAATTGTCCAATAGCTTGAACGATATGTCCATAAATTTACAACAAGCAATTTTTGATTTACAAAAAGCGAATCAGCAATTGAAAAGTGATATTGAAAAAGAAAGAGAAATAGAAACAAAGCGACGGGAATTTTTTGCTATTGTAGCACATGAATTAAAAACTCCTCTTACTGTTATGAAAGGTTACTTAGAAGGGATGATATATAATATCGGCCCTTATCAAAATCGTGACCAATATTTAAAGAAAAATCATCAAATAATTGGAAGTATGGAACAACTGGTTCGCGAAATTTTAAGCACGTCAAAACTAGAACAACATACCTTTAAACCACAAGTAGAAGAAGTAAATCTTTCGAAGTTAATAGGTACAATCACAAAAGACCTCGAATTTTTTGCTTCTCAAAAAGACATTCAAATAATAAAAGAAGTCGATTCTGACATTTTTGTTTATACGGATTGTGTTCTTTTAGAAAAAGCTTGTAAAAACATCATTCATAATGCAATTATGTATTCACCACTTAACGAAAAGGTCTATATAAAGTTAAGCCAAAAATCTAAGCAAAACTATATCGAAATGCAAGTCCTTAATACAGGTGTCGAAATTAAAGAAGAGAATATACAACATATATTCGAACCCTTTTATCGAATCGAAAAGTCAAGAAATCGGAATACTGGAGGGAGTGGCTTAGGATTATATATTGTAAAACAAATTTTCGAATCTCTTTCTATCACGTATTCTATGAATAATACCAAACAAGGCGTACAATTTTTGGTTACCATTCCATTATCCATCAAGTAAACAACAAAAGAGTCTCGATCTTATTTCATCCTATAGAAATAAGATCGAGATTTTTCATATAGGATACCGTCACATTGATAAATATAATTACCTAAAATATAAGTTATATTCTAATATTTTATTGCTGATAACTGACGGTATCATTATATTTCATTCTGCAGCTTATTTAGAAGAGTTATGTACATTTCGAAGAAGTTCTTCAATAAGTTTTGTTTTTTCATTCACCTTTGTGGCATATGTGAAATCACCATAACAATATGGATACCTAAAATTATTTTTATTTCCACCACAAGTGTACATCGCTGGATTTTGATCAACTTTCATCTTAGAAAACTTTTTAGCCGAATCTTCCGAGTGTTGTTTAACTTCTTGACTGGCAATAAAATCAATATACCCTGGTCCCATATTATAGCTTTGAATAATTGCATCCATGCTAACATCTTTTTCCGTTCCATATTTGTACATTTTAGCAAAGTGTTTTACCCCTTGTTCAATGCTCAAGCTTGTCTCTTGAATTTCATTTGGCTTTAATCCAAGTGATTCAGATGACTGCATAGGGTCGTTTCCCTCACCTCTACTCTCTTGGTACATAATTCCTAATAAAACTGCTGTTTTCCCTCCTAAATTATATTTTTCTAATTCTTTTTTCAAGGTAGGCTCATATTGCAATACACGTTTTTCGGTAGCGAGCGCTTTATTTTGTTGAATATTAGTTTTATGATTAATATATAGTATTCCAAGCATTGTTCCTAAACCTAAAATACTAATAAGGAATACTTTAATAATTTGTTTTTTACTCATATCCTTCATATATTTCTCCTCGTATAAGAAATTCAATTTTTCAATGGCGGTTGGTTATTTACAAAATATATAATAATCATCTATTTCTCTACCCCTTTCAGACTCAAATTTATTTCTTTTAGGTTTAAAGTTTAATATAGAAATTTAAAGATAAGATAAAGATAAGATAAAGATAAAATAAAGAAAAGATAAAGTGCATTTTTAGAGCACTTTAAAAAGATATTGGTACAAACGAATATGTGGGACAAGTTGTAGATATGAATGGATATAGTGATAATCGAGAGGTTATCATACAAGTTATTAATTATGGAGATATCATTCTAGAAGAAGTTTTACTTTAAATTTACTTTGCTCATTTACCGCCTTCTAACAATCAGCATCACACATGGCTTAATACATTACTGAAAAGAAAAAAGCTCTGCACTATGCAGGCTTTCTTTATGATTTCACCGCTAAATTTTTCATAAAACTTTCTATAGAATTCGCCTGAAATATACGTAAATGAGGAGATTGAACGTCGTAATGTTTGCCAGTAATGATAAGGATTGAAGGAAAGAATTTAGAAACTTTCGGTTGCCAGGATTCATTGTGCCATTCTTGGCTATGGAAGTATAACTCGTATCTGTTTATCTTATCTTGCATTATTTTTTTACTGTACACTGACTTTTGAACTTCAATAAAGAATGGTGATCTACGCCATATAGTAAAAGCATCCGGCTCCATATATTCTTTCCCATACTTTGGTTCAACTTTAAATAGTTTAGGATTTTCATAATGAACGAGTTGTTTGTATACGTCCACAATACCAAGGAAATGAGGGATTTTTTGACTTGTCTTTCTGATAGAACTTGGCTGCGGAAAATAAATGTATGGGTGCTGTAATACGTTAGCATCAACATAGCCGTCTCTTCTTAATCGTTTCATAACCGTATTACAACAAGTTACCGCATTCTTTAAGCCTTGAAAATGCAAGTCAATAATATCGTCACGGGACATACATCTAAATCGCTTCAAATCATTCAAAATTCCTTTATCTCTACTCTTCATCATCTAACACCCCAAATAACGGAATTTCTTCTTGCGATGAATTCTGGAGTATTTTCTCCTCTTTAGACATGCGATATGGTTCAACAATTTGTTTCGCCTTACTTAATTCCAAATAAGGAGCTTGCACTTTCTTTAATCCATTTCGTTTTAAAATCATTTGGCCTGATAGCTCTAAATGCTCTGAACCAGGAGTACCCATGATATTACTATTAATTACACTATCACATTTAAAGCCAATTCTTACGGTCATATTGAGCTTTAACTTACCATCTAACACTTTCGCATCTGGCCGCTGCATACTAAGCATAAGAAACACCCCAAGTGATCGGCCGACCGCTGAGATCTTTTCAATTGTAGTCATACACTCTTTTTCATCTTTTAGCATGGCCACTTCATCGATAGCAAGTAGAATATATGCTTTTGGATGATCAGGATTTAATTTGTTGTACGCATCAATATGATCAACTTCATATTCTTCCATAAGTTTTCTTCGTTCTCTGATTTCCTTCCATAACTTTTGAAGCATTATTTTCATTTCAATTTCTTCCATACAAACTTCTTTCACATGCTTCACTCTACGCAAAAAATGAAATTCAGAGTTTTTTAAGTCACCAAGGTACAAATGCAACTTTTCAGGAGACATATATTGAATAAGTGTGGATAATACAACACGTACCATACTACTTTTCCCGCTTCCCGTTTCTCCTGCTATTAATAAGTGTGGTGTATTGGAATCAACCATATCGTACGTAATCGTTTTTCCAAATTGATCCCGGCCAACCACAACAGGAAGACGGTATTCTTTTAATAATGGCTGCCATTCTTTATAACAGTACTTGTAAGGTTTTAGTCCAGCAGCTGAATGGAATGCATGTAGTACAAACTTTTTCATATCCCCTTCAATCGTAAGATTCCGTCCTAATATTTGCTGAAAACAGAACCACTTCTTTTCGATTTTCTGTGGATCTAATCCGTTTGGGATGGTAAATACATATCTCACGCTTTCTTTCGAAGAGGAAACATTATGTATCTTTGGATAAATAGGCACTTTTCCCCCACGCGTTTGATGTTCCGTATATAAACCTGCTTTTCCGAACACCTCCATAAGCTGATTCCTTAACCTTTGCGTACGAAACCACTCCTTTATAATTCCCATTACTCCCTTCCCTCCTTAAAACATGATTACGATACGAACAAATACATATCCAATCAAGCAAACTCCACCAATTCGCGTGCCGTGATAAATACCTTCGCTTACAAATTTAGCTGCTGATATATAGTCATGTCGCACCAAGTATTTTTCTAACATGACTGCTCCGATTAAAATCGTTCCCATAACTCCTAATGCAATGTAAGTATGTAATACCTGATCCGACATATGAAGGAATGCGAAAGGACTTAATGAATTGTATTTACGGATTTTCTGTTCTTTATCTTTGTATGACCGATCCATAAACTCGCGAAAAGGAATTGTTTCCTTCCTAGTACGCATTTAAATGCCCCCTTTATAAACAGAATTTAGAATGTAGATATTACATAGCTTCATCTACTTAATACCGTGGTAGTTTTACCTTGGTAGAAATCCTGATAAATACTGTGGTAATTATTCGCAACTTACTTTGGTAAACTCGTATTCTTCTATCTTAATAAATACCGTGGTAGCTGCTTTGATACATCATATTGTGGACAGCTTGTACATTATGTAAAAAACTTTTGCCGTCTATGCGAATAGTTTTTTACATTTATGTCCACAATGTTGAAAATAGGTTCAGGAGGGATTTAAGTGTTTTGGAAATTCGGAGGGAAAAACCGAACGAAATTAGGTGATTTTTTAGATCGGAATGGCTTCACCCAAAATGATTTAGAAAAGACCGCGAAATTAAGTCGTCCTACAGTTTCAAAGGCGTGCAATGATAAAGAATACATACCTAGTCCAACTGTAATGAAAAAGATTTTAAAAGTTATTAGGCAAATAAAACCAAACGTTAAATCTACCGACTTTTGGGATATGTAAAAACTGGCTAACTAGAGTCAGTTTTATTTTTTTACAAAAACCCCTTCATAAGAGAACGTATATTCGTGTATAATAAGAACAGATGTTCTTATTATTAAGGAGGTGTAAAGGTGTATGACTACTCAATTTTGCCGAATCGAATTGTTTTATGTGTAGATCTTCGTAGTTTTTATGCAAGCGTGTCCTGTATCAAGATGGGCTTAGACCCACTGCATACCAAATTAGCTGTAGTAGGAGATGTGAAGAGAAATGGCTCTATTGTTTTGGCTGCAACACCACCATTAAAGGCATTAGGTGTTAAGAAAATGGCAAGGTTGTACGAAATACCACGGCGTAAAGACATTCTTGTGGTAAACCCAATCATGGGAACTTATATAAAATGCTCAAATTACATAACAAAATTAGCTCTACAATACGTTCCTATTGAAGATTTTCACCAATACAGCATCGATGAATTCTTTATGGATATTACAAATAGTATCCATTTGTTTGCCAATGAGCCATATGAATTCGCGTTAAAATTCAAACGTGAAATATATAAGAAAACAAGAATTGAATGCACGATTGGGATTGGGCCTAATCCTTTAATGAGTAAGATCGCTTTAGATGTGGAAGCGAAGAAGACAAAAGACTGCATCGCATATTGGAAGTACGAAGATGTACCCATAAAATTATGGCCGATACGACCACTTAGTAAGTTTTGGGGAATTTCGAGTAAAACAGAAGCAAAGTTAAATCGAAAAGGAATACATTCAATTGAAGACTTAGCGAAATATCCGCTCAAATACTTAAAACAAAGTTTTGGAGTTATTGGCGAAGAATTACACCTACATAGCAACGGCATTGATTTTAGCCGCATTGCAGAAAAATACATACCAGCAACAACTTCAATTGGTAAGAGCCAAATACTCATGCGTGATTACACAATAGAAGAATTTCCAATTATCCTTCTGGAACATATCGAAGAAGTTTGCTATCGGCTGCGAAGACATAATAAACTTGCTCAAACCATACAATTTTCTATTGGTTATAGTAAAAATTACGCTGGCGGTTTCAGGAAAACTCACACTTTGAACCGACCTACCAATTTAACAATGGATATTTATCGAATTTGTACATACTTTTTACATGAGTTATATACGGGTGAACCCCTAAGATCGATTAATGTTTCTTTAACCAACTTAATCAATGAAGGCGAAGAACAAATCTCTCTTTTCGATAACATCATACAACGCGAAAAAGAAATAAAATTAACTAAGGTAATGGATGAAATACGCACTAAATTTGGCAAGAACAGCATATTAAGAGGCATTTCTTATACAAATAGTGCTACAGCAAGATACAGAAACACATTGTTAGGGGGACATAAATCATGAACAACGCGAATATGCCAAAAGGAAGAGGAATGGTAAAATGGACTCCGTTCGCTGCGATGCCGGAGCAGTTTGCTGGTATTCGTGAAATCATCAAGGAGAAAAACAAAGTAACTCGGCCGATCTTAACCGCTGAAGAAAAAGAACTGATCGAGAACATGTTGCTATGTTCCTTATTATCTGAAGAAGAAATACTAATTACATATTATGAGGATGGTTATTTACTCTCTAGCTACATGACTGTTGTTGGTATTGACCAGCAACATAGTGCTGTTATATGTACCGATGCTTTTTATAATAAAATGAAACTACAATTTTCTAATATAATAGACGTAAAATAGAATGGATTTAAACGATCACGTTTGTATTGTTATAAAGGAGTGTATAAAATGCAAGGGAATCAGATAAGAAAGAATACAGCAAGAACAGTTATTCATAATGATATAAATAACTATCCCTATTTAAGTATACCCATGATTATCAATGAAAAAGATGGAATGATTTACGAAGTTTTAAGTGCTGGTTTTCATAATAATGATGCAGCAGCAATGATAACAACAGACGGTTTCGCTACAACCAGGGTAAATACACCTATCGTATCATTAAAAAATAGTAATGGTAGCATTCAATTTTACCGCTTACCTTTAGAACTGGAATATTGGGTGCTTTCTTGTATACGTGCTTCTTCAACAGGAAAAAATCCGTTTCCATGTAAAGTTGCTTTTGGAATCGTTGACACTAAATTTCATGTGGAATTTAAGTGAAAAAGGAGCAAATTAATTTGCTCCTTTTTATTTCTAAAGAGGTGATAATCGTCTTTATGGTGACCCTATCAGTCAAAGTTTCAATTGAAATAAGTAATATTTTAAAAATCGCTTAGCGTATAAAAAGGTTAAAATATGTGTGTTGCCCCAGATAGAAAAAGACGTTAATTATATTCCCATTTAAATGCTGATTAATAAGTAAGAATCCCCTATTCTTCTCTATTTACTTATACTTATATTTTTTATAATTTATTATGATATAGATATTACTTAAAAGTATTTTTTACAAAATGCTTAATTGTAGTTTTTAGGGATTCAAACTCCGATACCCCACCTTGTTTTCTTAATTCACATAATTTTCAAATATCAGAGATTCATATTTTAAGATTTGATATATAATGAAAGCAACCCGTAGTTAGAGTGTTTGCTCCGATTCAAATTATGAGATAGTTTGTTCTAACTTTTTTACATTATCTAAAAAAGAACTTGTAGGGATTCCTACAAGTTCTTTTTGTTCTTCGGATTGACGAATAGTAAGTGTTATTGGGGATACCGCTAACATTTCGAGAGTCGTCATATATTCTTATGACAAAATGCTGTAGAAAGCTTAAGAATTCTTAAGAACTTTTGCCCCTCTTTCTTAAGGTTTGGACTCTAGAGTATAATTATGAGTTCAAACCTGTGGGATGATTAGGTATGAAAACCATTCGCTTTCTTATTTCTGTATATAATGCACTAAAAATCAATTGGTGCAGCCATTCCAAGTTTAAGGTTTCTTGGAGACAAAATAATTGAAGGACTTGATTTGAAGAAAGTAAATTACATTGTCAAATATGGACTGAGTACAGGTGGATTCACAGAAAAATTAATTAAAAGAAGAAATCTCAAGACAATTATTTTATTAGTGGAAAATAATAAGGAATTTTATTTTTTTAATAAAAGCAAAAGTTAAAGAAAAAGGGAACTTATTAATTGTATATGGATCAGTAATAAATATTGAACAATATATTAGGGAGAACGATATTACGTATATACATTATGTTATTTCTTGTCTTCTGTTTGCAAGCTTAAGAAAAAGAGAAGATAGAAATGTATCACCTGCTTATGTCTTTAGCTGTTTAATGCGAGAAAAAATATGGAGGAATACTATGGAGTCAAACATTCTTATTGTCGATGATGATAAAGAGATTAGAAATCTTATCTCTGTTTATTTGGAAAATGAAGGTCTGAAAACTCAAAAAGCAGAAGATGCTATGGAAGCTTTACAACTGTTAGAAGAAAAGGAGTTTGATCTGATTATTTTAGATATTATGATGCCTAATATGGATGGTATTGAAGCGTGTATGAAGATTAGGGAAGACCGCAATATGCCTATCATCATGCTATCTGCAAAATCTGAGGATATAGACAAAATTCATGGTCTAGCCTCTGGTGCAGACGATTATTTATCAAAACCGTTTAACCCATTGGAATTAATCGCTAGGGTAAAATCCCAATTAAGAAGATTTAAAAAATATAATACGTCAATAGAACATAATAAAAGCATTCTAGAAATTGGTGACTTAACCGTGAATACAGATACACGTCAAGTATGGGTAAGAGGAAAGAAAACAAGGTTAACTCCAAAAGAGTTTGATATTCTCGAACTACTTGCCTGTAACAAAGGGGTTGTCCTGAGCGTTGCAAAAATATATGAAGCCGTTTGGAAAGAGGTTTTTTATAAATCAGATAATACCGTCATGGTGCATATTACAAAAATAAGAGACAAAATTGAAGAGGATTCTAAACATCCCATTTATATTAAAACTGTTTGGGGAATTGGGTATAAAATATGAAGAGAGTTAGTTTTAGAAGTAAGATCATTATAAAACTTCTTGGTGCTGTAGCAGCTAGTTTTTTTATTTCGTTTAGTTTTACAATCCTCATTTTTCTATTCGTCATAGAACCATTATTTAAAGAACACGAAGAATTTGGTATGTTTGAAGCCAATTTGGCATTGTTGTTCTTATTCGCGTTCGCAATCTTTAACTTTATAATAATTTTTTTAATATTGGTTCGAAAGAAAATAGTATATTTGAAGCTCATTTCGGATAATGTGAATGATATTGCAAATGGAAAACTGGGTTTGACCATTGGGATTAAGGGGAAGGACGAACTGACCCAACTTGCTCAAAATATCAACTATATGTCCAAGAAATTGGAAAATACATTTGAACAAGAAAGACGATTAGAACGTACAAAAAATGAACTTATAACCAATGTATCTCATGACTTACGCACACCGTTAACATCTATTATTGGCTATATAGATTTATTAAAAAAAGGGCAATACGACAGTAAAACACAATTACAAGAATACCTCGAAACCACTTATTTAAAATCAAAGCGATTGAAATATTTAATTGATGAACTGTTTGAATATACCCGTTTATCAGGCATCGATGCTAAGTTAAACCTTAATGAAGTTGATTTATCAGGTTTGCTGGAGCAAATAGTTGGAGAATACATTCCTATATTTGAAAAGGAAAGTTTAATCGTTCAAAAATTTATCCCGGAAGAAACAATACCTATCTTCATTGATGTAGAAAAAATGGTACGTGTTTATGAAAATCTGTTTGTGAATGCGATAAAGTACAGCATGAAACCATCTCAATTATCAATATGTCTGGAACTAATGGGTAACAAAGCAATTTTGAAAATATCAAATAAAGTCGAAAAACCGCCTGTTAGCGACCCCAATAAATTGTTTGAAAGGTTTTTCAGGGGGGACAAGGCAAGAAAAGATGACCAGGGAAATGGTCTCGGGCTTGCTATCTCAAAAAGAATTGTTGAACTTCATCATGGTAATATACATGCAAAATATAAAGACGGCTGGATGTCCTTTATTGTTGAACATCCAATCAAATAGATTGGCTTATGGAATTACAGGTTCCATAAGCTTTTTTTTATAAAACTTAAGAATTCTTAAGGGTTTTACAGGGTGTTTCCTAATTTTCATCGTTTATCATGTATGTATTCAAAGCGATGAGGGGAGAGGAGAAATTAAAAAGAAAATTTTCTTTACAGCTTTCAAGTGGATACATCGTGACAACCTCATGAAAAAGGTAGATGCAACATGACTATTTTGTTAGTAGCAAATAAGAATAGCAGCTTATTTTAAAGAAATGAAAAAACAAACGTAGGAGGATATATATGATAAAACCAGTTGTAGATGTAAAAAACATTCAAAAATTGTACGGTAAAAAAGGTGAGAATCAATCACATGCATTAAAAAGTGTTTCATTCTCAATTCAAGAAGGTGAGTTCGTTGGAATTATGGGACCTTCTGGTTCTGGTAAAACGACATTATTAAATGTAATTTCAACGCTTGATAAAGCGACAGGCGGCGTTGTTGAAATTGCAGGAACGGATATTACGAAAATGAAGCAAGGTGAGCTTTCTGATTTCCGTTCGCAAAAGTTAGGATTCATTTTCCAAGACTTTAACTTATTAGAGAACTTATCTATTTACGAAAACATCGCACTTCCACTTTCACTTCAAGGTGTTTCATCACGAAATATTGGACCGAAAGTAGAAAAGGTAGCTGATATGTTAGGAATTTCAGCAATTCTTCAAAAGTATCCATCTGAAGTATCTGGTGGACAGAAGCAGCGTTCAGCAGCAGCGCGCGCTTTAGTACATGAGCCTGCGATTATTTTAGGGGACGAGCCAACAGGAGCTCTCGATTCTAAAAATGCAACCAGTTTACTTGATGCAATGACAAACTTAAATAAAGAACAAGGTGTATCGATTATGATGGTTACGCATGATCCATATAGTGCAAGTTATTGTCAACGTATTTTATTTATTCAAGATGGTGAGCTATATAAAGAAATTCATCGCGGTGGTACACGTGATGAGTTTTATAAAAAAATTTTAGACGTGCTTGCAGACTTAGGCACACAAAAAGCGTAAGAGAGAGGGCTCATGTATGTTATTTAAACTTTCCATGTCAGGACTAAAAAGTAAGTTACAAGACTATATTGTCTTACTTGTTGGTCTTATCGTATCTATTTCTACTTTTTATATGTTTCAAACGCTATCATTAAATAAAACGTTTCTTGAATCTAGCTCTTCTATTCGGGATATTGTATCTATATTCCACATTGGTTCCTTTCTGTTAGCGATTATAACATTTTTCTACATTTTATATGCAAACTCTTTCTTAGTATCTCTTCGCCAAAAAGAGTTTGGTATGTATATGATGTTAGGAGCAAAAAAGCATAAAGTTACACTACTTATGTTTATTGAAACAATCGTATTAGGCGCAGCGTCTCTTGCGATTGGAATTACAGTTGGTATAGGACTTGCAGAAGGTATCGGACAGTTACTAATGAAGCAATTGGAATTTCCTGGTGAGGGTTATCAAGCATTTTATATTCCATCTATAACTGTTACGTGCATCTTCTTCTTTGCACTATTTGTACTATCAGCAATTATGAGTAGTATTAAATTAGTACGTTTTTCCGTATTACAACTTGTACATGCAGATGTACAAACAGAACGTGTCGCGGTAAAAGGAAAAATGACAGTTGTAGTTGCATTCCTTGGTTTAATTTTGTTAGGTATTGGTTATGCATCACTGACCTATATTCCACAAGCGGGAATGGCTGCTCTCGGATTAATGGCCCTTGGATTGACCACAGCAACCTTTGGTACTTACCTTTTATTTGGATCACTTCTCCCAGTTATGATTAACAAGTTAAAGAGTAATAAAAAACGTAGTGAGAAAGGCCTCAATGCTTTTACTTTTGCACAATTAAATTTTCGTATGAATAGCCTAGCAAATGTGCTTGCCACGGTAGCAATGTTAGTGGCCCTTGGAGCTGGTGGGATTTCTGGTGGTATGGCATTTAAAAACAACGTAATAAAAATGGTTAATGGTAGTGAAATTTACGATTCAGTCGTTCATAATCCAACAACTGAAGAAAAGAAAATTTTGAATACCATCTTATTTACAGAGAAGCTTGAATATCATTACAAAATAGATGGTCAGTCTATTTACTATTTAAAAGAGGATTTAGAGAAAAATCGTCCTTTAGTATTGAAAAATAGTAATGAGAGAGCAGAGTTTGGGAAAACAAAGAGAGTTTCAGAAGAGTTGCCAATTGGTGCAAACGTGAAGAAGTCACCGCAACAATGGAGTGAAGCTTTCGAAATAATCCAGCCATATTATATGTATCCTGATCATGAAATAAAAATTGTAGACAAAAACATGTACCATAGTATAGAAGGTCTCGAAAGTACTGTGTTTATTGGGAAAACAGATAATTTTAAATCATACTTAAAGGAATGGAAACAACTTGACGAATTACAGTTAGCTAAATATACAAGTATGAAACCTGAAGAACTGAAGAGTAAATATCGAATGTATGATTCTTATCATGGCATGTTCAGTGGATTGATGTTCATGGGCTTCTTCGTCGGAATTGCGTACTTAGCAATGATGGCAAGTTGCCTTATGTTTAAAGTTTTGTCTGGTGCATCCAAAGATTGTACGCGTTATCAAATGCTTCGTAAAATCGGTGTTCGCCGAGAGTTATTAACACAATCGATTTATAAGGAGTTATTCTTCGTGTTCTTAGTCCCAGCAATTATTGGCATTGTTCATGTATTAGTTGGTATGAACATGTTCGGAGCCATTTTGATTGATCCATATTTTCGTATTTGGTTACCAATTGTTATTTTCGTAGTGATTTACTCGATTTATTACTTCATTACAGTTCAATTGTATAAAAGAATTGTGCTTCCGAAAGAAAAATAGTTTTACAAAACATACAAAATGTTAAACTCAAAAAAACCAGCGATATTATACACATGTACTGATATCACTGGTTTTTTATATGGATATTTGATGGTCAATTTTACAAATTATAAAAAATTACAAGCTCAGTTTTACATTTTCACAACAATATTTTTGTAATATTATCTTTCTTTTCCCTCTGTTTGATTGGCTTGGAACTCCATTTTTAGCGCAATACTATCCCCTTGGAAAACGTTTTGATCTGTTCCGTTATCCTCAAATATAAACTTTATCCAAAACCAATCCATTTTCCCAGGTTTTAACCCCCCTGTTTCAGTCCACTTAGAATGAAATACTTTTTTGGAGACAATCTCTGAACTTTGTGATTTTAGTTCCGCAAGGGTTGTCTCGTATGCAGGGCTTTTTGCAGGATCCCAATCCCAAAGAAATTGTACTTTAATATGTTTACCGAAATCTTCTGTAGTATTATTTTGTTTTAAGTCGTTTACAGTATAGTCGATTTTCATCATGATATCTTTAATATCTAATGTACCACTATTTTTTAAATTGAATTTCTTTAATATTTTGTCCCCAGGTTTTAAATTTTCTAAGTTAAGTGAAGTAGTTGGTTGCATAGCTAAATCCAATGTACCTGCAGCAAATGAATTATTTGTCACCACTTGATCGCTAAAATATGCATATGTTCCCCCACCAATTAAAGATAAACCAAGAGCGGCTGAAACCACTCCAACACCTAATTTCTTTTTCAATGACATTTTTTGTTCCTCCCATATCATTTTTAAAATCTTTCTCCCTAATCAACCGAAAAGATCCCCTTAATACAGATATACCATGAATTGTGAAAAAATTATATTTAAAGAAGAAAATTCCTTATTGAGAAAATTATGTTATTATCTATCTTCTGTAAATGAAACGTCCCAAAATAGAAAAGTTGGATTTATAATTATCAAAACCTCTGCAAAAACACAAATTAATATTAACTGCCCTTTATGATTAGAATTATTTATTTTTTCAGGAGTATTCTAATACTTCAAAAGGTACACCTTTTAATGCGGTGTAATTTCTATGAAAAACAATGTGTCAAAAAGTTCGAGATAATATTTTGAAGTACTTCAAAAATACATAGACCTTTTGAATCATTTGTAAATTTATGTAAATCAGTATCCCAAAACCGATTATTTTTGGGACGCTCAAATATCGAGAGATTTTTGCTGTTGTTTTTTCGAAAAGCTACTCCAAAACAAAAAAATGTAAATTTTCTCGTTTTGGGGGTATTTACATTTCTTAGCTTGATAGTGATGTGCTGGAACCCCATAGCCATCAAGCTAAGATTAAGTAAGAATCCATTCAACTAGATTTTTTTCTGTTTACTAAAGATTTGATATGAACTATTTAAAAATTTGCATATGAAATAAACCCTAATATAAAACCCTTGATTTCTTAAGAGAAGGTATTGGAGTTTATCTTTTGTATATACGTCATCATTTCATTAAAAAAAGACAAATAGATGCCTCTGGGCATCTATTTGTCTAAAAACAACTACTTAAAATTATTTTACTTCTACCGTATAATTCCCTGCTCCACCGCCATATTTATATACACTTAAGTAATATTTCCCTGGCTTCGCATTATAATTTCCAAGCAATTTGTTTCCGTCACGTTTTGTTGCATAAGTTACATAATTATTTAGATCTGATTCAGAGTATAACACCCAGTTCAGTCCAAGGTTTTGTTCGTTCGTAACGGTAATTTGTAAATCTTTTGGGTCCTTTACATCGATAACAAATCTGTCAACTTGATCTTGATCACTTAAGTTTCCTCTTAATAATGTGTTCAAAGATAATGGATTCGCTGCATCAAATGAATTATTCGGTTCTTTTTCGACAGCAGTACCTTCTTCTGTATTCACTCCGCTAAACACAACATCATATTCAAATTGTCCAGCGGCATTGACACGGTAATTTACAAAATAAGCAGTTAATGTTTTGTATCCGCTCCACTCTTTTTCTGCAAGATGCTTCAGCATATCATTCGTTGCTTGATTCATCACTTTCCAATCCTCATTTTCCCCTTTTGCCGCACTTCCTGTATATGTTCCTTGTAGTGTGAAGGTATTAAAGAATTGTGATTTATTCTTTGTTACCTTCACATTTTTTAACTTCGCTTCATTGGTGATATCTGACGTAACATCTGAAAGCGGTTTTGGAGCATGCTGTGCTACATAATCATCTGATACTTGCGGAATTGTATACTTATCACGATTATCTATCAGCATTTGCATGTAAGTTTGATATTCTTCATTTAATTTATTATCTTTACTTAATGTAGAACGGTACGCATCGTAACCTGGAACATCATTTGTACGAATTAAATCATGCACTTTATCGAACATATCAGGACGGTTATTATACATATACGATTGCAATGCAAACGAGTAATTATAAAAATCCCACGTTCCGTATTTTGCATTTAATGTTTGCGCTGCTGTGTAACGTTTCGCAGGATCATTAGACAATCCACCAATGATACTTTTTCGCGGTACTACGCTGTCTAATCGCGTTGAGCCTGCAAAAAACTCCGCATTTCCTTCTTCAAACCAAGTTAAGCGTTCATTTTGATACATTTCTCCTTGACCCCATAATCCCGGAACTTCGTATCTGCCCTGTAAATAGTGTGTAAATTCGTGACGAAACAATTCTTCCAAACTATAAATACTCTGCTGTGGTGTACGTTCATATGTAAAGAAAGTTCCTGTTCCTTCAATATAAATTCCACCATTATTTGTTTCATAGCCGTATAGTTGACGGTTAAATTGATATTCATCCGGACTATTATAAATAACCATTGTTAACACATCATCAGCATGTCCACTTTCGAGTGGTTTATCAATACCAACTGTACGATAAAATTGAGATCGTACTTCTTTTGCTGCCCAATATAAACGTTTAATTTTTTCTTCGCTAACTTTATCTCCCGCTTTAAAGACAATAGCCCCATCATCAAATGTATACGTTTTTGGTAAATAATGTTTCTTACCATCTTCTCGAATTTGATCTAAATTTACCGTTTTTCCATTTGCATCTATCCCGCCGTAATTAGTAACAATTTGTTCTGCTGCAACAAAATATTGTTGCCCTAAATACGGATATATCCCCATTGCTTCTGTAACAACTTGCTGCCCTTTTGTTGGTGTACTATAAAACTTGCCAAAGCGACTAGCATAGTAAATACCATTATTAATTAGCCATCCGTTTTTGTCTGTTACTGTACCTATTAGTGCAAAACGATTTATCTCATTAATAAAGCCATCAATTTTTCCATACCACAGCATATCTTTTGGTTCTTTTCCTGTAGCATTCATATACGATTGAACTTCATAATCAACTTCTTTCATCAAATTATATACAGCATCGCCTTTAGTTCGATCTTCAATAAACGTAGAAAGATTATCGTTATATTGTTTAAAGATTTCACCTGCATATTGAATAACTTCTACATCAGCTGACGCCCCTCCAATTAACATCCCATAAGACGAAATTACTTTATTTTGTTCTGTTGTACCAAGTTTAAAATTCGGGTTCTTCGCAATTGTTTTTAAAGCTGGTAAACATTTATCATGATAGACACGTTCACTTAGTTTACTTAATTCTTGATGATAAAAACCTAAATAAAAACCTGAGCGTAAAACTTCTACTAATGTCTCAATTCCTTTTGAGTCATCTTTCGTATAGGCTTGTCCTTGTTCTGCTAGCTTAGCAATGATTGCCTGCATACGGCTATCATCTTGATAGAATTTGAGACTATCATTATTAAACTGAAATAACTCCGGAATTTGATACCATTGAATCGTAACCAGAAGATCTGTCAATTGCTTGTTGCTTAATTGATTTAATTCAGCCATTGAATATTTCTTTTCTTCAACAAGCTGTTTAGCATTCTCATTTGGCATCGGTGGACGCTGCGATAGATCTGCTAACTTTAAACGTTTAGTAAATGATCCATTTTCTTGTACGTTCGAAGGGTGCGCTAACTCATCAATGGATTTTCTTAATCCTACCGGCTCCATTTGTAATACGTTCTTCACATTTTTTTCTTTTGTCTCTGCTTGAATTTGTAAACCACTACATGATATTGTCATGAGTCCAACACCAACAATCAGTTTAGAAATTTTCGAATATTTAACCACACTTTTACCCCCTATTAATTTGAAGGAAAATTCTGAATTTAAAAAGCAGAACATTCTTATTTGTATTTACAGTTCCGCTATAAATACAAGTAAGATCAATGATGCAATAGTAGCTTGTTTTTTACTATTATTAATACAGATTTCTTACATTCAATCCTCCTTCCTTAAATTTATACAAGCAAAAACTATGCCAATGTTATTTTAGTGAATAAAGAAACGTTCTTTATCCATACTGTAGTATAAAATATACACAACTAATTCAATAATGTATAAATAATTTGACAATTTACAAATTATTTGGCACAAGCCCCCCTCCTTTGTCCTCGGCCACCTTTAAACTTCCTAACAGTAGATAGTTAGCAGTTCCAACTGCCGATTTACAATACAGTTTAATTTTTAACGAAATCCCCGAAAGAATTCCCCTTCCTCCAGCGTGTGAAGGGCGTAGCCCAACGGTAGGTGGGAGATGAATTTCGGTTTGGCATAGCCAAAAACTTTTGATAAACTAGCTATATGAAGTTCTTTGATAACTTGATATATGAGGTTGCAGGAAGAAAATAGAGTGCGAAAACCAAGCCATCCGGTTCCTGCGTAAAATATCAACCGTACCAAAAGAGTGTCCAAGCGTTGGACATCTAGGGATGGAACATCCCGAAGTAACGCTCAGGGAGACGAAAGGTTGCTTTCATCGTGGAACTGAGAAGCTCCCACTTCAAGCTTTGCTAAGTGGCGAGTAGTTCACCTAACTCCTATTCTTTATCTTCTGGAACGGCTTCATTAAATTCATTTTCGTTTGTTAGAATTTCGTAAATACGGTTTGTAAATCTTTTCACCAGAATCGTTTCCGTACTCTCTATTGATTCACTGCTTTTGCTACAAGGGCAGCATATGCTTCTGCACCTACTTTCGTTAAATGTACGCCATCTGGTTCAAAGTATGCCTGATTTCCGGCACTTGCTGCATACCAATCGACTAACACCACATTTTTGTAAGCTGATGCTGCTTCTTTTAACTTCTCATTCACCAACGATTCCCACGGACGTGGCACTCTCGTATTAATTAATATAATTTTACGTTCATCCCCAATCACTTTTATTAATGATGCTAATTGCTCCTTAGTAAAGGCTCCATTTGTACCTAATCCAATAATGACATGATTTCCTAAATTCCCCTCATTCTTTAGCTGTTCCACAGCAGGGATTGCTTTGGACATTTGCCGCCCTATTTCCGCATCAATCCTAATATTAGGAAAAGCATTTTTTAAATACGGAGCAATATCAATCATGATTGAATCTCCTACAGCTGTAACTGTTAGAGGGTCTTTAGGCTGTGCGGGAATCCCTTCTTTTTGTTCTTCTTTATTTTGAGGTGGTTCATTAGCTGGTTTATCCCAAACTGCAACGGGATGTTTAGCCTGCTCTTCTTGCACTGCTTCCAGCTTATCTTTTGAAGGATTCTCCTTTGCTTTACTAGCTGTTGTTAATCCAAAAATAGCTATCGAAGAAATAAATACTGCACATATTAAAGCTAACTTACCACTTACAGTTAAGTTTCTTATTTTCAAGTTCTTAATCCGAATATTCTTCAATGCGCCTTTTCGTATTGGATTTTCAATAAACTTCCACGAAATTTGTGCAATCATTATAATGAGAAGAAATTGAAGAATTGCTCTTATTAGTGAAAAATCTCCAGCATTTACTTTTGGAGTCGTCAATGTAATAATTGGATAATGCCAAAGATATATGCCATACGACCTTATTCCTATCCAGCGTAAAGGTCTAAATCGTAAAAATTGAGCGATACGGCTCGCTGGATGAGCAAGATTTGCCACTAACAATGCTGTTGCAATTGATAAGAGAACCATTCCTCCATTGTATAGAAACGGATCATATTGATTCGTCTTCCAAAACATAAGCAAAATAATAATAAGAGCAGTTCCTCCCACTACATCCAGAATGAGACGCGCCTTTGGAATAATTTTATTTGCAAGCCTATTGCTTGGCCAAATTAAGGCAAGTACCGCTCCAATAAGTAAAGAAAAGGCCCTCGTATCTGTGCCATAATAAATTCTACTCGGATCAGCTCCAGGTTCATACAAAATTGCCATCGCTAAAGCTGAAGCAACAGCTCCCAGACAAATCAATAAAATCATACGGGATTGTTTTTTTATGTGGTAAAGTCCTAAACTAATGATAAACGGCCAGACAACATAGAATTGTTCCTCAACTGCTAACGACCAAAAATGATTCAATGGAGAAAGCTGGTTAAAATTATCAAAGTACGATAATTTATGATAAATATACCACCAGTTACTAACATAAAATAACGCCGCTAATGAATCTCCACGCATTTTTTCAAGTAAAGAGCTATGAAAAATCGTAATCCATGCCAACGTTATAACGAGCATAACAAGCATTCCAGGAAGTAATCTCCTTGCCCTACTAAGCCAGAATTTTTTTAAATCAATTCTCTTATTTCTCTTCCACTCCATCGCTAGAATATCTGTAATTAAATAACCTGAAAGTACAAAAAATACAGTAACTCCCAAAAACCCTCCAGGCATCCAATTAAAATTAATATGATACAAAATAACACCTAGTATAGCTAGGCCCCTTAGACTGTCCAATCCAACCATATAACGACTATTTTTTTCAAAAGGTTTAGTCACCCTACAATCACCTCTATTTCTTGGAAATTAGGTTACTAATAGCGGTATAAAATGCTATTAATTTCCTAAAATCGTATAAGCTAAGCTATAAAAAACACCATTAGGGAAGGCTCTTTTATTATCATTACATACACAGTAACTAATACTTTATCACGTTATCTGTTTCTGTTGTGAAAATTTTTAAACTAGGTGTTTTTGCTTATTCCCCCGAAAAAGAGACATATGCTTAATTAATTAAAAAGTACACTTTTTGATACGTTTTTACATAATTCTCTTTTTGATTGAATGTATGGTTCTGGTGTAAAAAATGATAAGTAAAAAAGAATTCAGGATTCCTAACGGATTCACCTGTTAAGCAATTAATCCAAACAGCCGTTTGATAAAAATATTCTTATTTTGGACAGACTGGTCCTGCAAATCATTTTATTCTTTTTCGAGCATATGCATGGCTTCAACACCACTCAATATAGAAGCTGCTGTTTTGTATGATTTAAATCCCAACATAGAGCGTATACGTTTTTTAATAAAACGAGGCTCTTGTTCTACTATGTTATTTAAATATTTTATCATTTTAGCCAAGAAGACTCCTTCCTCAAGGAACGCTTAGTGAGTAGGTGGGAGATGAATTGGCTTCGGACAAGGGATGGTAGGAAGCCATCTTAATTGTTCGACATACATAAACTGTTACTTCACTACCTATCGAATGTACGTTTGTTGTATAATAGACACATATGAAATGGGGGTGAAACGAATGATGATCAATAAAGCATATAAATTTCGTATCTATCCAAATAAAATACAAGCGACCCTAATCAATAAAACTATTGGCTGTTCTCGTTTTGTATTCAATCATTTCCTATCTCTATGGGATAATACATACAAAGAAACAGGAAAAGGTTTGACATATGGTACATGCTCTGCCAAACTTCCTGCCATGAAGAAAGAGTTTGTTTGGCTAAAAGAAGTGGACAGTATTGCGATTCAGTCGTCTGTTCGCAACCTTGCGGATGCTTATACACGCTTTTTCAAAAAACAAAACAGTGCCCCGCGTTTCAAATCTAAGAAGAACAACGTACAATCTTATACCACAAAACAAACAAATGAAAACATTGCCGTTGTAGGAAACAAAATGAAATTGCCAAAACTAGGTCTTGTTCGATTTGCCAAAAGTCGTGAAGTAATTGGACGTATTTTAAATGCTACAGTTAGACGGAACCCTTCTGGCAGATACTTTGTGTCATTGTTAGTTGAAACAGAAGTGCAAGAACTTCCGAAAACAAACTCTTACATTGGAATGGATGTGGGACTAAAAGATTTCGCCATTTTGTCAGATGGAACTACCTATAAAAATCCGAAGTTTTTTCGATCGTTAGAAGAGAAGTTGGCAAAAGCACAGCGTGTTCTTTCTAGAAGAATGAAAGGATCTTCTCGCTGGAATAAACAACGAGTAAAAGTAGCTAGAATTCATGAATACATGACGAATGCTAGAAAAGATTACTTGGACAAAATCTCGACTGAAATCATCAAAAACCACGATGTTATCGGTATAGAGGATTTGCAAGTATCGAATATGTTAAAGAATCATAAGTTAGCAAAAGCAATTAGTGAGGTAACATGGTCTCAGTTTCGAACTATGTTGGAATATAAGGCAAAATGGTACGGCAAACAAATCATTGTCGTATCGAAAACATTTGCTTCAAGCCAATTATGTTCTTGTTGTGGATATCAAAACAAAGACGTTAAAAATCTAAACCTACGTAAATGGGACTGCCCTTCTTGCCTTACACACCATGATAGGGATATTAACGCAAGTATCAATCTAAAGAATGAAGCGATAAGGCTTCTAACCGCAAGGACTGTGGAGATAGCCTAATAAATTAGAGTTCGATAGAACTCTTTACTTAGGAATCCCCTCTTCTAAACGAAGTGAAAGTGGGGGTAGTTCAACCTTCGGATTTTGGTGCCCATTGGTATCCTTTTTTCTTCCTTCAACTGTTCGATAGCAATTGGATAAGCAGGATCCTTATCGACTGTTATAACACGAGGCTTTGAAACATGAAAAGACTGCAAAGCTTTCTTGAAAAAGCGCTTTGCAGCCTTATAATTTCTAGATTTACTCAAATAAAAGTCAATCGTGTTTCCTTCAGAATCAACGGTACGATATAAATACATCCATCGTCCTTTTATTTTTATGTATGTTTGGTCCACTCTCCATGAGTTATTCATTTGTTTGAGATCACGCCGAATTCATGATATCGGTAAAATGGTGTATGTCGTCAAGAACAAGACGCTAAAATATCTGAACACGAACCTATACGGTCTGTCGTGAGAGTGGTGATGGCACACCGCAACCTTGCACGTCACAACGATACCAGAAATGGACTTCGCCTTTGGTAGCAAGAATCCTACTGATGTTAGTCAGCTTTCCCCTTTAGGTGTGGGAGTGTCAACTCAAATATCATATAGAACCAAGTTTATCTTATCTAGACTATAATAGCTTAGTCGCTCACAACAAAAGATGATAGCAATTACATTTTTCTTATTTATTTTACTACTTGAACAGATACTGGTTTCCAGCCCTGATTCTCTACCCAATCAATATCAACCTTATATTTTTTATTACTTTGCTTATCTCGTACATTACCGTAGGCTTTATTTTCACCATTATTTCCAATAAAATCAAAAATTAATTGACCCTCTGGAACATCAACAGCATAAGAAATTGCTTTTTTCATCTCATTCCAATCTACTGTTCCTTCTTTAAATTTCATTGCAGGTTTTGCTCCTTGCTCTGTACCAATTGCCTTCCAAGAAGGGTTAGTTTGAGTACCCTTTTCTTGAGATATCGTTTTTTCTCCCTCTTTATTTTCATTTCCGTTCGTTTTTACAGGCTCTTCTACTTTTTGTTTCTCTTCTAAATCTGCTGTTTCTTTATCTTTGTTTTTCTTTTCTTCTATCTTTGCTGTTTCTTGATCTTCGTTTTTCTTTTCTTCTATCTTTGCTGCTTCTTTATCTTTGTTTTTCTTTTCTTCTACCTTTGCCGCTTCTTTATCTTTGTTTTTCTTTTCTTCTATCTTTACTGCTTCTTTATCTTCGTTCTTCTTCTCTTCTATCTTTGTTGCTTTCTTTTCTTGAGCAATTGCTTTCTTTGATGTATCAGAAGTGAAAAACAACTGATACGTCACTATGCCAACTGTTACTAATACCATACTAAATGCGATATTAAATATCCCCTTATTACGACGATTTTGTTGTTTTTCTTGAAACCTGCTTCCTTGTCCCATTTTTCAAACCTCCGTGTTTATTTTCGCCACTAATCTTTACGTATTGTTCCTAAGAATCTTAATATTTTTATTAAATAATGAAAATATTAAGGTTTGTGCGTTTTCAAGTATCTGACATATGTTATTCAAAAATAGTTTAATAAATTAAAGATTAATAAGTTTCTGTACTTAAGTGTACTTATTAACAAATAAGCCTCTTCTTCACCGATTTATAATTTTTAAAATCAACTGTCCTCTTTAGTTCGCGCTTTCTAATGGATATGCCGTGAAACCAAAAAAAGATTTCGCCTTCTTTTCAGAATAACTTTCGTCACTAGGGAATTCTATTATTCCTAATCTAACCTTTAATTCGCTTTCATGACAAAATGAATCTTTATGAAGTCCCCTTATCTTTTGTATAAAGCGCTTTTATTTTTTTCAATATAGAGCAATATTTCTTTGTTTATAACCTTCTTAAAAGCTTCTTCTCTACTGTAAAAGTCATTTAAACTATACAATCCATATCATTTAATATGTAACGTTTCTATTAATTCCACCTCATTTTCCAGACAATACTATTATTTCTGAATATTACATTTACTACGAATACACATTCCGGCTTACTTGAATTATAAATTGCGCTTATCTATAATACATTTTATTATTAATAACTTCAATACTACATATGTAGTATTGAATGGATGCAAAAAAAACACGGAAATTTAATTCAAGCCCTATCAAAATGAAAATAAAAAACATCTGTGATATACACAAAGTGCTTTTCTCTTGTCAATTTATCTATTTTCTTTTTATAACTCAACTCCTTCGAATCGTACTTTTCTAGAGTTTGCTGCAATTCATTTTGTTCATATGGAATATGTTTATCTGTCTGTACATCTTCAACATTTTCTCCACTTGCTAATAATCTCCTGTACTTAAAAGAGTGCCCTGTTAATAATGGTGTAATCATTTTGTATGGCCCTCCTTTTGTTTGATTACTTGTATCATAAAACAAGTATCTGAAGTTGATATGTAGT
This sequence comes from Bacillus cereus group sp. RP43, assembly GCF_040459645.1. Taxonomy (NCBI): domain Bacteria; kingdom Bacillati; phylum Bacillota; class Bacilli; order Caryophanales; family Bacillaceae; genus Bacillus; species Bacillus cereus group sp. RP43. The sequence goes on from NZ_JARVHQ010000002.1 coordinate 430,612, forward strand.
CTACTTTACTGATAAAACTAACAAATAAAAAAGGAAACCTGCATGTTCGTTATAGTGATTTTTAAGTTATATATATATTCATACAAATTTATTAATATGCAATATTACATATTAGGAGTTTCCTGTATCTTCATGATATTGATGTATTTATAATACTTATATCTTCATATTTAGAAAGGAATAAAAAATGAAAAAAATCACATCAACACTATGTATAGCTGGAATGACTTTAACTATTTTAGGATTAGCTCCTCAAAGTAGTTATGCTCATCTCGATCAAATTGATTTAACTGAGAATGATCCTATTACCGCTCGATGGTCTGCAGAAGCACCGTATCATTCTGATAAAAGTACACATTTATGGATTGCAAAACAAGCTATTGAAATTATGAAAACAGAATCTAATGTTGAAGCAAATAAGCAAGCTGTGGACTTCTTAAATTATCCGCAATATAAAGATCTATTTTCTAAAGGATTATATGATGCAGATTATAATGCAGAATTTAACGATGGTGGAACGGGAATAGGCGGCGTTTTTAAAGGTGGATGGAAATCCCACTTTTATGATCCTGATACTAAAGAAAATTATAGAGGAGAAACAGATCCAACTGCTCTTACACAAGGCAAGAAATACTTTTATGAATCTGGAGAACATTTACGAAATAAAGACTATGAAAAAGCTTTCTATTACTTAGGGGTAGCCACGCACTACTTTACAGATGCAACACAACCAATGCATGCAGCAAATTTTACCGCAATTGATATGAGAGCTATAAAATATCATAGCTATTTTGAAAATTATGTTACAACCATTCAAGATCAATTTGCAGTTAATACTGGAGGGAATTATAACGACTCTTTATCTACACCTGAAGAATGGATTGATTATGCAGCCCGAGTAGCTAAACCTGAAATCCAAAATATTGCTAATGATAAAACATTTTCATATTACAATAGCGGTAAGGCGCAATTGTGGCAAGAAATGGTTACCCCAGCTGTGCAGCGAAGCTTAGGAGAATCTCAACGTAATACAGCAGGTTTCCTAAATCTTTGGTTTAAAACGTTTACTAAAAATGTACAAGCTCCAAGTTTAGAAACTGCACAAATCTATGATATAGCAGGAAATGTTATAGAAGCAGGGAAAAACTATTATATCGTACCAAGTGAATCTCCTTTTCAAGGTCTAACGTTTGAATGGTATGTAGCAAATCGTTACGATTATGTTTTACTTGCAAATAAAAAGAATGATATACAATCTGGTACACCTATAGAATTTGTATTTTACAAAGATAATGATGCAAAGCTACACCACGGTGAAAGCGTATACCTTCGCATGAAGCATTCTAATTATGATCAATATCAATATTTAAATTGGTCGAAATATTCTAGTTGGGTTCACCTTGCTGAGAAATCTGATAGTTTAGCAGACTTTAAAATTCAAATTAACCCGGATAACCCTACAGAATATAATATTTTTACAGATGGTTATCCATTAAATTATGAGAATATAAATGCAGAGAAAAGTTGGATTGTACTAGGGGGAAAAACACAAAAACCTAGCTCATGGAAGTTTGTACCTTTCAGATAACCTAAACACACTCTTTCCTAATCAGAACGAGTGTGTTTTTTGTTTTGAGGTATTTGCTTTTCTTAAGGTAAATAAGGATCAAGTTTTAAGAATTAGCTAGTAATTATTGAAGTCTATTATACGTTGAAAAGGCGGAGTCTCTTTGAAGACTTCGCCGTTGTTTATATAGGGCATGAATGGTCTCGATACCTTTTATCGTACATGAAGCATGGCGAAGATTTTGAAATCCTGCAGATTTGGCAAAACGTCTCTTGACATGCCTATGATTCTGGTCAATAAGATGGCTAAAATTTTTGATTCTACAATGGATTGTAGTTTGATAAACCGAGAGGCCCTTTAGAATAGAAATCACTTTTGACACAAAACAATGATTTTATATGGTGTAGTTTGAGCTGGTATACTCATTGTCGTAAAACCATAAATAGCTATTAAATTTCGATTTACAAGATTACCTGTAAAGAATTGACCATTTGTTAATAAAATTTGAGTAGAAGGAGAAATATTTAATTTTAATTTTCCATCACTACTCTCCAACTGTTCATTAAAATAGTCTACTTTTACATTTTGATGCGGTGTATATTTTGCCATAACAATCGCTTGCAATTGTGGTGGGAAAATAAGAGGAGCAGGAGCGTTGGCATCGTAAAACCCAGTTACTTTATCTCCTACTACTACCGTTGCATAGTCGATAAAATACGTATTTGGTTTCACTACAAAATTTATTAGATTCCCATAACCATTATCTACGGACATTAATTTATTACATCCTATATCTTCGTTTGATCCTGTTACAAAATCGTTAATCATAGTTATTGTACCATCAAATGATTGAAATTTTTTCATTCGAATACCTCTTTTGTTTATATAATTAAACCTCTATCGTTACTCTATAATTTTTAAAAACATGTAAATGAAATAATCCTTCTCGTATCAATTCCAAAAATAACCCAAAACCTACCGTTCCATCTAAAACCAGCAACAGACCTTGGTCCTACAAAAATTGGGAAATACCAAAACTGTTCACCATTACTAAGCCATATATAAGTATTTCGAAATAAACATAATGAAATTACTCCTGGATCAACAGCAAATGGTGAAGTTGTTGATTGTTGAGGAATAAATGATGAGCGGGGAGATGTTGGAGCTTGTGAACTTTACTGTCCTGGAAAACTTGGTACATCCGGAAAACCTGGCATTCCAGGTATACCTGGAATTTGAGGATCAGGGAATTGACGATCGAAGTATTGATCATAATTTATATCAGGATAATATATTGACTTATTATACATTTAAAAACCACCTCTTTATTTTTAAAACCTTCTAAATTATTAATATGTAATGTGGTTCGTATAGGAAGCTTATTCGCTTCCTATACGAACCATATTTTAAACAAAACAAATATCAAACAGGAAAGTATACCCATACCCTTTGTTTTCCAGTATGAGGTAAAGGCTAGGAAAAAATGGAGCGAGGGGCTAGCCTCTCCTAATGTCATAAAAAAATAAAGAATGAGAGAAATTCGTCACACCTGAAAATGTCCTTCTTTAAAAAAGACCGCAGCTATTAAGCCACAGTCTATAAAATTCAAAAACAAATCGTAAACTCAAATTTTACGAAAAATACAAAGAAACCGCACTTAAAGGCAGTTTCATATGACTTTTGCTGTACCATCTCACTGTTAGCAAAATAATGTCAGGCTCATAATGCTTCCACTTAAACAAATGTTTTGTTTCCATACCGTTCAAACACCTTTGTGTAGTAGTATCCGTATGTCCAAGTTTGATAGATTTTTTGCACCAGAACCTTTAGAATCTAAATCATGCCACTGCGTGGACATATAAGTAAGATTTTTAATAGCTTTATCAATCGTACTATATATCTCTCTAATATTATTAAAAGCAACTACACGATTTAATGTTACTTTATAATCCGTTTTTTACTTTATTTGGATATGTACAATTACATAAAATTATGTATAATTTCGTCTGAAAAAGTCTTTTCATGTCGATTGATGTAGATTAAACTTTAAATATAATGGTTTTATGTTTTTGCTTCACCCTCTTCATGAGAGAAATGAAGGGATGTTGTCATTTTCGTAATAGTAGTCGCTTATAAAATGTCCAACCATTTCGATATGTAATATTTCATAAAACATTGTTGGTTTTTTTTCCAAAATATTCAGGGGAAATAGACGAAATTCAACAGAATAATTTATCAGACGGGGAGAAAATGATTGTATGTATCCAAAATTTATTGATAAAATAGCGTTTTCGAAAGCGCATAAAGAGTTATTAATTAAACTGTATAATAAAGAAATTTCAAGAAGCGAGTATAATCAATTGGTAGATGCTTTTTATCGTCCACAACAAAAATAAATATGAAGTACGTGTTTATTTTTTTATGTCTTTTATAATAACAAAGTTCGTTTATATCATTTTTGGGGCAAGCTCTTCTGCTAGGTTGATAGACATGTGGCGGTACCCCTACTTCAAAAGGTGTACCCTTTGATACGAAAATAATTTACATGGAATTATCGTAATTTTGTATAAATTTTTTAAAATATAACATTTATGTATTAATGATATTCAATTCATTTTATAGGATTCACAATGGTGATATTCAGTCTTTGTACAATTGGATTATTAAGTAATGTAGTGAAAATAATGAATGGCACAGCAAAAATATATAACTATGTATTATTTGTATTTATCTTACCAGCAATAATTTATTATTTATATGCTTCTTATCAAAAAGGAAAAAAACACCAGCTTAATGACAGTGTTTTTTCCTTTTTAATCTACGGAGCAATATATTTTATTTAAACAAAAAAGAGGATACTATGATTAAAAATAATAGAATAGGCACAATTATACCGATTTTAATACCAGTTTTATTGATTTTATCTATCGTTAATGTTGCATACAAAATTATTATCACTGAATTTTTTGGAGTCTCTATACTTTTACCTGTATTTCTTTGTCCAATTGGATTTATCCTAGCTATTTTTTCCTATCAAGTAGATAAAAATATCGGAGCGAAAATCGGGATAATATTAAATGTGGTAGTATTTTTGATTCCTTTTATTTGGATGCTAGGAAGAAATGCGTAGTTGACATTTAATCTGGACATCTCTCCTGTATCACTAAATCTATGAACATATAAAAAAGGAGGAGAATTTTTATAATCCTCTTCCTTTTTTATTTACGAGAAATTTCGTGCTCATTAGCTGTTTAGTACTTCGAAAAATGCTGTAGAATTTTTCTCTATCATTATAACAGTATAAAAGTTGGTTCTAAGATGCAATATTGCATATAGGAGTGTATTGATATCAACATAATGGCTTACCACCATGAAAACATAAAGCTGCATCACATCTTAACACATAAGTAGAGGAGGAAATAACATGGAAATGGAAATCGCAATTTTGAAATTTGTACGTGGAGTTCTACCATTCGTAGCAGAACTTTTAAAAGCAGTAATGTAAGTTCATTATTACGCAATTATTAGGAATAACTTTTCATACAAATGATCTGTATATCAAAGATGAATTGATGTGCAGATCATTTGTGTGAGCAACCTTTAAACAAGAAAAAGAATTCCAGAATCTTAAGGAATTCTTTTTTTATGTGTAATTATAAATTTAACATTTTTTACAAATGATCTTAATTTTATCATTTTAGCCAAGAAGACTCCTTCCTCAAGGAACGCTTAGTGAGTAGGTGGGAGATGAATTGGCTTCGGACAAGGGATGGCAGGAAGCCATCTTAATTGTTCGACATACATAAACTGTTACTTTACTACCTATCGAATGTACGTTTGTTGTACAATAGAAACATACCGAAATGGAGGTGAAATGAATGATGATTAATAAAGCATATAAATTTCGTATCTATCCAAATAAAGCACAAGCAACCCTAATCAATAAAACGATTGGCTGTTCTCGTTTTATATTCAATCATTTCCTATCTCTATGGGATAGTGCATACAAAGAAACAGGGAAAGGTTTGACATATGGTACATGCTCTGCGAAACTCCCTGCCATGAAGAAAGAATTTGTTTGGCTAAAAGAAGTGGATAGTATCGCGATTCAGTCATCTGTTCGCAACCTTGCGGATGCTTATACACGCCTTTTCAAAAAACAAAACAATGCCCCGCGTTTCAAATCTAAGAAGAACAACGTACAATCTTATACCACAAAACAAACAAATGAAAACATTGCCGTTGTAGGAAACAAAATGAAATTGCCAAAACTAGGTCTTGTTCGATTTGCCAAAAGTCGTGAAGTAATTGGACGTATTTTAAATGCTACAGTTAGACGGAACCCTTCTGGCAGATACTTTGTGTCATTGTTAGTTGAAACAGAAGTGCAAGAACTTCCGAAAACAAACTCTTACATTGGAATGGATGTGGGACTAAAAGATTTCGCCATTTTGTCAGATGGAACTACCTATAAAAATCCGAAGTTTTTTCGATCATTAGAAGAGAAGTTGGCAAAAGCACAGCGTGTTCTTTCTAGAAGAATGAAAGGATCTTCTCGCTGGAATAAACAACGAGTAAAAGTAGCTAGAATTCATGAATACATGACGAATGCTAGAAAAGATTACTTGGACAAAATCTCGACTGAAATCATCAAAAGCCACGATGTTATCGGTATAGAGGATTTGCAAGTATCGAATATGTTAAAGAATCATAAGTTAGCAAAAGCAATTAGTGAGGTATCATGGTCTCAGTTTCGAACTATGTTGGAATATAAGGCAAAATGGTACGGCAAACAAATCATTGTCGTATCGAAAACATTTGCTTCAAGCCAATTATGTTCTTGTTGTGGATATCAAAACAAAGACGTTAAAAATCTAAACCTACGTAAATGGGACTGCCCTTCTTGTCGTACACACCATGATAGGGATATTAACGCAAGTATCAATCTAAAGAATGAAGCGATAAGGCTTCTAACCGCAAGGACTGTGGAGATAGCCTAATAAATTAGAGTTCGATAGAACTCTTTACTTAGGAATCCCCCTCTTCTAAACGAGGTGAAAGTGGGGGTAGTTCAATGACATAAATTATTGTAGTTTAAAGATTAACCCTCCTTATGCAATATTACATATAAAAATCTTTATTAGGTCTGTTATAATTTTAAGAGTAAATTATTCATCCATTAATTTACTCTATCCATATCTATAGTTATGGAAACCCTAATTACATATAAAAAGAGAGAAGAACATTGGTGAGTTCTTCTCTCTTTTTATTTACTAAAGATTACTATTCAAAGTGCTTATTGCAATTGCTTTAAGCTGAATTTTAAATTATAAATTCTGATTTTCATACTTCTTCACGAGTCGATAAAAAGAAAAGAGTATCTGCTCCTTCAAAAATAAGTTATAAAAGAGTTTTGTTTTCCTGTAACACATTATCTATCCTGCTATTCGCAATCAGTACGCTCCCGTACTGATTAAAGTTTCACTTTATAACCTGTTTGCAATATTTACACGTACCACGCCTCCGATAATAGTAAGCAATCGTAGCACCAAACAGAGCCACTCCCCAAATTGGCCATAATAACTCTGGACCTTCCAATGCCCATCCCCTAAGATCTAGACCCCCTTTATTAATAAACCCCCGGATGTACATCAAACCTGCTGAAGTAATCATAATGGAAACCAGTGAAGCAGGAATAATCGCTAATGAAAGAGGTACACGCCTGCCAGCAATAAATGGAAACCAACGTGGAAAAATTTCTCCCCAAGGCTGAATAAGACCCAGCGTAAGAATCGCCCCTCCGAGCGCTACGGTAGCCAAAGACGCGCCCATTAACCAAATTCCGGGTGAATCACGTTCAAAGGAATCAAGTAATTCTTTGGTAGTTCCCAGTGGAATGCCTAGCGCCCAACACCATCTTGTTATGGAATAACAGATAGGAATTATAATGGCAATGCAAGTGCACCATTTCCCCCAAGATGCTGCTGAGGATTGTGATGCCCATTTAGAGGGATTACTATTTCGGCCACAATAAGGACAAGCATCTCGCGTTTGACGTTGATAGACTAAAGCAGTCGCACTCCATAGAAATGCGCCTAACATACTAATATATTGATTTACAATCGTCCAGTACATCATCTGTTCAAAAAACTTCACTCCATGTGGAAAATCAAATGGCGCTCCAATCAAAAAAATAAATCCATATGCTGTTGACGCCAAGACACGGTAGTCAATAACTGCAAATAATAGAATTGCTACTAACATATACACAAACATAAGTAATACTATTCGTAAAAGTCCCTTGCCCCAGCCACAAATCATCATGACAGCTACAATGACTCCCATTAATCCAAATCCAACCATTATAGGTGCACCAGTTTCAGGCCTCAGACCAGCTAGCATTGAGTATTCAGATTGTGGATCTCCGATTCCAAATGGAAAACCATTTCCTTCCAAGGTCCAATACTGACCTAATATCAAATACATCAACGACCAAACAACCGCCGTATATCCAATCCATTTGGGCCAAAATGATAACCATCTAAAAGTATGAATTCCGGTTTCGCTTTTTTTCTCAGTATTTGACATCGCGAATGAACAACTCCTTTTATTAAAAAGTAATAATGCTAAAACCTTCTACAATATTTACACTGTCCTCGCCTTTTTTGATAGTAAGCGATAGTCGCTAGCCCAAATGCAATTCCCCATGGAAGCCAAAATAGTGAAGCCCCTAATTCTCCCCATTTTTGGATAAGTGTCAATGTCAGAATGGCACCGCATATAGGTAATTCACTGATACCAATTTGATAGCAAAAAATCCCGCTTTTCATTCCTATCTTTCAATGCACCTTGTGAATAGTGATCATTTGGCCGTCGTATATGATTTAATTAAAAAAACCATATTCTCCAACTCCCCAGTGTATATTGATGAATAAATTCATATTATGATAAGAAAGTTAATTTGAAACGGACCTCCAGAACTGTTTATAAACAGTTCTGGAGGTCCATTTAGAAAAGAAATTCCATAATCACAGTTGTAAGGTAACAAACTGGAAATATTGAGCAACAAAAATACCAATTCCGCATAATGGAATTGGTAAAAAAATCTTCTAATCTATATTAATTACTTTCTTTCTCTATAGAATTATACTTGTGTTACACAAACTCACTATTATGTTCATATTTATTTTTTAAAATAAACCGCACCAAAATTTTCATTAAATCTCTTACACCAAATAGAAACTGAACCATATACACTTACATCTACCCCTTCAGGAATTTCGTAGTTTTGGTCTCCTTTATTTCCCTTTAATTTTCCCAATTCAATATACTGATAGTTTTTCACGTCTTCATTATTTTTCAAACGATTCGTAGGAACTAATACAACTCGCACATCCGGCCCATTAGATGTTGCAAAATTAGAAAGTCTTAAAACACGTTTTCCATCTGCTAATTGATGAATTTTTGCCGTTCCAGTTGTTTCATGGACACCGTTTTGAAACTGTCCTTCACTTATTACTCGATCACTTTGTTGCTTTGCTTCAGTTGATTGTACCTCTGTTTGTGGCAATGCTTCATTCACGAGCTTATCAATAAATAATTTCTCTGGCCTGAACAATGACCATAAAATCCCCAATACTATTATCAAACAACCTATAAACCATACATATTTTCTTTCCATAAAGTAAAAAACCTCCTGTAACATACTGTGTAGTAGTATGTTAACAAGAAGGTCTTTCATTTTTCTAACGTAAATGTTACAAAAGTCTTTCAGCCGTCTTATTTTTTTCTGATGTGATGGGAAGAGTAAACCAAAATTCACTTCCCTGCTTACCATCTGCGCGATTCCTCACACCAATTTCCCCTTTATGCATTTCAATCAATGATTTTGCGATAGCTAATCCAAGACCGGATCCTCCAGATTGCGAACTTCTTGATCTATCTGTTCTAAAAAAACGTTCAAATACGCGTAATTGATCATTTGGAGAAATTCCCATCCCTTCATCTCGCAAAGTGAATTGGACCTGCTGAGTTTGTTTATTTTCCTCTACAGTCAATTCAATTGTTCCAGATACAGGAGAATATCGAATTGCATTATGTAATAAATTACCTATGACCCTTTCTATTTTACAAGGCATAATCAAAAGTCGAGGTAATGTATCTGGAACATCCAATTGCACATGGATTTGTTTGTCTCCTAATAAAACAGAATGTGACTCTAATACATCTAATAGGACTTTATCTAAATGTGTGAAACTTGGGTGAAAATCTACTTGCTCAAACTCTAACTTTGAAAGATCAAATAAGTCGTTAATTAATCCACTTAACCTTTCTATTTCTTTTAATATCGTCGCTAAGTATTGCTTTCTCATTTCAGGATCTTCAATCAGGTTATCTTGTAATGCTTCTATCATCAATTGCATGCTAGCCATAGGAGTTCGTAAGTCGTGTGAGATATTGGTAATTAGCTCCTTACGGGATTTTTCCTGTTCCTCTAATTTAGTAAACCCTTCTTCTAATTTTTTTGCCATCTGTTGAAAGGCAGTTGCTAATTCTTTAAACTCCCGTGGTTCTTGCCCAATTATATACATCGTTTCAAAGTGTCTATCACTAAATTGTTTCGTCAATTTTATTAAATTTTGTATAGATCTCATGATAGGACGTGTCATTAACCAATAAATAAACGTTGAAATAATGAATGCCACAAATGCGATTACTGTTAATAACCGCGTTTGTTCCGGTTCAAGTAACATTTTCGTCTCACTATACCATATAGCAATTACCATAATACTGGTACTTAATAAATTCATGAGTAACAATTGAATACGTAACCTCACGCTTCATTTCCCCCATTTGGCTCAAAGCGATATCCTATACCCCAAACCGTATGAATCCAACGATTCTTTATTGTATGCTTCTCGAGCTTTTCTCGTAAACGACTCACTAGCACTGTAACTGTGTTTGATGCCCCTTCATGTCCAAAATCCCAAATTAGTTCAAGAAGCTGCGAGCGAGAAAACACTTGTTTTGGATGCTTTGCCATGAGATAAAGTACCTCAAACTCTTTCACCGTTAACTCCACTTCCTTATCACAAACAAGTACATATCTTGTCTTTGGATATATTTTTAAATCTGGAAATTCTATCACTTCCAATAGGGACTCTTTCGCGTGTATCGGTACCTGGCTTCCCCTTCTTAGTATAATTTGGACTCTTAATACTAATTCACGAGGGGAAAATGGCTTTGTTAAATAATCATCTGCCCCCATTGTTAAGCCTAAAATCCGATCCCTTTCCTCTCCCTTAGCAGTTAACATAATAATAGGGACATTTGATTCTTGACGAATTTCCTCGCATAATTCCCATCCATCTTTTTTCGGCATCATCAAATCTAATATAATTAAATCTGGTTGATGCGTAAGAAATAAATCCCAACCTTCTTTGCCATTTACAGCGGTATATACTTCATATTCTTCTCTTTCTAAATACCGCTTGCATACTTCTCGAATATTTGTTTCATCTTCTACGATTAAAATTCTTTTCTTCATGTACTATCCTCACTTCTTTTTCACCAATTACAAAAAAATTTATTTTTTCTATTATCCAATAAATATATCTTTATAGGTAAAGATGTAAAAACTGATCGCATCAATAAATTAAAATTCCAGATTTGAATCTCTAAGCGAATGAAAATTCAGAAAAAAGTTTATGTAATTCAGATAGTAATCTTAACATTTGATTACTTATATGACTAGATAAGCATTTAAAATAGTAGTATCTAAATCATATAAATTAAAAGGAATGAGTCCGATATGGATTTGAAATAAAGTCGCAATGTTTATAAAAAAGATGCGATGTTTTGAAGAAAGTTGCGAAGCTTTGCACCCTTTAGATATTTTTGTCTAAAGGGGTTGTTATTTATGTCTAAAAGAAAAAGAACATCTGAAATTGGAAAGTAGATGAAGCAAGGTCGAGGTTCAGGCATAGGTCCAGATTATCAGCCTTAGTTGAAGATTCAAGATGTTTCATTATTGGGTAAATCAACGAGATTAAGGGTACCAAAATGAAGCGTCAGCATGAATTTTTATCAGACTTGGAACAAAACCACTTTTACTTAACTGAATTTTCGTATTTATAGATAGATATCAGATAGAAATTCCCTCTATTACTTCAAATATTACCTGAATTATTTCAATGATATATTTCCCGAAGAGGTTTCCAATTGTACTTTATAATCCCCTCTCCCATACGTTCCTTTTGTTTCTTTTTTACCTTGTTGATGATTATCTAATACGATGCCGGCTGAACGTCTCCCGCTGTTGGATTTGAGGAGTAGCGTGACATCTGGTTCATCCCCATTCAAGGTAACGTCCACATTTCCACTTGTTGTAGTAACATAAACCTCTCTATGGAAGTGAAGGAAGTCAAGTTTTACGTTACCACTACTTCCATTAACTCGCAGGTTGTGCGTTTGCAGCTCCTTACCAACGACACTGCCAGAAGTGCCATCGATTATGATTTTCCCTTTGAATTTAGTGGGAATTCAAACTTCCAATTGGGGCATCCGATTGATTTTCCCTTTGAATTTAGTGGGAATTCAAACTTCCAATTGGGGCATCCGATTGATTTTAACCAGACGGGTTATATCATTTTTTACTCGAATTATTATTCTTCGTTTCTCCCTATCCATTAAAATTCCCGGACCATTGTCGTTTAAAAGTAAGTATGCTTCCACTTCATCTATATCCGCGGATATTACATTTATCTTTGTGCTTCCATGATCTATGTGAATAGAATCAACATCTTTAAGTGAAGCCATTTGAATGTCTTCACCTTCCGAATCTGCAGTACAGGCGCTTAAAAACATTACAGCAAGAATAGCCAACATGACAATAAATTATTTCTTCATATTTTAACACTCCTCTCGTTGGATACCATTATAGAAGATGACGTCACGTCAATTTCAATTTTTATATAGATTTACTAATGAAAACTAAAAGAGTCTAAAAAAACTTGAAGTTTACGTCGCGTCATTTTGTATACTGATAAGTAACTACTATATATCCATTTTAATTTTTCGACATATAGTCGTGACTATGGATAACAAAAGGTTACCTGCACTCGTTTTTTCTCTTTGTTTCCGCTTGGCATGGGGCACAGGAAAAGGATCTAGCCGCTTCTATGCATGTACGGATACTCCCACTCACCTAAAAAGAAGGTCTTTATATTGGTTTTTTAATTTGAATTCACACATTTAGATATATATGAATAAAAGAGAGTAGAAAGATAGGAGGTTTTTAGATGAAACAGGGAGATATTATTATTTATGGATGCGTCATTATAGGTGCAGGTATTGGGCTGACACTGGATAATGCATTTCCTGGTGTACTGATTGGCTTAGGGACAGGATACTTACTTAAAAAATTTTTTGGTAAAGAAGAATAAATGTGGAATGAATTAAAGAGTTGTTGACGATAGAATCTTAACGTACAGAAAGGCAGGTTTATCCGTTGATACATATTAATAAGGTTGGAGAGCTGACAGGCGTTACAGTAAGAACACTGCGTTATTACGATCAAATCGGATTATTAAAACCAGCATCTAAAACAGAGGGTGGCCATCGTTTATATACCAATGAAGAAATAAAAAAACTACAACAGGTTCAATTTTTAAAAAAGGTTGGATTTCCATTGCATGAGATTAAAGATATGCTAGGTTCCAACACTTGGGATTGGTCAGATAGTTTAAAGAGTCAATTATCTTTCGTAATAAAAGAACAGGAAAATTTAAAGAAAACAGAATTATCCTTACGGGAAATGATACATGGAATCGCGATAGAAGGAGAAGACAATTGGATCGCGATTCAGAAGATTATGCAATTATCCAGTAAAGATAGAGATATACAGCAGTATTATCGTGAAACTGTATTTAAAGACAGAGAAATAAAACTATGGGAAAAGGTTCCCAATATGACAAGTGACAACTCTGATTCACTAGAATGGATTGCTCTGATAGGTCAGTTAAAGCGTTATATGAAAGACGGCCCAAAAGCAACCAAAGTCCAAAATATCATTAGAAGGATGAATGAAAAGCGCTTAGAGGAGTTTGAAGGTGAGGATGAATTTTTAGATAAACTGTGGGAAATAAGGATGTCACCAAAGCAATCAGAGAAACTGAGATTATATCCAATTGACCAGGATGTACTCGAGTTTATGGATCAGGCATATACCATTTTTATGGCTAAAAAGAATAATTCTCAAAAGGAATAAGGGGGGGAGAATGGTGAGTACAGAGCTACTTCTCCTAATAGGGGGATTGGCCCTATTGGACATGCTAAGCCCTACCATATTAGGGGTAACAGTTTATTTGCTTCTAACCGATAAAGAGAGACTTACCAAACGTTTATTAGTTTATTTATTGACGATAGCAGGATTGTATTTTGCTGTTGGAGTTTCACTTATGTTAGGATTAGATTTCTTGCTTGAGATTATTTCTGGTATATTTCAAAATCGAATCGTAAGCTGGACGTTCTTTATTATTGGGCTGATATTGTTCATAGCAAGTTTTTATGTTCCAACAAAGAAAAGTTCAGACCTACTTGCACCAAAATCAAAAAGCATTCTTTCAATGGTTGCTCTAGGATTCACTACTACATTAATTGAACTAGGTGCTGCATTCCCTTATTTTGGAGCAATTGGCATAATGACTACTTCTAATCTATCGTGGGTGGAGTGGTCTTCTATTTTAGCGGGATACAACTTTATCATGGTGTTGCCTTCCCTCGCGCTACTTCTCTTCTATCTACTGTTTGGGCGGTGGATGCAAACACCTCTTGAGAAGCTTCGATTGAAAATTGCTAATAATACAGGATCAGCTCTTTCGTGGATTATGTGTATAGTTGGACTCATCCTGATTTTTAATAGCCTGGATTATTTGTAGGATGTTTGACCAGAATCTTAGATAAAAGTAGAATTATTCAACAATCGAGTGCTTTAATGGAGGAAAGACCACAAATATTATTAAACTTTTTTATAAAAGGATGATTCAATTGAGTTTAGAAAAAGCGTGTTTTGATCAATCTTTTTCAAAACACGCTTTTTTATTTGCTCTTTTATCAAGGTTTATTAAGTTAATTTAATCAGACTTTATTCCAAGCCTACATTCGATTCAATATCGAACTCATTCCCTATTAGTAGCCTAAATTTTTGCATCTAATTTTTCAGATTCAGTTCATTACCGGTTCTTTTTTCAAACTTAGCAACAGAACTGTTACCTATTACTGAGCTCTTGATAGATTCCATGCTATAGTATCAGTTCCATTCTCTCCATTACCATATTTCATATAATCGATTAAATATCCCACCTTTAACTTGTTACCATTAGATAGTATGTTCCATTGCTTATGGTGTCCAGTGAAGTTCTTTGGATATGCATGATTAAATTTAAAAGTACTTGCGTTCTGTTTTTGATCTAAATGGATATAACTATCTTGAAGTTTTAAATATGCATAATCTGAATAAATAGGACTTTGGAATTTAATTAATACCTCTTCATCCTTTTTAATTGGTTTTCCAGGTTTAGGTTGACCTACTCTTTCAATAATTACATTCACTTTTTCATCGCTAGATTTCTCAGCCCAAAGATACTCCCATTTATTCCCGGCGTGATGACTTCCCCAATAAGCTGTATTTCCATATGAAGCTACAGTATAAGGAACTCCTTCTGTAACAAATTCACCTGAATTATCTACTACATAATCTTCGAATTCTTTATTAGCTTTAATCTCTGCATCAATCTTTTGTGTAGGTGTTAGATTGTGTGCGTCATTAATTTCAAATGTAACTTCTCTGTGCGCTGCAATTTCAGATTTAATAGGGTGTATATTTTCTCTAGACTCATATGTATATCCATTCTCACGTTTAACTAGTGTTACTGTTTTTGAGGGACCACTCCATTTTGTCCTATAAGTAGTAGAGATCTCGTTGCTCACCCCAAATAAACCAGGTAAGATTGATGCCCGAATCTTTTGCGTAACAGGATCATAACTACTTTCTACTAATGTTGGTTGCTGTAGTTTTGCAAAAGCACCGTGTACAGAGTCTTTATGTAAATAACTGCGATCGCCCTGCCCCGCTTTTAAAGCGTTCAATGCATCAGTTCCATTATTATCTGAAACCACTGATACTTGATTATTACTTTTAGCCTTGTTTACAATATGCTTTACTTTATTCGTATCTATATTAATATGTTGAAAAACTTCGTTATAGGATAAGGCTGGCTTATCAGCAAGAGATTTGTCTTTAGGACTATATATCCTAAACTTTGGTATATTCCCTATATCTGTTTCTAATTGTTCTGTAGCTGCATTTACTCTAGATTCATATCTCCCTGAATCTCCCAAATGCATAACTTCTTCACCTTTTTCGATGGATAAATCCATTGTACTTGTAGGTAAAACTTCAATCGCAAGAAGTTCCCCTTGTTCAACAGCTTTCAATTCATCCAATGATAAGACAATATTCGCATCTGCTTGTCCCTCTAAACTATCAATTACTACTTCTGTTTTATTCCGTCCACCTTTTTCTGTACTTAAATAGTTTGCCTTATAACGATCTTGTGTTGCCTTTACAGTATTAATAATTTTGTTTCCTAAACGAATATTAAAATGAGGCGAAACATTTTCAGCGGATGCTGTGCCTACATTCTTATATTCCAAATGTACCCGTAATTTTGCTGCGTTCGCTGTATCCACAGTTGTTGCGGTAGACCAATCAAAATTATTTGTATAACTCTCCGTTTCAGTAGTTGTTTTTGAATATCCGTATCCCACGTTTGCTGAAACACTTCCGGAAGGAACAGGACCGGCTGCTGAGCCTTCTACACCACCTGAGCCACTTAGACCTACATTAAATGAATGTTGTGTAGATACGCTTTTTTCCCATCCTCTGCTAACAGATCCGCCATTATTATCCGTAATGGTTGCAATAGGAATTACTTCAATTCTTTTGACACCAATTTGTAAATTTGGCATATTGGCAACTATCGGATTGAAATTAGTATCAGAATCATTATTATAATTCTCAACCTCATACATATCAGTAAACGGATCACCATCCGTATTTGCATTCATAGGATTCGATATAAATTTTGGTTTCCCTTTATCCTTCTCGGGATCCCATGCTTTCGCTTCATTTTTTCCAGTTTGTGAATTGAATTCAATTTTATATCCATTAATCTCTAAGTCGTTAGAAATACCATCTTTGTCCCAATCGTTGTTTGCCATTTCAATGTTTTGTGTAATGAGCGAACCTATTTCCCCATCAGATCCGAGCGTGAAATTCTTATCTTCCTTTTTTGCATTTGTATTCTCTTTGAATATTTCAACTGTACTTCCTGGATTCGGTTGTTTCACATCTGCTAAAGCAGGAGATGCTAAAGTCAGTGCCATCGATACACTACCTAATACACTAAGTGCTGGCTTCAATTTTTTCATTGTTATTTTTCCTCCTTGGTTTCTAATTGAGTTAGAACACCTACTAGTAAGATTAATTTCATCATATATAACAAATCTTTCATTTCTCTCTCATAACTGTTAAAAAAGTCTCTCGTAAATATTACAAAACACTTACAGAGCTTAGTAAGGCTATATAATCTGTATATAAAACATCAAAAAAGCAGTAAAATGAACAATCGATTACACTATATACAAAAAAGCAGCTAGCCAAAGCTAACTGCTCACTAAAAATAAATTTAGTTTTTAGCTATGTCCTTAACTCGATAATCTTCTAAAGTGTTTACCGTAGCAGAACTCTTTTGTTGCTCATTACTCATTTTTATTCACAATTCCATTCTATGGTTTCTTATGAAATTTCAGTAAAAGAATCTATTAATTTTAAAATGTACAAATAGGAAGCGTGACTTCAACTATAGTTCCCTTATTCACTTCACTCTCAATAAATACCTTTCCTTGATGTGTTTCGATAATTTTATAACAGATCATTAATCCTAAGCCAATCCCCTCTTCCTTAATACTATAAAAAGGTTCTCCGAGATATGGTATACGTTCTTTTGGAATCCCGCACCCTTGATCGATAAAACGAATGCTTATTTGATCATTTTCAAGTTTATCAATTTGAATCAGAATTTCCCCTCCCGTTGGCATGGATTCCATTGCATTTTTTAAAATATTTACAAATACTTGTTTTAATTGATTTCCTTCACATGGAATCAATGGAATATCCGGTGTAAAATCGATTCGAATTTGTATATTATTCATCATTACTTGAGGTTGCAGTAGCATTAAAACTTGATCCATTAGCACACTAATATCATTCGGTTGTATCTTTACCACCTGTGGTTTAGCTACCGCCATAAATTCAGTTGTAATACTTTCTATACGCTCAATCTCTGATGATACTATATCTATATAACCCTGATTATTCTCATTTTCCGTTGATTTTAGTAATTGCATAAACCCTTTCATTGCGGTTAATGGATTATTAATTTCATGAGCCATTGCAGTCGCTAATTGTCCTACGACAGCGAGTTTTTCAGATTTTCGTAGTAATTCTTCTGTTTTTAACCGTTCAGTGATATCACGAGAGATACTTAGGAAAACTTTTTTACCATTCAAGTTAAAAACACGGACACTAAACTCAGTTGTTATTATTTTTCCTGTTGGAAAAACATATTCATCTTGCAAAGTGAAAGAAGTCTGTCCTTCTCTAATTTTTTCTAACAGCTTTATAATCATTGGAGAATCTTGTGGTACAGCATTTGGAAATGGCAACGATAGCAGCTCTTCTCTACTATATCCAAATCTTTTACACCCAACAGGGTTTACCTCAATAAATCGACTTGGAACCTGATCTTCATTTAGCTCTACTACATATACTGCGTCAGTTGCTTGTTCGATTAGTGCACGGTACTTCATTTCACTATCACTTAATTGTTGGTGTAATCGATGCCGTTCTCTTTCTGCTTGTTTTCTTTCAGAGATGTCTCTACATATTGCTGATAAAGCTATCACATTTCCTCTTACATCTAGAATAGGAGAAACTGTGAGACTGACATCAAGAAGGCTTCCATCGTTACGTTGTCTAACAGTTTCTAATCGAGTAACTACGGATTCTCTTGTTAGAATTTTCCGAATATTTTTAAGCGATTCGTCCATTAAGAAGTCTGGTACACAAGGTAATCTCTTACCTATGATTTCGTGTGATGACCACCCAAATATCTTTTCATAAGCTTTATTAGCTTGTAAAATATGTCCTTCTCGATCAGATATGGTAATAGCGTCTACATTATGCTTTATAAATGATTCCAGTAATTCTTTGGTTGCTCTTAATTCTGATTCTACCTTTTTCCTTTCGGTTATATCGACTGTAGAACCAACAACTTCAATAACTTGTCCATTTCGTTTAATCGGCCTAAGCGCAATAAGAATAATAGTTTTATCATTTGGCCAGGCTAATTCAAATATAATTTCTTTCCCTTCCCATGCTTGAAGATAATACTTCATCAATTGTGGAACTAAATGTGGAGGAACAATAGAAGCATCAATAGTGCGTAAGCTTTTCCCTACCACTTGTTCAGAATAAAATCCGTTTTGATAATAAAACTGTCCATCACATAAAGTGTGTATAAAGTGCTTACCCACTTTTTTAAATTTAAAGATCCCCCCTTGAAGCTCGTGTACGGTATCTGTGAGTTCTTGCTTCGATTTTTTTAATTTTCGATTCATTTTAGTTAAGTCCTGTGTTAAATAATATAATCTCTGGTAAGCTTCCATAAGAAATAGCCCAATTAAAAGTCCTAAAGCAATATATAATAAGCCTTGAGTGTAAAGCAATGTAGTATTAAAGAATACACCAACTAACCACTTTATTCCCACAAAAACAGAAAAATATAAAGATGCACTTTTAAATGGATTAAGGTTTTTAAAATATGTTTTAAAAACAGTAAATAGGATACCCATACCTAAATAAGCAATCACAGGTGGTTCCCAATACCCACCAATGTAAAAGATACGCATTATAATAATGCTAATTAACGTAATCCAACCAGCAATGCGACCAAAGTAAATATAAGATAGAATAAGAGGAACAACTCGAAGATCGTAGGAAAATCCCATGTACGGAAAAGAAAAGAACATCAAAGTAACTGCGATGATCCCCCCATAGAATTTTTCAAAATATCGCCTGGAATGACTCGTAAACACTTGAACAAATATTGCTGCGCTAACAAGTAAAGAAAAAATAGAAAGATTGATGAAATAGTCTTTAATAATCATGTAATGTCCCTCCTTGCATTAAGTATATTCGACAAAAAAGCGGAAAATCCTACAAATAGTATAAACAGTTCAGATGCATAAAATTTAAAATGCATGTAAGTAATCTCTAAATCTTGGACATACTGATACTGTTACTCTAAAAAGTTGTACAATCGGTATAAATATTGAAGAATTAGTACTTCTTACAAAGATATTCTTCTTAAAGGATGTCGACATGAGGTTAACATTTCAAAAAAAGTATCAAAATGCAGACCGAAACTGAGATTGACATATCAACAGACATTAACATGTTAACCTTCGAAAGAATAAAAATGTTAACTTCATGTCAACTCCCCTTGATAATAAAGTTAATAAGAAACTAATACTACATGGATAAACCATAAGTTTATTAGAACAAGAATTGAAATATATAATTTATAGAGGTTAAAAACATCAATAAATACAATGATTCCCTATTAAAATACAAAGGATATTTCTCTATATTTTAATAAAGTAATATATTTAGCGTAAATTGTTTTTTGTAACATGTAACTTAGAGATTCTCAATCCACTATCAGATATACAATTAAAGATTTAATACTTCTTACAAAGATATTCTTCCTGCAGAGTATTGATATGAGATTGACATTTCGTGAAGCTGGATCAAAATACATAACAGGAATGAGACTAACATATCAATAGGTATTAACATGTTAGCTAACAATAAATAAGAATGTTAATCTCATGTTAGCTATACTTAGCAATAATGAAAACAAGACATTAACAAAACATCTATAAAACCATGGTTTTATTAGGCCGAAAATTGAAATACGAAAATCCACACTAGTTAAGAATTGCGCTTTATAAACTACTAGAAGTTTCAAGTAGAAAAATCACTAAGAAATACAGACTATCAAACAAAGCAGCTCTCATTATAGTTAATTCAATCAATAAAATAATATTAATATGAGCAAAATTACTTTGTAATATACGGCTTAGAGGTCTCAAATCTATTCTTGGGCGAATAATTAAAGGATCATTATTTCAAATGCAGAAATCCTTTCTGTAAGTATTAACATGAGATTGACATTGTGCATAATTGGATCAAAATACTCATCATTAATGAGATTAACATATCAATTAACATTAACATGTTAATCCCCTGAACGATAATATTGTTAATCTCATATCAACTATTCTTGATTATTGTGATAACAAGACATCGACAAAACATCAATAGGCATATGTCCTTATTAATAAAAGCGTTAATAAACCAAGATTCACATCAGTCTTTATTGCTTATAATTAGAGACTGAATAGATCCTTCTATAAAAACTTTTTTCTTTATCGCAAACACTTAGAAATTAAGCATTACAGCTATTCAACAACAAAGCGAATGGGACCTTGTAGTGTTTCAAACTACTAATAGCCAATAACTCGACTAGCCATTAGAATTTAACGCTCATATGAACCTATATTACTTTACTAGTCTTGGAATCAGTTAAAAAGAGATACTACACTCTAATAGTCAAACAGGTATCCGTTATATATTCTCAGGTGTTATCTATGGAAAAGGCTCATACTACAATTATTAATAATATGGACCCTTTTAATCATATTTATACCTTTTTTTTGAAAGTTTAATGCTATATCCTCATAATTTATTTACAAATCGGTTATATTTACTTATCATTAATGTTATGTGAATAAAACTGTCAATCTCATAGCAACCATTTATAAGGATATGGGTGACAAAGGTACCTCATTAATCCTATATAACATTGATGCATTTCAAGTCCCCGTTAACAAAACATCAATATTTAGCGAAGATAGATAACGATTTGTTAATGTCTTGTTAACACTTTGAATATAACATGTTAATCTTATCTTTCATGTTAATTTCAGATAAGAAAGGGATTCCTATTAGTACCGTCGAAAAACACTTAACATATCAATCTCACATTTCATGTTAATGTCATTTATCAGCGAAATTACATACTGCTAAGGAGGTAATACTATGATTAAGCAGGAAAATCACTCAGAACAAACCATGGTAGATGATGAGAACTCATTACACGAAGACGCTTTTGAAAAGGCCTGGCGAATAACAGAGTTTTCTAAGTTAGTAGGTAGACACCATAATACTGTTTATAATTGGTTTAATACGTTAGAAGAGAAGGGGTTGCATGGGACTCTTAGAACCAATAATACAAATGAAAAGCTATATAATTCATTAGATTTAAATATAGCTCTTTTCATAAAGCAGAAAAGGGATGAAAAGTGGTCATTAGATGCCATAATTGAACTTTTACCGCATCAATTCGAACTAAGGCCAGTATCTCCTGAAAACCACTCTAACGAAATATTATCTCAATTTGATTTTCAGGACGCAGCTGAGACAATCGAAAAATTGGTGGAACAAAAGGTTCAAGCACATTTACAAAACATCGAGATACAATTTCAAGAGAAATTTGAAAATGTATTAAAAGCGTTACCTCAGCCTGAAGATCCAATTGCTATGAAAGAACGTCAAAGACAAGAAAGACTGGATAACATAATAATTGAACATAGAGCTCGTAAAGAATTAAGAAGACAAGCTGAAAAACTCTGGAATGAAAAACCTGAGGAAGAGCGCATGAAAAAAGTTGGTTGGTTTAAAAAAGAGGAAGATTTAGCAAAAAAACACCTATTTATAGAGAATTATTTAAACGAAAATATGATAGAGTATATGAAATCTATTATGACATCCGAATAAAAAAGAGGCCCGGGATAATCCCAGGCCTCTTTTTTTTATTTTGATGTACCAAACATTTTGTCTGGATCCATAAATGCAGCTAATTCTTCATCATTCTCAGCATCTGCTGATGGTTCCTCATTACTTGTTCCCATATCGATGTAATCACCGAAATTAATACTGAAATCATCGTCTTGATCTTGCATTTCAATTGTACTAATTTGGGATTTTTTAAACTGAATTTGATTTTGCTTCTCTTTAAATTCATTGAATTCTTCAACTAACCCCTTAGACAAACGGGACGGTAATGCATCAGTTTTATAGAACGTATACACACTGCCCATAAAATCATTTTTACTAATTAAATACCCATTAAATACCGTACCGTTGATTGGTAATGTATTCGTAACTTCTACTTTTGCATCATCCATAAATGAATCATCAATATTCTTTTGTTCGTCTAGAATTGCAAGCATTCCAAAATGATGCACCTTAGAGGCCTCCAACTCACCATCATCGTTCTTTTTCACTAATTCTATAGGATGGTGGAAAGAGCTTCCTTTCAACGATTCTGAGAACATATCTACTATTTCTTTACTATTTTCAATTTGATTCATATTGCGAGAAATTTTATTAATAACTAGACAACCAGTTTTCTCTAATAAAATACGTTTAAAGTCCTGTGAATCTAAAATAACAGATGTTCCTGCGCCATTAGAAGCTGTATTTAATTCATGGATGATTTCACCAATGCGCTGATTTGCATAGTCTCGTGAATTAGCAATACCTTTTTTCTCATTTTCGTTTAATCCCTTAAATTCATCATAGAAATGTTGGTTATCTGCGAAAACAACGAATGCAACACCTTTTGCTGGGTCATTTGCTAACTTCCAAATCTCTTGAGAGAATTTATTTACTTGTCTTAGTACATCAGGCCCATCAGCTCTTACAGGCAGTGTTACAACAATACCCATTTTAATAAAATCTTTACGTTCAATTGCATTGTTGAATGCAATTTTTGCATACTTTTGTTGATTTGCTATTAATTCCTCTCTAGGAATTTTCATTGCCATACTTTTAAGTTCTTCAGCGATTATAGGTTTATTATGAAAAGCCGAGAATTCTTCAATTGCTTTAATGATTGTAGAAGTACCTGTTCCACCGCCTAAACCAGCAAAAAATAGTACCAATTCATCTGTTGGTCTTACACGCTCTGTGATGAATTCTTTTAACTTTTCTTTCGCTTCATCATTCGATTCTAGTACTCTTACAGCACGTTCTGGATTCTTCCCTAGTCCGCCTAATTTTAGTGATACTTGGTTACTTTTAGGCACATTTTTTAATTCGGCTAAATCACCATCGTTACTATTTAGGGCAAGACAGTTGTACACAGATGTTCCATCCGTATGCTTATATTCAGCAAATTTATCTACCATTCTAGTTCCAGCCTGACCAAAACCAACCATTGTCATTTTTACTGCTACTTCGTTTTTAAGAAAGTTCTTCGCCATTATTTTATCTCTCCTTTTTCTTATCTATTCGTTTCTTTACGTTTTCCAAGTTCAATTAACACCTGCTGCCCTCTAATTGTTGAGATTAAAAATTTATAAGGGTGCATAATTTTTTCAGTTATTAATGACATTGAAGATAATGTACTAACACTTACTTCAGCTGATCTTCTTGATATATTGGTTCGTTCAACCTCTAATGAGTATGATTTTCCCTTTAATTTCTTAACTCTCCTATCAATTACAACATTACCTACTATTTCATTTATTGAGATGCCTCTCATATATTTCGTCTCTTGGTATTGTTTATTTACCTCAGATCCTATGTAATGAAATACATTATAAAGTATTTCGTCCTCTTCAAGAATGTCTGCAAACATGTTCACAACTTCAGCAGGAAATTTAATTACTTTATACTTTTCGCTCAATACCTCGTTCAAGTTTCCTCCCCCTTAAAACGTTGGTTAATTATTCCTACGAATATATTACATTAATATAAGACGTATATCAAGTGATTATATATAGAACTTACATATAAAGCGTACAAGTATTAAAGTTAGTTAAAATGTTGATATATAAACACGAATTTATACAGCGTACATGCACGCTGTATATAATATATATCAATTTCAGGTTTCATATAATTAACAATACCTTCTATAAAACTATATATTTAATATTTAATTTGACATTCTTTTGAATAATCCTTTATAAAAAATATCAAATTACAAACATTTCATGTTAAAAAACTTCACAAAGCATCCATACGCTCTATTCATAAACTTTATATATAAGCCGTATATATAAACCCTTTAAAATAAAGGTTTTGTGGCTACTATATCAATTTCATATCAACATATTTAACATATTTCATTTATATAGAACTTATATATAAGTTCTATATATAAAGTGTATATGTACAGTGTGTATAAAACATACAAAAATCATTGCTCTGTTCATATCATATGGTTTGATATGAACATTTTAGTTTAATAAAGAGACCTTCGTATTCAACTAGATTTATTAACGATTTTTCTTCTATTTAAAACCATTGATAAAGGAGATCTGTCAATGTCATGTTATAAGTTCTCCTTTCAGTTATTAACTCACATAATTGCAAGTTCAATATCTCAAGTGTTAGGCTCCATACATTCACTTGTTAATCTCATATGTACA
Source organism: Bacillus cereus group sp. RP43 (assembly GCF_040459645.1). Classification (NCBI taxonomy): domain Bacteria; kingdom Bacillati; phylum Bacillota; class Bacilli; order Caryophanales; family Bacillaceae; genus Bacillus; species Bacillus cereus group sp. RP43. The sequence continues at coordinate 455,867 of NZ_JARVHQ010000002.1, forward strand.
CCATCTTTATAATTAACATATAGAGTCAATGTTAATAAATTTAACTAAATTTATTATATTTTTGTGTAAGTATAGATTTACTAATTGAATTATACATATTACTGTAAGCTACCAACTTAACAAAGCAATAGATACATTAGATGACGATTAGTTCTGCTCAAGAAATTGGACCTGTTGTATATTCTGGCAAGAAAGGGGAAGGGGTGATTGCTGACAAAGTAGAAAGTGAATCAGGCTACATCAGAAAGTGAAGAAATGTTAAATGGATTAATTTTGTACATTGGAACCTGTGAATCTAGCAATGGTTATTAAGTTTTAGTTTGAAGAGTTAAAAGTAAATCGTATCCAATTTTCAGTTAGCGTAGAGAATATACGTTCTCAAAAAGCTGTTGAACGAATAGGAGCAACAAAAGAGGGAACTTTTCGTAAACATAGAGTAAAGGCAGACGGAACCATTCAAGACAATATATTTTACAATATTATTAGTGATGAATGGGAGTCAGTAAAAGAAATATTGATTTATTTATTGGAGAAAGCATACTGTTAGTCTCACCTCTTCTTTTTTAACAAATTCTGTAATTATACAAGGGAAAGATGATAAAGAAAGGGATGTATACTTTAATACTCGTTGCACCATTTGGTTAAAAAGGTATCTAGATGAAAGAGATGATGAGGGGCTGTATTCGTCGTGCTTTCACGCCTGAATATTCCGAGTTTCTCCGCAATAATATTTTCAGGTGCCATAGCTTTGCGCGAAAATTTTCTTTTGATACGAAGATTCTTCTGGAATGAGTCGCTAAAGAAATCACTGGGGCAAACGCGATACAGATTGTAGATAGCATCGGCAAAACACTTCGTGAAAAATGAAGCAATGCTAAGAGAAATAGAGAAAAAAGCGGGTGCATTTTTCGGTAAGAAAAACTTTAAAACGAGCCTTAAGCAATCTATTATCATGCTTACTATTCAATAGGAAAAAATGCCTGTCACTCCCTGAGAAATGTCGAAGCTACAAAATCCATTCGACATTTCCAGGATGATGACAATGGATTATTTTTTATAATTCTATTTTCTGGTCACCACGTTTTTCTAGGTTTTTAGCAGTTTTACTTTGGTCAACATCCTTTTGGTCTTTAAAGGTGCCCATGAGAAAATCATAGGCTGGGTTCGTGACACCATACCAGTAATTTTCATTTTTGAAGTGATGCCATAAATGAACCTTTTTCATCCATCGCCCCCATGGTGATATTGGTTGAAGGGGGCGATGCGCGATATAATGCTTCCACTCATAAAATAATAAAAAGAGCATAATACCTGCAATAAATGCGTTTGTCATGACAAAGCTGGATGAAAGAAAATAAAAAATCGCTCCTGAAATTGCAATGTTTGGCACACTGTACCATAAGGGTAAAAATAATAAATGTAATTCATTCGGATTTGTATGGTGATCATAATGTAGGCGCTTAAGCATTTTTAATAAGAATGCATTCTTTGGTGGCTTTAGATGAAAAATAAACCTGTGAGTAGCGTACTCAGCTAAGGAATACATAATCATTCCCAAAATAAAAGCACCCCAAATTCCGATAGAGGTTAAATGTAAAATCATAAATCCAAAACTAGCGAGGAAAAGACAGCTCATGATCAAAATATCAGGATAGGAAAAATATTCTTTAAAATATTTTAGTTTCATTTATCACGCCTCCAGCTTTCTTTATTTTTTTCTATCTTTCCAGAGAGCCAAGCTTTTCTCCAATGTTGTCTTACACAATCTTTCCGCTTCAATTGCATCTCCCTTTAATACAGCTTTTAATAAGTCGTGATAATAGTTGAAGGACAACCCACGATGATCTTTTACAGAAAAATATCTTTTCGCCATATCTACATAAATGGAATCGAAGCTATTTAAAATGAGTAGAAAGATCGGATTGGCAGCAAGCCCAGCACACCTTTTTTGCAAATACCAATCAAATGCTGCATAGCTTTCTGCACTATCTTCAAGCTGCTCAAGATTGGCAAGGAGAGCAACCACTTTAGGTTGATTAAACGTAACAGCATCACGAATATAAGTCGGAGTCAACGAACTTCTAAATTCTAATAAATACATAATAAATTCATCTGTAATGGTATGATGATTCTCAACAATATTAATAAGTGTCGTTAGATTCCCATTGCTCCAATAATCATTAATAATCGCTGGCATTCCTTTTCTTCCTGTTATCCATCCACTCCTTTCTAAACGTTGAAGCGCCTCCCGAATAGTTGGGCGACCAACACCAAATTCTTTCGCAAGCTCTCTTTCCGGCGGTAAAGTACTTCCTACAGAATAACCACCAGCCAATATGGATCTAATTAATTCATTCTCAATTTTATCTGAAGAGCGTTCCTTTTCTTTCAAGCCATCGTCTCCTTTATTTTTTGGTAATACATGTTAAAGATATTGGTAATACCAAAAATTATATAACGTGTTTGAATTTTCCGTCAATAAGATTCATTAAAAAAGAGGAAACCATTTTCAAAGTGGTTTCCTCCTTTTGCTTACATAGACTCGATTATCATTTGTCTTTCATACCATTTTGTTAACTTATCATTAACACTGTTTGAAATCCGTTTCATTTTCTTATTACAGAATCTCGATAGTGTAGCAGGGGATAAGCCTAACTCATCTGCTATTTCGCGCATTGTTCTATTTTGATGCATATGTTGGTGCATAATTTTCTCTCTAATTAGCTCCTCAGTACTTACTGTACTATGAGCTATCGTATTTATAATCACATTATTTTCTTTCTTATCCGGAGTATCAATTACCTTTTTCTTTGCCAAACTCCCGATATTATCCATTAACTCTTTTGGTGGTAAAATGATGATTCCTAATTTTGAGTAATAATTCTTAAACCAGTTCCGTTCTCCAATTCTTGATTCATCAATTTCCTCAGCGTACTCCCAATGTGAAATAACTTTTTCTTTTTCTAAATCTATTAATACATTTTCTAATTGCTCACGAATACGGTGGGGGCGTCCCTTAGCTATATTAATCCCCATAACAGACAATAGTCCTTTTTCTCCATCAATTGAATATGGTCTTTTTAAATTACTGTACTGTTGTCGAATTCTCCATTGCCAAGATAAATAGCGAATTAGTCGCTTGTGGAATTTGTGTCGATAACTATTATACTCCAATGCTTTTTTAGATAATAACGCTGTTGTGCTACTAGATCCGTATAAATACATCGACAAAAAGCTACCTGGCTTTATTCTACAAGATTCAATACCTACGTAATCATTGGTATTTTTATCTCTCCAAAGAACTACAGAATCTAAAACGAAAAGTCTTTTAATTATTTCACGTTTCATTTCAAATTGCTCACCAGTTTCTGCACGATCATTTAAAACCACGACTTCATTATCGTCATTTAAATAAATAAAGATACTCGCCAAAGCAGCTATACGTTGTGCAATTTTAATTTTATCTTCTGCACGATAATACTCTATACCATTTGCTGATGCTTTTGGAATATTACACATATCTAGTACATTTTCATAGCTGAAATCAATAAAATCATCTGGAGATTTCGCTTGATTCAACCACTGTATTGTAATTGTATCTAAACAGTCTGCGGTAAGATCATCCATGTTACTAATAACACCATCGACTAGTATTGACCATCTTTCTGCTTCATTGGTGTTTACTAGCCTTAAATCTTCATCCTTGTGTGATGATAGCTGAGCAACTCCGCTTGTATTTTTAGTTTCTAATGGTAAAACAGATACTGCTCCTACTTCATCTTCTTCAAAGTGATTCTTGGCTATACCATCTCGTAGTTGATAATATACCGCATCATTACTTACAGGATAGTAATCCTCTTGTAGATCAATTGAATGCTCTTTTAACTTTTCATCGGTTGTATTAGATATTATAGACGTTTCAACTTCTTCAGACGTACCTCCAAATTCTTGCTCTATTATTTTATCGAGTACATTTCGAATCTCAATTTTATATTTATCTAGATTTGCGTATATATGCAATAATGAAATCCCTTGTTCTTGTTTCTGGCCTAACCAAGAGACAAGAGCTGAAAATGAAGGGGATATATTAGCTGAAGTTACTACTTTGTCATGATTTCCCTGTACTTCCTCATAATATCTATTCCACTTTTCCCATAGCTGCGTGTTCTTTTCATACATTGGTGCAGCAAGTAAAAGGGCATCGCTAAACAACACTAATACTTTCTCCATATTCAAAAACCTCCTTACTAAGTTCCCACCAATTAGAATTATAAATTATAGAACTTGAGACGTTATAGCTATATGGTGGCAACATAGCATATAAGTTGAAACGTTATCAGAATAATCTATATCGAGAAATGATTTATCGAACAGTATTTGTCCTATCAAGTAAACATTCTTGTACTTGTATTATATAAGACTGTACTTATTTGTAAAATTACTACTTTACACTACAATCTCCATGCGGGAAACCCATTTGGTATTAAATTGTGTAAATCATACTTTTAAAGTGAAACGTAATTGTCCCTTTTCTTACAAATGAAATAAAACATTATAGCGTTATGATAACAATTACTTTCTTACCAAGAAACATCGATGATTTGCTGGTTTCATCTAAAAAATTATTCGCATCATTCTATACAATGATACAAATACCCTTACTTTTATGAAACGTCATAGCTACATTGTGGCAAGTACTCCTTAGAACTTGAAACGTTTTAGCTTTATAGTGGCAAGTATATTCGAAACAAAAAATACCAATAAACTGTTGATTTCCACTTCACAAGCATTAACGTTATTTCATACTTCGACACAGATACCTCTACTTTTATGAAACATTATAGCTGCATTGTGGCAGTTACTATTGAAAACTTGAAACGCTTTAGCTTTATGATGGCAAGTATATTCTGAACAAGAAATACCAATGAATTTTTTAATTTCATTTAACAAGAATTAACGCTATTCCATATATCAGCACGAATACCTTTACTTTTATGAAACACCATAGCTGCATTGTGGCAGTTACTATTGAAAACTTAAAATGCTTTAGCTTTATGATGGCAAGTATATTCTGAACAAGAAATACCAATGAATTTTTGGATTTCATTTAACAAGAATTAACGTTATTCCATATATGAGCACGAATATCTTTACTTTTATGAAACATCATAGCTACATTGTGGCAAGTACTCCTTAGAACTTGAAACGTTATAGCTATATGGTGGCAACAACTCTTTAAATCTGAAACATAAACGCACTAAAATCTGTTCATATAAAAAAAATATTTTTTATTTAAATTAGTGCTAAACATTGGTATAAAGCCATTCTTCAAAAAAACTAAAAAATTCCAATGAAATGCTATAGCTATATGATGGCAACAACTTTTTTTAAAAAAAACCTATGAATCCATATGTAACAAGGGTTTAGGTACATTTCAAGCGCAATGAAACATTGATTTCAAACATGAAACGGCATAGCTTTATGATGGCAACAATCTAAAAAAAACATGAAACGTATATAGCTATATGATGGCAATAGTCCCTTGACGTAAATTAACATGAAAACGCTATACAACAACATTTATGAATGAATTCTACACATTATTTAGTCATTTCAAAACATGAAACGTTATAGCTATATGGTGGCAACAACTTTTAACCAAAAGCACTAAAAAACCTATTATATCAAGGTTTAGGTGCTGTTTCATTAATTTCAGATACGTTTCATATTCAAAATACCTTATAGCTTTATGGTGGCCAAAAGATTTTTTTTGTGAAACGTTGAATCCCTTGTGCCTCTAAGGCTAAGGCGGCGTTTCACATTTTTGATTTTCCTCTTAAAGAGACACATTTCACCAAGATTCGATTTGATATAATCAAAATTGAATTTTTATATCCTATTTAGGTAAAAACTGAAACTCATAATAAGAGGAGGTGAAAAAGATGGCTAAACCTTTCGTTATAAAGAACAAACGTAGTTTAAATGGTGAAACAACAACTCCAGTATTAGTAACAATTAAAGCATGGCAAAAATTAGTGGAAGCTTTAGAAGGCAAATACTATAGCTTTAAAGATACATATCTAGAAGATATCGTAAATTCAATGTCTTACGAGGAACGAATTGTAGATGAAGAAGGGTTTGTTGAAAAAGCCAAACCATCTTTTTCACTTCAAATGAAAAATCTCTTCACTAAAGCAAATGGTAGAAAGCATAAGCTATATGGTATTACTAATGCAGATCTAGAAGTATTTCTATTTCTACATAAAAAATGTAATACCTATGGTGAACTTTCTCATGTTTCCATTCACATGCTTTGGGAGGACTACAAAAACTATAAAGAAGCATTTTCACATATTCATCATTCACAATTCTATGTTGCGTTGAAAAAGCTTAGCTTACACAACATCATTGAAATTGAGAATGAGTACAGTGGTAAATATAAAATTACATTAACTGATTTTATGAACAAGGAAACGAATAAAGCGAATCCTTACACGTTTATCAGCCCAATTGTATTTACAAAAGAGTTCTTCGATTTATCCATTGCTGCTAAAAAGCTATTTATTGATATCGCAATGCAGCAAAAACGAGAAACTACTTTGAAACGTTCACTATACAAATTTGATGAACAAGGGCAACAGACTCATTTTGGCGGTATGTATCGCTTCTTACATAAGAAATACCCACATCAGATACGTTCTGTAATGGCTGAATTAACAACTAAATCTACTGCTACTGGATCTTCTTTGTTTAAAATTTGCAAATTAGAAAAAGGGAAAAAGAATAAAAAGCAGTATACAACACTGCATTTATCTGTACACCCTGATTTCCTGTGTAATAAGGAAGTAGGGGAAGAGTATCGCGATCCATTTACACCAAGACTTACATATAAACGTAAAGCTAAGTTCATTGAAGAATCATTAGTTGAAATGAATATTGCAGAATTTACAAAAGATATAAACCAATTTGTAAATGTCTTAAAACATTCCTGTCATCGTCAAATCCGCCAAGTGATTCGTGGATTACGTGAAATGATTGATAGACAAGAGGGTTTCCCTAAAAATCTTGTTTATACACTAAGCAAATTATTAAAGCAGTCTTCTCAATATCGCGTATTAGATACGGCTGCTAAAACAGGTATTTATTCTCTGATTACACATAATGTGCCGAGAGAGAAACAAGAAGATGCGGTATTTAAATTTGGTACTCACTTCGCTATATATTCATTACAAAATGTTAAGAAGTTATTCTGTAAAGCGCACGACCTTCTTCATGCTACATATGCGGTTCCTGTGACTGAAGAAGCATACCATCGTAATTATATGCAGTATCAAGAAGAAACACTATTTAGGAAGTATGCTTTTGAGCAAGGAGTAAATGTTAACGCATATATTGCATTAGAAATTAAAGTTCGTGAATTATTAAAATCTCATGGCCATAAAGAACATCATATTCCAAGTGATATTCGCGAACTGTTCATTGAAAAAATAGATAGATTGCCTAAGGAAAAAATCCGCGTAATTGAAGTTCCTAAAGACTTTAATTTAATCGATTTTCTTCATTCCTTAGAAGCTTATTACCGTAAAAATAGTGAAACACCATGCACGGTAGATCAGCTGCTTCATGCAATATAAAATTACATGCTCTCCTTTTTTGAAAAATCAAAGAAGGAGGGCTATTCGTGCTGAAATTAGAAATTATATTCGTACTATCCAAACATAAAAGAGAGAGATT